>CAZDDH010000245.1:0-13289 GCA_964504165.1 uncultured Rickettsiales bacterium | reverse complement strand
GTCCCCTATGCCATCCACTACGACTGCGACGGCACCACCGACGAGGGCACCTTCCTTTAGGACGACGAGGGCGACGGCTACTCCGAGGTGGGGGGGGACTGCGACGACGGCGACGCGGCCATATCACCGGACGCGGCCGAGCTCCCGGACTGGATCGACAACGACTGCGACGGGACCGTCGACGAGGGCACTACCCAGTACGACGACGACGGCGATGGCTTCACCGAGCAGGGGGGCGACTGCGACGACACGGACGCCTCGATCAGCCCCGCCGCTTTCGAGGTGGTCGGCGACGGCCTGGACAACGACTGCGACGGGGTGGTCGAGTAGAAGGGCGGCTGGAACAGCAGAGCCAATCCCACGCAAAAGTAGGATATTTCCGTACCTCAATGTGACAGCTATCATGCGGGTTTGGAGTTGTGCCGTACTCCGTGTAAAAGGCATCCGTACCGGCTGCCGGGGATCGGTATAATGCCTCGCATGGCAAATCAGCAACTCGTTGTCACTGCACCGTCTAACCGGATACTGCCGCAAGGCGTGGCAGAGCTGTGCCGTTGACGTCGACGCCGGCAAGAATGGGTTCTGAAGTGCGGTTGAGTTCACCGTTCCGCGTCTTGTCTCTCATCCCACCAATGACGCAACTCACGGCTCCGTATCCATCGGCCGCCTACCTCACCGGATTTTTGCGCTCACGCAATATCGAGGCGGTGCAAGAAGACATGGCCATCGGTTTGTTCCTGGAGTTGTTCTCCGAGGAAGGGCTGCGAGCGATTCGCGAGTGTGTGGATGCCTTGCCAGGCCACGGACGCGCGCCAGTGGTGGCCGGTTTCGCGGAGCATTTTGACCGGTATCTGGCAACGATCACTCCGGCAGTAGCTTTTTTGCAAGGCCGGGATCCTTCCATCGGTCACCGCATCTGCCGCCGGGATTTCCTGCCCGAAGGGCCGCGCTTCGCGGTGCTCGACCATTTCATCGACGAGGATGGCGGAGACCCGTTGGGGTGGGCCTTCGGAGCGCTTGGTATTCAGGACCGGGCCCGTCATCTGGCGACCCTCTACCTCAACGATCTGGCCGACGTGTTGCGCGAAGCGGTTGATCCCCGCTTCGAATTCGTGCGGTACGCCGAATCGCTGGCCGACAGTCCAGCGACTTTCGAAGCCCTGGCCACGGCTCTGGATGCGCCACCTACGCTGGTTGACCAAACGCTAGAGATGTTGACGTTGCAAGCAATCGACCGCAACAAGCCCGATATCGTATTGCTGTCGGTCCCCTTTCCCGGATCGGCGTATGCCGCCTTCCGGTTGGCGCAAACTCTCAAGTCGCAATGTCCCCAAATTACGACCGTTCTTGGCGGCGGTTGGGTCAATACCGAACTGCGCGAACTGGCAGAACCACGGGTTTTCGACTACTTCGACTTCGTCGCACTCGACAGCGGCGAACGTCCACTGCTGGCTTTGTTCGAACACCTTGGCGGCAAACGTCCGCGGCAGGAACTCGTCCGCACGTTCAGCCGCGTCGATGGCCAGGTGCGCTACTTCAATCACGATGAGCCCGACGTACCTTTTGCCGACGTCGGTACGCCAACGTGGGACGGCCTGCCACTCGACCGATATCTTTCGCTGCTCGACATGCTCAATCCGATGCACCGCCTGTGGTCGGATGGCCGCTGGAACAAGCTCACTGTGGCCCACGGCTGCTACTGGAAAAAATGCAGTTTTTGCGACACCAACCTCGATTACATTCGCCGCTTCGACGTCGCCCCTGCAGCAATCCTTGCCGACCGCATTGAAACCATTATTGAAGAAACCGGGCAAAGTGGGTTTCATTTTGTCGATGAAGCCGCCCCGCCGAAGGCCTTGAAGGCCCTGGCAGAGGAACTACTCGAGCGCAACCGCGCCATTTCCTGGTGGGGTAACATCCGCTTCGAAAAAGCCTTCACACCTGAACTCTGCGACCTCCTGGCTGACAGCGGCTGCATTGCCATCTCAGGTGGCCTGGAGGTTGCCTCCGACCGCCTGCTGAAGCTGATGAAAAAGGGCGTCTCGGTCGCCCAGGTAGCCCGCGTGACACGCGCCTTCAGCGACGCCGGCATCCTCGTTCATGCGTACCTGATGTACGGTTTTCCGACGCAAACTGTGCAAGATACTGTCGATGCGCTGGAATATGTGCGACAGCTCTTTGCCGAAGACTGTATTCAATCCGGCTTCTTCCACCGCTTCGCGTGTACCGTCCATTCGCCGGTTGGCATGAATCCTGACGACTACGGCATCACGTTGAAGACTACGCCATCTGTCACCTTCGCAACGAACGGTGTCGATTTCATGGATCCAACCGGCGTCGATCACGACACACTTGGAGCAGCTCTGGAAAAGGCCGTATACAATTTTATGCACGGCATCGGCTTGGATGAAGATGTGCGCTGCTGGTTTGACCAGCGGGTTCCCAAACCCCGCGTGGACCGGCATTTTGTATCGAAGGCGCTTCGCTAGCCTCGAACAGAAGTTTCGATGTGACCCAGGTAGCAAGGTCTGGAACGATCTCCCCTCTTCCGTGCAGAACCGTATCGAGATCACGGTAGGGGTGGGAAGTATTTGTAACCAGAAGGGCGAATGAAACGAAGAGACATTGAACGGTTTTGAAGAAAACATGACGAACGAGGAGAACATTAGATGTCATGGAATCTGGTAACAATCGGAGAATCACCAAGACTCCCATTTTGCAGAATCTGTAACAAACAGATGCCAGCGAATGAGGCCAAGGCCAAGCTAGCACCTGATCCAGAGCAGGCAAAATTTTTCTACTACTACCACATCGCGTGTCTTGCCAAAGAGCTACGTCTGGCGGGGAAGGCCTTGGATAGGGCTCTTGAACGCCAGAGTTGAGACGTTGTGCGGTAGGAAGCACAACGATCCGAATGACAACTACAGGTCAACCATCCGCTGCGCCGGCCGCAAGAAATGAAGATCTCTTTCGAATAGTGACCGGGTCAAAACGGTTATACTGAAAACAAGCGCCTAGATGCCTCGGAGGCCGATCATGGTCAGCTCGGGCGCTCGTCCACTCCATCCACGAACTCCCTTATTGATCGGCATCGTGATCGGGGCGCTGCTGGCCCCGTGCTGCGTTGCCCTGGCCCAGGCCGAGCCGCTGGCGGTGATCCTCACCACGCCTATTGGCGAGACCGAGGAGGAACCGGTGATCACGGCCCGTTTCTCGGCGCCGATGGTGGCGCTGGGGGACGGCGAAGAGACGAACGGCCGGCCGGTGCTGACTTTCATGCCGCCCATCGCGGGGGAGCAGCGCTGGGAGGGGGTGGACCTGGTGCGGTTCTACCCCGATGAAGAGCTCCCACGGGCCACGGTCTACCACGTGACGATCCCGGCGGGGATCCATGACGCTTCGGGGGAGAGGATCTTGGAGGAACCCGTGTCGTGGCGGTTCGAGTCCCCGTTGCCGCGCGTTCTGGTGGCAAACAATACCAAACTGGACGAGGGACCGGCTCCGGACACGGAGTTCAGCCTGCTGTTCAACGCGGACGTGGATCCCGCCGAGATCGCGGCACACCTGATCCTCGAAGTGGCTGAAGCCCGGTTCCCCAGACCGTTCGTCACCACCGGGGAGGAAACCGAGGGACTGGAGCCGGTGGCCTACACGGCTCCGCTCCCCGTCGAGTTCCAGGTCTCGAGATCGGATCCGATCGAAAGACAGCATCGCTCGGTGTCCCGTGGTGTCGCGGTTCGTCCGCTCGAGCCGTTCCCCCTCGGTGCGAAGGTGACGCTTACGCTGGTCAAGGGATTCCACTCCACCGAGGGCCCGGTGGCGGCCCGGGAGAGCTTCGAATATGAGATCACGGTTCGGGAGCCGCTCCGTGTAGTATCGGTCACCTGCAGCCACGTACCCTGCCGCCCAGAATCAACCCTCGTGGTCCAGCTGAACAACGAACTGGCCACCAGGTACGCGCACGCGGCCAGCCGCGTTTTGTTGTCGCCCGGCGAGGTGAGCCAGGACCAGTACCACGGTTACTCCAACAAGATCAGGGTCGATGCGGTCATGTTGCCGGACACCGAGCACACGCTCACGGTGCTCGGTGGGCTGCGGGATCGTCACTGGCAGCCCCTTGCCGAGACGGCGGTGACGCTCGCAGTCGGGCCACACCTGCCCTGGCTCAACCTGGAGCAGGGGTTCTTGGTCATCGACCGGCGCAGCCCCCACGCGCTGGTGGGGGAGCAGGCCCACGTGCGCGGGTTCGAGGTCAAGATGGCGGCTGTGTCGCGCCAGGAGGTCGCCGGATTGGTCCGCTGGATCGAGGATCTGGCGGGCGAGCCGCATGAGGCGGTGCCTGCGGTGGTCCGGCGGGCCAGGCCGATCATTCCCGAAGAGAACACCCACCCCGAAGCGCAGCTCCGGGAGTTCGCGCTGCCGCTGGCGGACCTGGTGCCCGAGGGGGAGTCCGGCGCGTTGTACTTCGAGGTACACGGCGAGGAGCTGCCGGTGAGCCGCGGGCTGGCACTGTTCACCGGCCTGGGGCTGACCGTGCGCGGCGACGCCCGCAAGGCACTGATCCTCGTTACCGACCTGGCCACGGCGGAGCCGGTGCCGGGGGCGCGCGTGGCCGTGAAGAACGAGGCGGGATCGGAGGTGTGGGCAGGCACCACCGGAGCAGCGGGGATCGTCGAGGCGCCCGGGCGCGAGGCGCTGGGCCTGAACAACACCGCCGATCTGTGGGCCGTCGCCGCGACCGAAGACGACTGGGCCGCCCTGCGGCTGCCGCGGGTCGTTGCGAGCCCGGCCCCAACCCTCGTCGGACACCTGGTGGCCGACCGGGGCATCTACCGCCCCGGTGATCGGGTGCGGTTCAAGGGGTACGCGCGGATCGACAGCATGGATGGCCTGGAGCCGGCGACCCCGCGCCTTCCCCAGCTTGCGGTCCGTCTCGTCGACTCCCACGGGGACGAGCTCGCCGAGCAGGTCAACGAGCTTGGCGTCCGCGGCAACTTCCACGGCGATTTCGAGATCCCCGCCGAGGCCGGCCTGGGGCAATTCCGGCTGGTGGCCATGCCGCCGTCGGGAGGGCCACCACCGGGGGGCGACGAGACGGCGGTCTGGGGCCGGCTGAGTACCCGTTTCCGCGTGGCCGAGTACCGCGTGCCGGAGTTCGAGGTGGTCGTCACTCCCGCCCGCCCGGAGATCGTCCGGGGGGAGGAGGCCCGCTTCACCGTCGTCGCCACCAACTTGCACGGGACGCCGGTGCGGGGAGCGGGCGAGCTGGCCTTTGATTCGCGACGTGCTTATCATCGCCCGCCAGGTTTTCCGGGGGCCTCCTTCCAACCCCTCGAGCGCACAGATGCCCCGGGATTGGGGCACCGCCGAGGCAGCCGGGGCCTGGACGACAGCGGCACGATCACCCACGCCATCCCGACTGAGGCGGGCGACTCCTCGGTTCCTCCCACACGGCTGAAACTCGAGGCCGTCGTACAGGCGGTCACGCGCCAGACCGTCGCGGCGTCGTCCAGCGTCCTGGTCCACCCGGGTGAGTTCTACCTGGGTGTCCGATTCACCGATGCCGAGGGGGGACGGCGGCAGGCGGGAGGGCTGCTGACCGTCGAGGTGCTGGCGGTCCATCCGGACGGGAGCCCGTTGGAGGACACGGCCCGGATCCGCGATCTGTCCGTCCGGCTCCTCGGTCCCATCGACGTGGAGGAGGAAGACACACCTCCCCCGGAGATCCTCTGCGAACCGGCTGCTCTGGCCACGCCACCCGTGGTGGCGACCTGCTCGGTCCGTGCATCGAGGGCCGGCGTCTGGACGGCCAAGGCGTCGGCAAAGGACTCCATGGGCAATCCGCTGGAGGCCGGGGCGACGACGTACATCTACCTGCGGCGGGAAGACACCGAGGTCCCGGCGAATACCACGGCCGCTGAGGGTGAGATCCCCGAGTGGATCGGGCTGCGGGCGGACCGGGATCTGTACATCCCCGGTGACCAGGCACAGATATCACTCCGCGCCCCCTCTCCGCTGGTCAGCGGGATCCTCACCACGGAGGCCGCAGGCCTGCGGGACTGGCGACCGGCTCCCCTGGCCGGCACGGAGTTCGCCGGTGGACCGGTGGCGGTGCCGTTGGGAGCGCGAGATCTGCCCGACATCCGCGTCGCCCTCACGGCCCCGGGTGTCAGGGAGACCTTCGATCTGGTCAACGGCCGGGACCGAGGCCGTCCCACCACCTACGAGGTCCGCACCCGCCTGGACCTGGACGTGGAATCCCAGCGGCTGGCGGTGGACGTGATGCCGGCCCGTTCAGCGGCGTTGCCGGGAGAAGAACTGGTCGTCCGGTTGCGGGCGTCCGACGCCGCGGGCCGGGGCCTGCCCGCCGAAGTGACGCTGTGGGCGGTGGACGAAGGTGTGTTGCTCCTCGAACCGTTCGAGGTCCCCGACCTCCTCGGCGGGTTGTTCCCCCACCACGGTCGCACCGCGACGTGGCAGGACAACCGCAGCCTGATGCCCACCCGCTTTGGCTTCCTCGATCCGGACTTCCTGGGTGGCCTCGGTACCCGCGGCCGGGGCCGCGGGGCCAGCGGCTACGGCTCCGGTGGCGGGTACTTCGGGTCCAAGGCTTGCGGCGCCATCGCGAGCCCTGCGCCTGCCCGGAGCCGGTTCGAGACCGTGCCCTACTACAATCCGGGCATTCTCACCGACGACGCGGGCGAAGCCTCGGTGACCGTTTCGCTACCCGACAACCTGTCGCGATTCCGGTTCTTCGCCATGGCCAGCGCCGGGATCCGCCAGTTTGGCAGCGGCGAGTCCACCGTGACGGTGAGCCTGCCCGTGGTGTTGCGGCCGGCCCTGCCGCGGTTCGTCCACGTCGGTGACCGCTTCCACGCGGGCGTGATCGCCGAGAACACCACGCTGAAAGCCCACGAGGTCTCGGTCACCGTGGCAGCCATGGGCATCGGCCTGGAAGGGGAGGCGAGCCAGACGCGGTGGCTCCAGCCGGGCCAGCAGGAGGAGGTGGCCTTCGACCTGATGGCCCTCGAGGTGGGGGAGGCGGTCCTGGAGTTCCGGGCGGCGGACGGGGCCCTGCTGGACGCGGTCGAGGCGCGCTTGCCCGTCAAACGCCGTGTGATCACGGAGTCCACGGCCACCTATGGTGTGGTGGAGGAGTTCGCCGAGATCCCCCTGGCGGTGCCCTCGGACATCCTCCCGGATCATGGCGGCCTGGAGATCGGCCTGGCCTCCACGGCGCTGGCCGGTCTGTCCGACGCCGCCGAATACCTGGTGCAGTACCCCTACGGGTGTGTCGAACAGACCTCGTCGCGGATGGTCCCGCTGATCGCCCTGGGGGAGATGGGGCCGGAGCTGGCGGGTATCCGCCCCGACGAGGTCCCGGTGATGATCCGGGCGGGGATCGAGCGGCTGGAGGGGATGTCCCTCGGCGCCAGCGGGTTCGCGTACTGGCCGGGGGGGCGCCACAACGCCCACCCCTACGCATCCCTCTACGCCACGATGGTGCTCCTGGACGCTCAGCGGGCGGGGTACCCGGTGGATGGCGAGGTGCTGGACAACGCGCGGATCTACCTGGGCGGAGTGGCCCTCGATGGATCCGGCGGCGGCGACCGCGGGAGCAAGATCAGCCGGGCATTCGCCCTGTACCTGCTCTCCCAGGCGGGCCCGCTGCCGGCCGGGGCGGTGAAACCGGCCCAGACCCTGGCCGAAGGCTGGCGGGACCTGCCGCTGTTCGCTCGATTCTGGTTGGTGACCGTACTGCGCGGATTGCCGGTAGACGTGGCCACGGCCGACTTCGATCCCGCTGCCGCCGCCGACGAGATCTTCCAGTCCGCCATCAACCTGGCCCACGAGTCCCCGGAGACGGTGCACTTCGAAGAACCACAGCGCGGCCTCGGCCGCTGGATGCACTCGAGCCACCGGTCGGACGCCATCGCCCTGGACGCGCTACTGGTCAGTGATCCGCAGCATCCATACGTGGACAAGCTGGCAGCGGGCCTGATGCAGGCCCGCCGCGACGGCCGCTGGGCCACGACCCAGGAGAACGGCTGGGCGGTCCGCGGCCTGGCCCGCTACCTGCGGACGGTGGAGGCCGAGAAGCCGGACTTCGTGGCGCGTGTCTCGGCCGACGACGATCTGCTGCTGGCCAGGGCCTTCGAGGGGCGATCCGGCCAACGGATCGCGGCGACGGTCTCCTTCGAACAGCTGGCGCCATCGGAGCATGAATCACGCCCGTTGACCGTGACCAAGGAGGGGAGCGGCCGGCTGTATTACAGGCTCGGCCTGACCTACGCCCCGGCTGACCAGGACCTGCCCCCTCGGGACGCGGGGATCGGGATCACCCGGAGCTATCGTTCCGCCTCCTGCCTCCACTTCGAAGACGCGGATACTGTGGTACTAGCTGCCGGCGAGGTCGTGGAGGTCACCCTGACCATCGAAACGCCCGATCGCCGCTACTTCGTGGCCATCGAGGATCCACTCCCCGCCGGCCTGGAGGCGGTGGACCCACAGAGCGCGACCACCGCGCGCCTCCGGGAGCAGCCGCAATTACAAGCTGGATTCTTGCGCTGGGACCACCGGGAGATGCGGGACGACCGGGTGATGTACTTCGCCGACGTACTGAGCCCCGGCACGCACACCGTGACCTACCTGGCCCGGGCGACCACCCCCGGCACGTTCCGCGCCGGCCCGACACAGGCCCAGGAGATGTACAACCCCGAGGTCTTCGGCCGGACCGTGGCGGTGGAGGTGGAGGTGGTGGCGCCGTGATCGCGGGGAGCTTCCAAACGGGCTACTTCTTCTTCGCCGCCGCCTTCTTCTTCCGCGCAGCGGCAGCCAGCGGGGATTCCTTGCCTCCGGCTTCCCGGAAGTGCTTGTAGCACATCTTCAGTGGGCCGCTGGGCATGTAGACGTTGGCATCGCAGCCCTCGATCGCGCACTTGGGCCAGTCGCGCTTCTTGCGGGCCTTCTTCTTCGGGGGGAGTTCAGGAACAGCGGCTTCGGCCTCGGGTTCGACGGCTTCCTTCGGCGGCCGTCCCCGGCGCTTCTTCGGTTCCTCTGCAACGATGTCCCTGATTTCGTCGAGGGTCGCGTTGTTGATGGCCTGGACGATGTCACCTGCGAATTCCAAGGCAGCCTCTTCGATGGCAACCTGCAAGTAGTTCTTCTTGGTCATGGGATTCTCCAAATAATGGTGTGGCAATACCATGAACGCTGGCGCAAGAGAACCTATGAAGAGCCAGTCGGGGCCGGTCAGCACCATCCACGCCGGCCAGTTCGGCCCAATCTTTGGCCGGAAACGTCCTGGTACTTTGGTTTCTTCGCGATAGCGTATAAGCGCCGGGATTTTACATGAGGCTTCTGGATGGAGGGATGATGTGGATGAGGAAGGGAGCGACTGTCTCCGATCGGGGGACTCTGGATCTGTTCCGTGAACTGGAGTGGAAGATTCAAAATGGAACGAATACATCGAAGGAATTATCTTATTTTTTGAGACATGCGGATGAGTTCCTGGAATTCCAACTGGATGCTCTGATCGCCAGCTGTGGACAGGACCGGATCGATCCGGATGTGCGGGCAGAGAATTTCCCGATGAAGAAGAAACTGGTCTCGGATGAAATCCTGGTTCCCATCACGATGGGAAATCCAGCAATGACCGAAGAGGTGATCCAGCACATGGATGGGATAGGGTTGACCCCGGCCGAGATCGAATACGGATGCCACTATGTGAGAAAGAATCCACAAGCGCAGATAGACCATCCGATCGTGTGCCTGGGTAGGCTCTGGAGGGATCCGGAAACCCGCAGGGCCAATGCACCTGTCTTCCGGTTCTGTGAGGGCAAAAAGGAGGTCTTCCTCAGCTGGATTGTCGGTGCACATTACTGGTGCTTGGACTACGTTTTTTTGGCTCGGCCCAAACAGCAGGAATTTGATTTCTTGCTCAGCATGGATAATTGATCCGCAAAGAATGGACCGAGTGAGGCGGGGTTGGGGTGATCGGACGGGGGTGGGGACCAGCGAAGTACCTACTGCTCACGCATCAGGACGCTGGATCTAGTAGGGGCACTTGTCGTTGAGCATGAGCGAGACACCGGTCACGTCCTGCTGATCGGTGACCGTGACCTCCACGCAGATCGTGTTCTCCAGATCGCCCTCGGTGCCGCCACCCGGGCCGGAGCTGTCATCGTCCAGATAGGCATACAGCTGGAAGGTGCCGTCAGGCACTTCCGTGATCTCGAAGGGGATCATGGTCTCCGGCCAGCCCAGGTCCGCGGATGGGAGCATCGCGGTCACTCTGGCGTCGGTCAACTCGTCGCCGCAGTTGTCCATCAAGAAGAAGTAGAGGTCCCCCACGCCGTCGATGTTGGGGGGGCAGGTGGAGAATGAGCGGCCCACCTCTCCGCTGACGGTGGCCTCGGCCGGTGCGACATCATCGTCGCCGGTGTCGTCGTCGCTGGCGTCGTCATCGGCAGCGTCGTCGTCGTCGTCTCCCTGGTCGTCCACCTCGCAGCCAAGCGCGAGTAGCCCACCTGCCAACAAAAATACGCACCAAATCCACATCAAACGTCTCATCGTGTCCTCCTGGAACGGGTGTTGAGTTGCCCAACTCGTAACCCACGGGCCGGGCTCCATAAATGCCTTTCATTGGTACTAGTGTTGGCCAAGAACAAAAATAGACGTTCGTGAATATGAGAAATCAGCAAAAGGAAATAAATTTCCTTAATGTAGTACACAATAAACAATAATGTATAAAACGTTTCCCTGGCGGCCAAGGAAAGTTGGGGCGGGTAGATCCTGATGGGATATGGCTGGGTTCAAACGCTCCGGGCTCAGATCACCTCCTAACCTGTCTTTCGCTCCGGCACTCGTTTTGGTTACACGCCGGCTGCAAATGGGGGTGACTCGGTAGGGCTCAGGCCTCCTTGCCTGTCAATGACCCCACATCTGGAATTCGCCGATGACCTCTTCCCAGCCGTCCATGTCTTCGTCGTAGATGAAATCGCCGGTCAGCTGGTTCGGGTTCACATCACCACTCCATCCGGTCTCCATGAAGCCGATGTCGGTAATGGATCCCTCGATGTCTCCGCTGACGAGACCCTGCTGGTCCGCCGTCCCGGTGAACTCGAGGGCATAGTAGTACCAGTCCGGTTCGCAATGCAGTATCCCGACGACTTCACAGTCGATGATTTCCGCTTCTGCATTACAATATTCGTCCCACCATGGGAGTTCGAGTGTGGCTTCCCCCGCATAGACACCGTCCCACGGGCAGTCCCCACCCGCGTCGTCGTCGCCGGTATCGTCATCCGCGGAGTCGTCGTCGCCGGTATCATCGTCGCCCGTGTCGTCATCGCCGGCATCGTCGTTGCCGGAGTCCAAAACGATAGCGCCACCTGCGCCATCGCAGCCCACGAACATGCTTGCAAACACCAGAGTCATCACGTGACGCCAGATCATCGTTGTTCCTTTGCCTCTAGAGTTGTTTTTTCGGGATTGCGGCATGCCGACAACCATCCAAACAGGAGTGAACCATCTGTACATCTGACGTCCTTTCGTCGGGCCAACACCACACCCACCCGTACGACGTTTCTATAAGCAGAGATGAGAACGGATCGTCAGCGGGGACTGGAAATCGGGGGATGGCCGGACGTGCAGGGTTTGTGGCCGGGATGGTGTTCGCAGCGCAACAACGCAGCTGCCGAATGTGGGGGAGGGGAGCCGGTCACGACACCGGCTTGGGGACGCCTATCAGTTGGCCCACTCGCTGTTGGGCCCGCCAAAGGCCCCCATGTCGTTGAGCGAGCCGTCCGCGTCGTTGTAGTTGCCGGCCGGGTTGCCGGTGTCGATGCAGGGGGAGCCAACCAGCAGCGTCCAGTCGTCGTTGTACGGGTTGCCGTCGTTGGTGTAGCTGGTGAAGGTCGGATCGACAGCGATGTTGCCGTTGGTGCCGGTGACGTCGGTGGTGCCGGAGTAGTTGGCCGGGCTGTTGTCGTAGAGGTTGTTGTAGGTGCCGGTGAAGGTGGCCGAGCCGTCCACCATGATGCCGTTGGCGGCCTCGGCGTAGACGATGCTGTTGAGCACCTCGCCGATGGCGGTGCCGGAGAGGTAGATGCCGCCGCCGTTGCCCGCGGTGTCGCCACCCAAGGTGAGGTTGCTGGCGAACAGGTTGCCGTCGATGGCCAGCAGCCCGCCGCCATCTTCCGAGGCGACGTTCCAGCTAGCCGCGATGTTGGACAGGACCAAGTTGCCCTGGTCCAGCTCGATGCCGGCACCGTCGGTGGCCGAGTTGTCGATGATGTAGCCACCGCTGTACTCGATGGAGGAGTTGGGGTCCACGTAGACGCCGCCACCCTGGTCCGCGTAGTTGCCGTTGGCGCTGACGTCGGTGACCACGGACAGGGAGTTGCGGAAGCACAGGCCGCCGCCGCTGGAGATCTCGTAGTAGGTGTTGTTCCCGTTCTGGCTCGAGGTGTTGACCGGCAAGATGTTGTTCTCGACGACGAGGTCGTTGAGAGCCGGGTCCGAGTCCGAGACGTACACGCCGCCACCGCAGTAAACCGTGTAGTGGTCGATGCAGGTCTCGATGGAGGAGCACGCCCAGCTGTAGGTCGTGTTGTAGACGTGCCCCGTGCCGCCGGTGAGCGTGAAGCCGGTGAGGGACGCCGCGGCGCTCTCGTTGCCGTCGAAGGTCACGACGGCTTCGTCGGTGGCGACACCGACGATGGTGGTGTTGGCCGAACCTTCCATGCCGGTGACCACCAGGTCCTTGCCAGAGAAATCGATGTTTTCGCTGTAGGTGCCGGGCTGGGCGACCACGCAGCCCACCGCCTGGTCGATGGCGTCCTGGATGTCGTACAGCGGGTCGGCGGCCGTCCCAGGGTTGCCGGGGATGCCATAGACGGCGTCCGCAACCACCGGTTCGGTGGGGTCGGCGTCGTCACAGTCCAGCTCGTTGGTCACGCCCCAGCACTGCAGCGTCGTGGTGCCGGGGGCGCCGAAGGTGTCGCCGTCCAGGTCATCGGCGAACAGGTCGGGGTCGATGGCGTCTTCGTCGATTTCGCCGTCGCAGTCGTTGTCCCAGTGGTCGCAGGTCTCGTCGGCGCCGGGGTAGGTGCTGGCGTCGCCGTCGTGGCAGTCGCCGTCGCACTCGGTGTAGCCGTCGCCGTCGATGTCGTCGTCCACGCCGTTGTCCGTGGCGCCGTCACAGTCGTGGTCGATGTTGTCGCACTGCTCGGGGTAGCCGGGGTTGATGGTGGGGTCGGTGTCGTCGCAGTCGCCCGAACAGTCCGCGT
>CAZDDH010000244.1:0-13457 GCA_964504165.1 uncultured Rickettsiales bacterium | reverse complement strand
GGGGTTTCCGGTGATTCGAATGGGTCCGGAGGTACGCTCGCGGATCAAGTCTGGGGAAAGAAGGTGCCGGTTGTTAAGGTTTAATACCTGCACGGTAACCACATAGCAGGGATGCTGTCCACGACGTTCCCCGGCGCATGATGCGCTGTATGGCCTCCATCAAGGCTGTGGCGGCCATTCGTACAGGTTATCCACGGCGCTGGCACGCGGCGGTCTCCTGTCCTTTTGTGCGACGAGCCAGAGGGCCACGAGCCGGTGCAAGGCGAGCCCGCTGCACATCAGTCCGCTGGCGCTCAGGGCGGCTCCACACAGCGCGAGCCAAGGCGCCAGGGCGTTCGCGCCGACGTCCTCCATCAACAGCAGGCTGCCCAGGCATGTGCTGGCAACGAGCAGTTGGACCAGGCCAGCGGTGGTCAGCGTGATGTGATCGTTGTTCATCAAGGTCGCCTCGTTTCGTAGTCCTGTTGATCGTCATGCGGGCCCGGGCCCTCGAACCGAAGGCGTCAGGATCCCCATGGGGCCATCTGATGGATTGCACCCGGGGGGGACTGCCGCTGATAACCAAGGTAGCGAACGCCTGCTAAGCGGGGAACGGGGTGACGGTTCCTGTCTACTTATTGGCCGGGATTGTCCACCCGCAGTCCAGGCAACGGATACGGAAGGGAAGAAAAAGGGACGCTCATAAGAACATAAGAAACTCCAAACCTCTGCTAAGGTGCTCCGCGGAGGAACCCACTTGAAGCCCATCAGCCGAGCCGCAACTTGGACCATCGTCCTGGCCATCGCTGTGCCGGCGGCGGCGCTCACAGCGTGGGGGCTGATGACCTTTGTGCACGACAGGCATCCGGCCGACAGATTGCAGCTCGCGGTTGTTTCAACGTCACCGGATTCGGCCCAGCCTTCCGCGCTGGAGATCGCCCAGATCGAAGCCACGTTCACCAACACCACCGCGTGTCCGTTGACGGAACTCGCACTCAAGGTCACCGCACTGGACGACCACGGTACCGCGGTGTGCACGCGCACGTGTGTTCTGCTCACGACCGATGGGCCCAGAGTCTGGCCGCGCCGTCGAACGACGCTGGCCTGTGAGATCGATGGAATCCCGGTCCCATGGTCGGGGCAGGTGGCCATGAAGGACAAGTGGTCGCTGGACGCCGAATACGACTATTCGGCGCGGGTTCGCTGAGCCCCCCGAGTTGGCGCTACTTCCTGGAGTGGAACGGGAGACGAGCGGGCTGCCGAATCAACCTGTTCGGCGAGCATGTGCGAACCGCCAGCAGGGCTGCGAGAAGCAGGACCACGAGATGATGGGGGAGGATCCCAGCGCTGGCCATGTTGCATCCCGCGTGGCGGTCGCAGGCCAGCTCCTCGCCCTCCTCGTCCTCCAGCATACTGGTGCCCGTGCACACGTTGGTGTTGTAGATGTCACCTGAGCGGTCTGCCCATACTTCGTAGACGTACCCTGAGTGCCACGAGACGTCGATGGACGTACTGTACCCACAGCCCAGGAACTGACCTCCACCACCATCCACGCGAACGATGTCGCCCTCGGTAAAATCGGGACCGTCTTCCAAGACCCGGATCGTCGCCACGGTGCGGTTGGGCTCCGCTGAGATCGACTGGACACAGCCGACGAGGTAGACCTCGCCACCGGTGATTTCGGCACAGCAGGCGCTGGCGTGCACCGCGCCGCCGAGGGCGATCAGACCAACGGCCGTGACGATGGCGGAACGCATGTCTCCCATGCTAGCGGGGAATCCCGAAATCGCCTACCCGAACGTGTAGTGCTTCTTGACCGCCGTGCGGATCGTCCACGTACAGGACATGCCCGCCGGGAAGGTCACCAGATCCCCCTTGCCCACGGTGACCGGCTCCCCGCCTTCGGGGGTGACCGTGACGTCACCCTCGAGGAAGTAGCAGGTCTCCGGGCTGTCGTAGGTCCAGGGGAATTCGGATGCTTCCTTGGTCCAGATGGGCCACGAGGGGATGCCCTCGCTGTCCAGCTGGGCCTGGTCCGGATTGCGGATGATCTTGATATCGCTCATGGCCGCCCCCTCGCGGTCGTCGGTTCAGTGGTCGCCGTGGGCCTCGCCGTACCCGGTGACCATGTGGGTGAAATCTTCCTTCACCGTCACACCCAGGGTGCACAGGTAGACGTGCACGACCATGAAGGTGGTCAGGCAGCTGGCCACGACGAAGTGCACGATGGCGATGATGGTCAGGCCGCCGAGGGCCTCGATGACGCCGGCAAAGGCCACCGGGTAGAGGTAGAGCAGCCCGGTGATGATCACCAGCGGCATGAACACACCCATGATGACCAGGTAGCTGATCTTCTGCATGGGGTTGAACTTGTTCTGTGGGCTGGGGTGGGCCGGGTTGTCCTGGCCCAGGAAGGCACCGGCCGCGTAGAACCAGATCTGCCGCACCGCCGCCATCCCGAAGTCACTTTTCTTGGGGATGTAGTGGTGCATGCGGCCCATGACCAGATTCAGGCCCAACCACAGCACGAAGTCCGCCATGGTGACCCAGGCGATGAGGTTGTGCGCCCAGACGCAGGTATCCAGGCCACCGGCGAAGGCGAAGATGCCCGGCCAGTGGATGCCGATGCCGGTGAGGGCCAGGCCGCAGATGCACGCCGCGTGGACCCAGTGCCAGATGCGCTCGACGAGGGGATGCAGGTAGACCATCTTGGTGGGATGACTCATCAGCGTGCCCTCCAGGCGAAGTAGAAACGCAGTCCGCCGTGTACGGCCGGGAATCCGAAGATCCCCAGCACCATCAAGATCATCATGTAGTCCAGCAACGGGATGCGGTTGGCACCGATGAGGTACCCCGTCTCCCTGGCCAGCTTGTTGTTCTGCATCTTGAGCAGCCCGACATCGCTCACACCGCCGGCGAGCATTTCCGAGTCCTTGCCGTGGCAGTCGTCGCACTCCATCTTGGCCGACTCGCCGAAGCGGACGTTGTGCACGGCCTCGCTGGCCTCGCCCTGCAGGTGGCAGTACTGGCAACCCACCTTGTCCAGGTGGAGGGCCGTGCTGGGGAAGGCATCCTTGTGCAGGTCGACCAGGCCGTCGTCCTCATCGTGGCAGGCCAGGCAGCCGGCCCGCACGAAGGCTTCGCCGCTGGTGCCAGCTTCCATCAGATGGGGATTGTGGCAACCGGAGCAGTTGTTCGTGCCGCCGGGGCCGCTGGTGCCGTGGGCCGAGGCGGCCACGCTCTCGACCGTGACGTTGGCATCCTCGTGGCATTCGGCGCAGTTGATGCTGCTGACCGTGTCGGGGTGGGGCACCGCCTCGGCTTCCGGGTGGCAATGCAGGCAAGAGACGCCGGCCTGCCGGTGGAGCGAGTTCTTCCAGGCGTCCGCATCCACCTGTTGCTCATGGCAACCGATGCAGGCCCATTCCCGGGGCGCGTCCGGGCCGACACGCAGGGACGGCACCTTGATCGAGGAGCCACTTGGGGTTGCAGCGGCAGCTTCGGCCCCGGTCAGCCCGGGCCCGTGTCCGATGGCCAGCGCCATCGTGGTGGCCGCCACGAGTAGGAAAATCCGTGGGGTATGCAGCATCGATCCACTCCCTGCAGCGCTCCCATTCCGCGGAGCGGGGCCATGATAAAGATATGCGCGCGTAGCGTCCACCTTGGCTGTCCCTCTACGAGCGAACGACGCCACAGCCCGTGGAATTCGGGTGTGATCGGGGCCGCGGGGGCGATTGCGGATCAGAGGAATGCAACGAAACGCGGGTAATCGGATGGCGGAAAGGCGCGGTTGCCCCTGGGTCAGTTGATGGCAACTTCGATGAAGTACGAGTCGGCGGGATCGCTGCTGAGCAGCCCGCTGTTGTACGGGTAGACGCGGATCCACCACGGGCCTTCGTCCAGGTTGGTCAGCTCCAGGTGCTCGTCTTCGCCGGAACCCAGGTGGGACGCCGCCTCGAAGATGGCGTCGGGACCGTACACATCGAGGTCGAAGTCCAGAGCCGGGTTGGTGGGCACCTGCACGTCGATGGTCAGATCCTCGCCCTGGAACAGATAGACCTCGTACCAGTCCCAGTCTTCCGAGACGCTCACCTCGATGGGCCCGATGACGTTGTCACCCTCGTTCCCTTCGGTGATCTGTTCGTCCCCGTCGATGACGATGTAGGAGTCGTAGGTCTGGCCGTAGACCGGCCCGAACCACTGGAAGGTGATGTACTCGGTGCTGCCTGCATCCAGGCCCCAGACCGAGTCGTACATGTCCCCCACGCCCGGATCGGAGGGCTGGGGCACGTATCCGGGATTGGTGTAGAGATCGACCCAGAACAGGTCCCCCGTAGCCACCCCCGCATTGGTGACGGCGACGTTGTAGCTGGCGTACCCGTACGGGTCGAGCCAGCCGGTGGCCGCGTAGTAGCTCTGGTATCCGTCCCAGTAGACAAAATCATAGGCCCACAGGGAGCGGTTGTTGGGTTCGTAGATTTCGGCGGCGTTGGTGGCCATGTTGACCCAGGTCGTCGAGACCTCGTAGCCGCTCAGCTCCGGATGGGTGGGGGGAGCGTTGGGGTCGAAGGCCACGATGGTGAGGGTCTTGGTGTCCGAGTCCCCGTCCGCATCGGTCACCTCGCAGGTGACCTGGTAGGTGCCGGCGGTGGTGTAGTCGTTCGACGGATTGGGCTGGGTCGAACCGCCCCCGTCGCCGAAATCCCAGTCGTAGCTCATGGGCGTGTCCCCACCGGACACGGTGGAGGAGAATGCGACGGTCAGCGGGATGTCGCCCGAGGTGGGGTTGGCGATGATGACCAGCCCCGGGGTAGCGTCCGCCGGATCGTCCGAACCCACGGCGATGGTCACCAGGGCCGAGTCCATGTCGCCGTCCGCGTCGGTCACCTCGAACAGGACGTCGAAGGTGCCCGGCAGGTGGTACGTGTAGGACGGATCGACGGTGTTGCCCTCGCCGCCATCCCCGAAGGCCCAGTAGTAGGTGAACGGTGCGTCACCGCCGTTGACCAGGCCGGTGAATGCCACGTCCAGCGGCGCAACGCCGCTGGTGGGCGAGGCCGAGATGGAAACCTCGGGGACGCCACCGTCCGCGTCGTCGTCGTCGTCGGTGTCGTCGTCGTCGGCGGCGGTGTCATCGTCGTCGTCGTCGGTGTTGTCGTCGTCATCGTCGTCGTCGTCATCGTCGTCATCCGACACATCGTCGTCACCGGGAACGGGCTGCTCCTCCCAGGGATCGGAACAACCGAATACCAGCAGCCAAGCTGCGGAAATTGCTGCGAGCTGGACCAGGTCTTTCAGGGCGTTCATCGCGTCTTGCCTCCCTCTCCAAGATAGGTAGTCCCCGGCACGGGTACGCTCCGCGACAGGGACGGACTATTGTGCGCTCAGGTTCTGCGCGGGTCGAGGTGTATTGTCCGCTTGTGGGGTCTGGAGTGCAGGTCGCAGGGGCTGCAAACCCCCGTGAACTGGTGGCCATTTGCCAATTGGTTTGCCACCTGTCCTTCGAGGTTCAGTTGAGGTATAAAGCGACCGCCGAGCCCCCCGGCTAGGGGGGCGTGTGTGTGTTCTTGCAAAGCGGAGATCATCTCCATGAGCTTGTTTGCAGCTGCAAGTGGAATCCGGCTACCACAGCCGACCCCATCCCCTGTTCACGACATCGTGGATCTACCCCCACCGAGCGTGGTCGTTCTTCCCATGCGACAGACGGTAGGCCATCCGGCCAAGCCGGTCGTCGAGGTAGGCGATACGGTCAAGAAGGGGCAGATGATCGGTGAGCCCGCAGACCCGGTTGGCGTGCCGATCATCGCCACGACCTCCGGGACGGTGCTGGCCATCGAAGACCGGCCGGGCCCCGAGGCCCGTGCCGAGCTCTCGGTGGTCATCCAGGCCGACGGTGAGGACGCCTGGGAGGCCGAACCTGCGGTGGACCCCTCGGCCATGAGTCTCACCCCACGGGAGATGCTCGACCGCATCCGCGCCGCCGGGGTGATCAACTCCGGGCTGGGCGCCGAGCCATCCCACCGGGACCTGGGCACGGCCATCGACCCCCGCGGTTACGTGGGAGTGTCGGGGACCCCCATCACCCGTTCGGTGGAGAACCTCATCGTCCGGGCGGTGGACGTGGACCCGTCCGTCGATACCCTGGAGGCGAACCTGGTGGGGAACCTGGACGCCGCCCAGAAGGGCTTCGAGGTCCTCAAACACATCCTCGGGGCGACGGCGATCCACCTGATCCTCGGTGGCGGCGAGGGCCGCGGAATCCAGCAAGCGGACGTGGAGCGTCTCTGCGATCCCCTGGAGATCTGGCCCGTCGAGGTCAAGCCGTGGAACTACCCGTCGGTGAACGACGAGCTGCTGATCCGGACGGTGACCGGCATGGAAGTGGGGGGCGCCTTCCACGAACCCCGCGACATGGGCGTCATCGTAGAGAATATCGACACGGTCATCGCGGTGGGGCGCGCCGTCCTGGAGCAGCGGGCCCAGATCGATCGCGTCGTTCACGTCTCGGGCAAGGTCAAGCATCCAAAGCTCCTGCGCGTTCGCATCGGGACCTCTATCAGCGACGTGCTGGCCGCCTGCGGTGGCATCGTCGGCGAGCCCGGCAGCGTCATCTTCGGCGGCGTGATGCGGGGCCGCGCCCAGCATGATCTGGATGCCCCCATCACGCGCAACGCCGGCGGCCTGGTGGTGTTCGGCCCGGACGAGCAGATCGAGTTCACCAATGAACCGTGCATGAACTGCGGCGCATGTGTGGCCACCTGCCCCATGCGCCTGCTCCCCAGCACGCTGAGCAAGCTCTGTGAGTACGGCAAGTTCGACGAGGCGTTGAGCTACGACCTGCTCACCTGCATCGAGTGTGGATGCTGTACCTATGTTTGCCCGTCCATGCGGGCCAACGGCCACTACCTGCTACACGGTAAGGCCGAGGTGATGTCCAGGAGGCAGCGGACATGAACCAAAAACTGTTGACCGTGGCGATGGCGCCGCACCGTCACAGCGGGCGGACAGTCGCCACCCTGATCAAGCTGACCTTCGTCGGCCTGCTCCCGGTGCTGATCGCTTCGCTGTACCTCTACCGCGGCCGGGCGGCCCTGATGTTGATCGTCGGGCTCGTCTTCGCGGTGGCCACCGAGGCGATCCTCTCGCTGATCGTGCGCAAACCGATCAAGGTGCTCAACGGGCACTCGGCGCTGATGGGGGTCTTGTTGGCCCTGCTGATGCCCGCCGGGGCCGCCTGGTGGGTGCTGGCCATCGGCGCCATGCTGGCCGTGGCCCTGGGCAAGATGGTGTTCGGCAACGCCTGGAACTACCCGTTCCATCCGGTGCTGGTGGCACTGGTGCTGATCCAGCTGTCCTGGCCGGGCGATCTGGAGAACCATTACAAGCCGTTGCCCATCCTGGCCGAGCAGGTCGATGGTGCGGCCAGTACCTGGGAAGAGGCCACCGACCCGGTGGCGGCCGTCAAGGCCATCCCGGTGCTCTCCGAGCGGGCCAACATCAAGGAGCTGGTCTGGGGCGACCATCCGGGGCCCATCGGCGCCACGTCGGTCATCGCCATCGCCCTGGGCGGCCTGTTCCTCATCGCGCTGAGGGTCATCCCCTGGCAGATCCCGCTGGGCTTCCTTGGATCCGCCTGGATCTTCGCGGTCCTCTTCAACCGGCTGGATCCCACGGCCTACCCGACGCCGGAGTTCTCACTGTTCGCCGGGAGCCTGTTCTTCGTGGCCGTCTTCCTGGCCACCGAGTGGGTGACCACCCCGGTCACCGGCTGGGGCAAGCTGATGTTCGGCATCGGGGCGGGGGTCTTGACGCTGATCATCCGCTACTGGGGGCAGTCCATCGAAGGGGCCATCTTCGCCGTGCTGATCATGAACGCGGTGGCGCCGTTGCTGGACCGACTGGCCCCGGCTCCCTTCGGAAGGAGGTTGAAGGCCAATGCGTGAGATTCTCTACATGGTTGTGGTGTTGACCGTCACCGCGCTGGTCTCCGGCCTCTCGCTGGCGCTCATCAACAACGTCACGAAGGACAAGATCGAGCTGGCGATGCTCAAGAACGTCAAGGAGCCGGCAATCCAGCAGATCCTGCCCGGCTTCGACAACGACCCCATCGGCGAGCGCTCCGTCATCACCGACGACAGCGGCGCGGAGTTGACCATCTTTCCGACTCGCGCGGGTGGGGCCTTCACCGGCGTGGCCATCGAGGGCTCGGGCAAGGGCTATGGCGGCCCGGTGAACGTGATGGTCGGCATCGACGCCGACAGCAAGATCACCGGGATCGGCATCACCGGTCACTCGGAAACTCCGGGGCTGGGCGCCCGCGCGACGGAGCCCGCCTTCACGGACCAGTTCGCAGGGATGGAATGGTCGGGGGCCAAGGCCGTCGGTGACATCGACGGCATCTCCGGTGCGACCATCACCAGCGCTGCGGTCGTGGACGCCATCAACCAGTCCACCGCCGTGTTTGCTGCCAACAAGGATGAGTTGACGAAGTAGTCACCCAGCGTCCCCGCTGTCGGAGCGGAGCGACGCCAGAAAGGGAGCGGGCCGATGCCAGCATCAGTCGCCGCCGAATTTACCAAAGGATTGTGGAAGAACATCCCGCCGTTCCGCCTGGTGCTGGGCCTGTGCCCGGTGCTGGCGGTGACGACCGCGGCCTTCAACGGCCTGGGGATGGGATTGGCCACGACATTCGTCCTGGTCTGTTCGAACCTGATCGTCTCGGCCTTGCGCAAGGTCATCCCGCGCAAGGTGCGGATCGCCGTTTTCATCGTCATCATCGCCAGCTTCGTGGTCATCACGGAGATGGTGATGAAGGCGTACTTCTTCTCCCTGTCCCAGGTGCTGGGCATGTTCATCCCGCTCATCGTGGTGAACTGCATCATCCTGGGCCGCGCCGAGGGTTTCGCCTCCAAGAATCCCGTCGCTCATTCCTTCGCAGACGGACTGGGCATGGGGCTGGGCTTCACCATGGCGCTGACCTTCCTCGGTGGCGTCCGCGAGATCATCGGGGCCGGCACCTTCTTCAAGTGCGAATACGTCCCTAACGGGCTGATCAACCTGGGTGAGGGTTTCAAGCCATTTACCGCTGCCGTCGAGCCGGTGGGGGCCTTCATCGGGCTGGGGCTGGTCCTGGCGCTGATGAACCTGATCACCATCATCCAGGAACGGCGTGCCTCCGCGGCCGCCGCGCAGGAGGGCTGAGCCATGACCGAATACATGCTGCTCATCGTCGGCGCGATTCTGGTCAACAACATCCTGCTGGCCAAGTTCCTGGGGAACTGCCCGTTCCTCGGCTGCTCCAACGACATGGGCACCGCCACGGGCATGTCCGGCGCGGTGGTGTTCGTCATGACCCTGGCCGGGCTCATCACCTGGGTCGTCCAGCACTACCTGCTGGAGCCGCTGGAGCTGCAGTACCTGCAGACCATCGCCTTCATCCTCGTCATCGCATCGCTGGTACAGCTCGTGGAGATCATGCTGCAGAAGCTCTCCCCAGCGCTGTACAAATCGCTGGGTATCTTCTTGCCGCTGATCACCACCAACTGCGCCGTGCTCGGTGTGGCGATCATCAACATCGACAAGGAATTCAACCTCCTGCAGACGGCGGTCTTCTCCTTCGCCTCGGCCCTCGGATTTGGCCTGGCGCTGGTGCTGTTCGCCGGATTGCGGGAGCGCTTCGCAGTCTCTCCGGTGCCCCGAGCCATGGAGGGCACCCCCATCGGTCTCATCACCGCCGGATTGCTGGCCCTGGCCTTCGCCGGGTTCAAAGGGCTGGTCTAGGGAGGTGTCATGGAAATCCTAACTGCAGCAATGGCACTCGGTTGCATCGGCTTCGTCGCGGCCCTGGGGCTGGGCGTTGCCAGCAAAGTATTTGCCGTTTATGTCGACCCCAACGTCACCGCCGTCGAGGACGAGCTGCCCGGCGCCAACTGCGGTGGCTGCGGCTTTGCCGGCTGCTCCGCCTGTGCGGAAGCCATCGCCAAGGGCAAGGTAGCTGCCAACGCCTGCATCGTCGGTGGCGACGAGGTGGCCGAGAAGGTGGGCGCCATCCTGGGCGTCGAGGTGGGCGCAGCGGAGAAGCTGATCGCCGAGGTCGGCTGTCGCTACAACGTCGCCAACGCCGACCTGCAGTACAACTACGGCGGGATCCAGGACTGCCGCGCCGAGGCCCTCATCGGCGGCGGCATCAAGGAATGCCCCATCGGCTGCCTGGGACTGGGAAGCTGCGGCCGGGCCTGCCCGTTCCACGCCATCAAGATGGTGGACGGCCTGCCCCAGGTGGACCCCCACCTGTGCACCGGCTGCGGTACCTGTGTGCGCACATGCCCCAAGGGCATCATCCAGCTTCACGGCAAGTTCTCCGACCTGTCCAACGTGCATTGCCACGGCGAGTGCGTGGCTCCCTGCCAGCGCACCTGCCCGGCGCAGATCGACATCCCGGCCTACATCCAGTCCATCGCCAAGGGCGAGTACGAGCAGGCGGTCCGTATCATCAAGGAGCGCAACCCGCTGCCGCTGACCTGTGGCCGCGTCTGCCCCCACGAGTGCGAGTCGGCCTGCCGGCGCAACC
This sequence comes from uncultured Rickettsiales bacterium, assembly GCA_964504165.1. Lineage (GTDB taxonomy): Bacteria > Myxococcota_A > UBA796 > UBA9615 > CAYRNR01 > CAZDDH01. The sequence goes on along the minus strand of CAZDDH010000244.1, from coordinate 2,908 downwards.
TGGTCGATGAGCCCGTCAACATCAACCACCTCAAGCGCTTCGCCGCCGACTACGAGATGAACTCCGGCCGGCGCATCGAGTTCGCCAAGGCACCCTCCAGCGGTAAGCGCGTCGCCATCGTGGGCGGTGGCCCCGGCGGCCTCACCGCGGCGTTCTACCTGACCCGGCTGGGGCACAAGTGCACCCTCTACGAGAAGATGCCCAAGCTCGGCGGCATGCTGCGCTACGGCATCCCCGAGTACCGGCTGCCCAAGTACGACGTCCTGGACTTCGAGATCCAGGGCATCATCGACATGGGCGTCGAGGTCCACATGGAGAAGGCCATCGGCCGCGACTTCACCCTGGAGTCCCTCAAGGAGGACGGCTTCGACGCCGTGTTGCTGGCGATGGGGGCCTGGGGAAGCCGCAACATGCGGGTGGACGGTGAGGATCTCCAGGGGGTGTCCTCCGGTACCGATTTCCTCATCAAGCGTGGCCTGGAGGAGGAGACTCCGGTGGGCGACCATGTGGTGGTCATCGGCGGCGGCAACACCGCCATCGACGCGGCCCGCACCAGCTGGCGCCTGGGCGCCAAGAAGATCACGGTGCTCTATCGCCGCGGCCGCACCGAGATGCCGGCCAACGACATCGAGGTGATCGAGGCGGACAACGAGGGCGTGGAATTCCACTTCCTGGCGGCTCCTTCCAAGTTCGAGGGCGAGGACGACATGGTCAAGGCCATGGAGTACATCACCATGGAGCTGGGTGAGCCGGACGCCAGTGGCCGCCGTCGGCCCGTGCCCAAGGAGGGCTCGGAGACCACGCTGGCCATCGACAATTGCTTCGCAGCCATCGGCCAGTTCCCCGAGCTGGGCGCCCTTGAAGAGGACAGCGAGGTCGGCAAGGAGATCGAGCTGACCCGCTGGCGCTCCGTGCTGGTGGACGATGACACGATGCAGACCAACATCCCGTGGATCTTCAGCGCCGGCGACTGCCAGCGCGGGGCCGCCACGGTGGTGGAGGCCATCGGCGACGCGCGCAAGGCCGCCGCCGGCATCCACAAATTCCTCAACGAAGAGGCCGTCACCCCCAGGACCGTCAAGGAGAACGCGCCGGTCTACCACCAGGGTGATCCCATCGTGAACGTCACCAGCTCGCAGGACATCGACCAGGTGCTGCGCGACACGGACCGGGTCCACATGCGTGAACTCGAGGTGCCCGATCGGGCCATGAAATTCGTCGAGGTGGAGCTCGGCCTGCTGGAGAACATGGCGCTCAAGGAGACCCAGCGCTGCCTGGATTGTGGCCTGCTGTGCTACCGCAAGACCGCCCTGTGCCAGGGCACCGAGACCGAAGAAACCGCCTAGAGAGCCCTATTCGGCCCCCGCCACATCCGATGGCGTGGATTTCAGATCCTCTTGACGCATCAGAATCTGGGTCACGCGCGGCGTGAAATCCTGCCTTTGGGAAAGGCGCCGGCCCACCAGCATGACGATGGCCAGGCTCGGTACGAGGGCCGCCGCGGCCCCGATCAGAGCGCCGAGATTCACGTCCAGCGCCAGGCTATTCGCGGCGGCATTGCCCGCCACTGCGCCGGCGATGAGCGCCGCGGCCGGGAAGAAATACAGCAGCCCAGCGGCCTGCACCACCGAGCTGCCGGGCATGGCCACCACGACCCGATCCCCTTGCTGGGCCCCGAGGGTGTTGTTCACGGTGACCTCGGCCAGGCTAGGCGAGCCACCCATCGCGTTGCATGCACTCTTGGAGCTGCAAGCGCTGCAGGCTTCCGACCGGGTCGCGATGAGAACGGCCTGTTCGCCGTTCACGCGAGAGATGATTCCCTGCTCGATGCAGTCCACGTGGTCTCCCTTGGGGATGGATCCACCGCGATGAGGATCCACGGCGTCACGATAAACACGACGGCGACAATTGCAAAAGGGATAGCGATGGAATTGGATTTGACGGAGCGTGGTGCGAAGATAGCCGGCGAATCGTGATGGAGGAAGACAGATGCCCAAATCGCGAAACGTTCGCAAGAAGAAGAGGTCGAAGAAGCGGTCGTCTGGCTCCGGAGGCGGCGCGGGCGTCAAGACCTCTGGCGGTGGCCTGTCCTCCATGCGTTCCACGATGAAGCGCGCCGTGGGGCAGGGGGGGGGCGACGAGGCGAGTGGCCAGCCAACGAGCTCGTCCAAGCTGTGGTCGAACGTGTTGACGGCAGTGTTGCTGATCGCCACCTTGGCCGTTCTATATTGGAAGTTCCTACGGTGAGACGAGCATTTAGTGGTGTTTTAGGGCCGGGCCTGACCACAATTGGCCCTTCTTGACAGGGCTCAACGCCAGCGTCATTCTGCAGGAGCTGAAAACGTTGCGCTGCGTCGGATGGGGTTGTTGAACGTGCTACAAAACCTGAAATGGATCTGGATGGTGGCCCTGGTGTTGTGCATCGGGCGGCCCGCTTGGGCGGTGGATGGCCGGGCCGTCGTGGTGGAGTTCCAGCCCGCCTCCGATGATGATGCGGGCATCGCGTACCTCCTCTACAGCACCGTTGCCGAGAAGGTCATGGCTGCGGGGCGGGACGAGATCATCGCCGGCGAGGACGTGGAGATGTTCCTCGGCAGCGCGGCGATGGACTGCCACCGCAAGCGATCCTGCCTGGAAAAGCTGGGGAGCGAATTCGACGGGACCGTCGCGGTGTTCAGCACCGTCTCCCGCAAGGGAGACCTCATCGCGGTGGAGCTGGCGTTCATTTCCATCGCATCGGGAGCTGTGCTCGAACGCACGACTAGGCGCTACGAGGCGGGCAAGGAGGGCGGCCTGGCCGATCTCATCCTCGACCGCCTGGAGGGGGCCCTGGAGGCGGCCAAGTACTAGGAGCCTGATAACGACGACTCCATCAAGGTCGAATCGGACCGACGGGACGACCAGGACG
>CAZDDH010000243.1:0-13579 GCA_964504165.1 uncultured Rickettsiales bacterium | reverse complement strand
TGTGGGTTCAAGTCCCACCTCCGGCACCAGCGATCAAACCCCACCCTCAAAACCGGGAATCGCGATGATGAAGCTAGGCGCCCATGTCAGCACCTCCGGGGGGGTCCACAACGCCCCCGCCAACGCCGTGGAGATCGGCGCCGAGTGCATGCAGATCTTCAGCCGCAGCCAGAACCGCTGGACCTCCAAGGCGATCAGCGATCAGGTGGCCGCCCAGTACCGCGAAGCGCTGGCCAGCAGCGGCGTGGGCCCGGTGATGTCCCACGATTCCTACCTGATCAACCTGGCGACAGAGGACGAGGAGAAGCTGGCCAAATCCCGCACCGCGTTCAACGACGAGCTGCACCGGGCAGGCCTGCTGGGCATCCCCTACGTGGTGATGCACCCAGGCTCCCACCTGGGGGCCGGCGTGGAGGTGGGGCTGCAGCGCTTCACCGAGCAGCTGGACCGCTGCATCGAGGAGACGGTGCCGGACGGCGATGTGCAGGTGCTGCTGGAGACCACCGCCGGCCAGGGCACCAACCTGGGCTTCGAGTTCAGCCAGCTGCGGGACATCATCGGCCAGTCCCGCCTGCCCGACCGCCTGGGGGTCTGTGTGGACACGTGCCACATCTTCGCCGCCGGCTACGATCTGCGCACCCGCGAGGGCTACGAGGAGACGGTGGAGAAGATGGACCAGGCCTTCGGGGTGGATCGCATCCGGGGCTGGCACGTCAACGACTCCAAGAAGGACCTGGGCACCCGGGTGGACCGCCACGCGGACATCGGCGAGGGGTTCCTGGGCCTGGAGCCGTTCCGCTGCCTGGTGGCCGACGAGCGCTGGGATGGCCAGCCCGGCTGCCTGGAGACTCCGGCCGGTCCGGAGGGCTGGGCCGAGCAGCTGGTGTTATTGCGTGGGTTGCGCGAATCGTAAGATGTGACACAGTTGGGTGGCCGTGAGACGAACCCTGGCCATCATCGCGTTCTCCTTCGTGCCCACCATCGTGTTCTCCAGCGTGGGCATCCTCAGCCTGGTGTTCCAGCGGGCGGCCTTCGATGTCGTCTTCGGCATCCTAACGCTGGTGTTCAGCGTGGCGGTGGTGACCGGCGGGATCATCTTCTCCCGGGTCATGAGCGAGCAGGCGCGCCAGGCCAAGCTACAGACGGACTTCGTGGCCAAGGTGAGCCACGAGCTGCGCACGCCGCTGGCCAGCATCCGGATGTTCTCGGACACGCTGCAGGAGGGCAAGGTCGACGACGAGGAGCGGACCGTGTGCCTGGACGTCATCAGCACGGAGACGTCCCGGCTGACGTCGATGATCGAGCGGCTGCTGACCTGGGGACGCATGGAATCGGGGCGGCGGCAGTTCGACAAGCGGCCCGAGTCGGTGGACACGCTGGTGGGCGAAGCGCTGGCCCAGCTGGAACCCCAGCTGCACGCGGCCAACATGCGCATCGAGCTGGAGCTGCCCGACGAGTCCCCGGCGGTGGACGCGGACCGGGCGGCCATCGTCGAGACGCTGCTGAACCTGCTGAGCAACGCCATCAAGTACGGCGCCGAGGGCGGCTCGGTGACGGTGCGGGTCCGGCAGCGGGGCAAGCTGGTGGAGATCGACGTCGAGGATCGGGGGCCGGGCATCCCCAAACGGGAACACCGCCGCATCTTCGAACGTTTCTACCGCGGTAGCGAACATGCGTCGGGCCAGATCCCGGGAACCGGGCTCGGGCTGGCGATGGCCCACCTGGTGATCAAGGCCCACAAGGGCAAGATCCGCCTGAGCAGCACGCGGGGCGAGGGGGCCTGCTTCACCGTGGTGCTGCCCGTTCTCTCGGAGTCCAAGGCGGCACTGGAGGTACCACCCGGATGAGCGACACGATCCTGATCATCGAGGATGATCCGGCGATCCTGCTGGGTCTACGCATGAACCTGAGCAAGGCCGGGTACCGCATCCGCACGGCATCCGACGGCCACGAGGGGCTGCTCGAGCTGGCCAAGGAGCGGCCGTCGCTGGTGCTGCTGGACCTGATGCTGCCCGGCGTGGACGGCCTGGAGATCCTGCGCCAGGTCCGGGAAGAGGACCCGGCGCTGCCGGTGGTGGTGCTGACGGCCCTGGGCAACGAGAAGGACAAGGTCAAGGGGCTGGACCTGGGGGCGAACGACTACGTGACCAAGCCCTTCGGGGTCTCCGAACTGCTGGCCCGGGTGCGGGCGGCCCTGCGCACGGCGTCGCTGGGGCCGGCCCTGGATCCCACCGATATCCTGCGGGCCGGCGCCATCGAGCTGCACCGGGACACGCGATCCGTGCAGGTGGACGGCGGGGCGGTGGACCTGACCACCCGAGAGTTCGATCTGCTGCTGTTCCTGATGGAGCGGCCGGAGCGGGTGCTGACACGCGAACAGATCCTGGTCAACGTCTGGGGCGATGACTACGAAGGCACGGACCGCACGGTGGACAACTTCGTGTCGATGCTGCGGAAAAAACTGCAAGAAGACCCGGACCACCCGCGTCACATGCGCACGGTCTATGGTATCGGCTACCGCTTCGTTCCCTGATCCCGCGCTCCTCACCGATCTGTTTTTTTTGCCCGGCATGAAATTCTCATGACATGCAGGCACCATGTTGGCCGAGCGACCAATAGGAAACCTGGCTCAAATGAGGGGGCCTGGAGATGACCGTGGCTGCTGCGCCAACGCTCGAGACCGACATCCGCTCCATCGTGCTGCTGGAACCCAAGCCGCCGGACATCCACATCTTCCGCCAATTCGCCTTGCCGCGCCTGGGAGTAGTGCTGCTGGGCACCATCTTGCGGGACCTGGGCTACGAGGTGACGGTGATGGTGGAGGAGGTCCGCGATTTTGATTTTGATCGCATCGTGCGCGCCGACCTGGTGGGGATCTCCACGATCACCAGCACAGCCGGCCGGGCCTACGCCATCGCAGACCAGCTGCGGGAACACGGCGTGCCGGTGGTGATGGGCGGCCCCCACCCGACCCACGTGGTGGACGAGTCGCTGGGGCACGCGGACTATGTGGTCCGCGGCGAGGGGGAGATCGCCTTGCCGGCGCTCATCGACGCGCTGAAAGCTGGGTCGCCGCTGGCGGACGTGCCCAACCTCAGCTACCACGGCCCCGATGGCCTGCAGCACAACGACCTGGACCCGCTCTACCCGGACCTGGACCGCTGGCCCGACCCGGACATGACCCTGGTCGACGGCTTCAAGGCGACGGGCTTCCTGGGCAGCCGGCGGGTGGTGCCGATCCAGACGTCCCGGGGCTGCCCCTTCGACTGCAGCTTCTGCTCGGTGACGACGACGTTTGGCCGCAAGATGCGCTACCGCTCCGTCGACCGGGTGGTGGCGGAGATGGCCAAGCACGACCTGAAGAACACGCTGTTCTTCATCTACGACGACAACTTTGCCGCCAGCCCCAAGCGCACCCGGGAGCTGCTGGCGGCGTTCCGCACGCTGCCGGAGAAGCCGACGTGGTCAGCCCAGGTGCGGGCCGACGTGGCCCGGGACGAAGAGTTGGTGCGGGAGATGAAGGAGACGGGCTGTAACACGGTGTTCATCGGCCTGGAGTCGGTGAACCAGGCCAGCCTGGCCCACGCCAAGAAGCGCCAGGACATGCAGACGGTGGCCCAGCACCTGGACATCATCAACGCGGCCGACATCCGCATCCACGGGATGTTCGTGATGGGGTTCGATACGGACAGCCCGGACACGATGGAGCGCACGGTGAAGTTCGCCCACGAGCGGGATCTGTTCTCGGTGCAGTTTTTGGTGCTGACGCCGCTGCCGGGAAGCCGGTTCCACAAAGAGATGGTGGAGCAGGGCCGCATCCTGTTCGATGACTGGTCGCTGTACGACGCCCACCACGTGTGCTTCCGGCCGGACCACATCCACCCGGCCGAGCTGCAAAGCTGGCAGGTGAAGGGCCACGACCTGTTCTACAGCCACCGGCTGGCGCTCAAGCACCTGCTGCGGGGGCGGTTCACCGGCACGGCGCTGCTGTATTACGCCCGCCGCATCAACCGGGGCTGGCGCCGGCAGAACCGCGGCTATGTGGACGTGCTGGAGCGCCTGCCGTTCCCGCTGCAAGGGCACCCGTCCCCCAGCTATCACCGGGAATTCCCCGAGCTGGCACAGCAGGTGCGACAGGCACTGTCACTGGCGGGATAGAGGGCGGGACAAGCCCGCGCGCGACCGCTATATTCCCGCGGTGACCCTACGCATCGATCTGGAACACAAGACCCTCACCGCCTCCGTGGGCACCCTCGTGCGCGTGGGCAGCGGCCGGGAGATCGGCCTGGCCGGCGGCGGTTTGGCCCGCCTGTGGGTGGGGACCCAGCACCACCAGCGACTGCAGGACGACCGGGTGGCCGAGGTGCCGGGGTACGAGCCGGAGGTCACCGTCTCGGGGACCGTGACCGTGGACGACTGGACGGTGGAGCTCAGCGGACGGGCCGACGGTGTGATCCGGGATTCGGAAGGCGCGATTACAAAGGTCGAGGAATTCAAGACCGTGCACCTGGGCCGGGAGCTGTTCGCCAACCTGCCCGGTGAGCGGCGCAGCCAGTACCGGCTGCAGCTGATGCTGTACGCCCTGCTGCTCAGCGACGCGGACCAGCCGGCCAGCGCCGTGCTGACCCTGGTGGACGTGGTGGATGGCCGGGAGATCCACGAAGAGGTGGACTGGGACGCGGACGAGGTGGAGTTCTTGCTGCGGCCCAAGCTGCGCTACCTGGTGGAGCTGGCCGAGGGGCGCAAGCTGCACCGGGCGGCCTGCGCCGAGGCCTCTGCCGAGCTGCCCTTCCCCCACCCTTCCCCGCGGCCGGTGCAGCTGCCGATGATGGACGCCATCAGTGAGGCGCTGGAGATGGACCGGCACATGGCGGTGGCGGCGCCCACGGGGGTGGGCAAGACCGCCGCGGCCCTGCACCCGGCCGTGCAGCACGCCCTCGGTAACGGCAAGCGAGTGTACTTCCTCACCGCCAAGAACATGCAGCAGCAGATGGCGGTGGAGACGGCCCAGGCGATGCAAGTAGAGGGCGGCCCGTGGCGCAGCATGCAGCTGCGGGCCAAGGGGCGCATGTGCGCCCACGAGGAGATGGTCTGCCACGTGGACGTCTGCCACTACGCGGCGGATTACCAGCGCAAGCTCGGTAGCAGCGGCCTGCTGGACGAGCTGCTGGCCCGGCCCCACCTGGCTCCGGACGAGATCTTCGAGGCGGCACAGCGGGAGCAGGTGTGCCCCTTCGAGGTGTCGCTGGACCTGCTGCCCCACGCGGATGTGGTGGTGTGCGACTACAACTACGTGTTCGACCCCCGCATCGGGCTGGACGCCCTGGCCGATGACCCGACGCTGGGGGAGGCGCTGCTGGTCATCGACGAGGCCCACAACCTGCCGGACCGGGCCCGGGGCTACTACTCCCCCACCCTGTCAGCAGAGCTGGCTGCCGACGCCCTGAACCAGTGCAACGCCGGGGACAGCAAGCTGTTCCAGGACCTGGCGGCCATCGTCACGGAGGTGCTGGACCAGATCGAGGCCTGGCTGGACGAGGGGCTGCCCGGGGGGCGGGACGGGATCGAGCCGTTGATCCTGGAGCCGGGGCCGTGGTTGAAGGCCCGCACGGATCTGGACCCGTTGATCCTGCGCTACGTGCAGTACAAGCGGGACTCGGAGCTGTGGGGGGACGAGGATCCGTTGATGGGGCTGTACTTCAGCTTGGTGCACTTCCACCGGGTGCTGGCGCTCACCGGGGACGAGTTCGTGCACCTGGCCCGGCGCACGCGGGAGGGCAGCGAGCTGAAGATCCTGTGCCTGGATGCGTCGCGGTTCTTGAACGAGACGCTGGAGGACAGCGGCGGGGCGGTGGCCATGTCGGCAACGCTGGAGCCCTTCGAGTTCTACGGCGAGATGCTGGGCATGGACGGGGAACGCACGGACACACTTAGCCTGCCGTCGCCGTTCCCACGGGAGAACTGCCAGGTGCTCATCGCCGGGCAGGTGGGCACCACGTACCGGGAGCGGCCCCGCAACTGGGATCCCATCGCCAAGCTGGTGGCGGACATGGCGCCGCCGGGGCGCAACGCGCTGGTGCTGTTCCCGTCGTATGCGTTCTTGCGGGAGATCGAGTCGCGGCTGGACGTGCCGTACCACCAGGTGGAGGTGCAGCGGGCGGGTGGGCGCCGCAGCGAGCAGGAGCGGCTGCTGCAGCGCTTGCGCGAAGGCACGGAGATGGGGGAAGAACCGGTGCTGCTGCTGGCGGTGCTGGGGGGGATGTTCGCCGAGGGGGTGGACTACCCGGGCGAGATGCTGTCCCAGGTGGTGGTGGTGTCGCCGGGCCTGCCCCAGTACGAGCCGGAGCGGGAACTGCTCAAGGCGTATTACCAGGAGACGCGGGGGAACGGGTTTGCTTATGCGTACCTGGTGCCAGGGCTGCGGCGGGTGGCCCAGGCGGCCGGGCGGCTGATCCGGAGTGAGGAAGACCGGGGGGTCATCGTGCTGGTGGGGCGGCGGTTCTTGCAGCGGAATTATGCGGCGTTCCTGCCCCGGCGCTGGTACGACGAGGATGTGCGGGAGCTACGCTCGGAGGACCCGGCGGCGGATGTGCGGGGGTTCTTTGGGGAGGCTCATTTTTAGGGTGGGATGGGAGGGACGCTGGAGCGTCCGGGAAAGACGTCCCTAAGCTGGAGCCCAGGGACGAGGAGGGAGGGACGAGGAATTCTCCCCCATCTTCGTAGCGAGGCTCCAGCGGGGCGGCCAACCGCCTCGCTACGTTTCTTCGCACGCTCCAGCGTGCTCTTCATGGCGTATCCACGAAATGACGCCTGGGGTTCTTCACGTCCAGGATATCCGCGAGCCAGGATTCGGCCACATGCCTTGCCACAGCGCTGTCCTGTGCCGGGAACCGGAGTACTTCGGAATACAGCTCCACGGGCGGTCCCGGCTCGCCATCACCGAGGGAGTTGCTCCGTCTCCCCAACCAAGCCCAGACGGCCACTGACTGGTTGCCGCCAATTTCGAACGTCAGTGATTCTTGGATTTCGAAGGTGTAGTCGTTCAGGTAGGAAAAAGCCCCTTTCCCCTTACCCTGGACCACGAGGTCGAGCGTGAACTCGTGCGACCCCGTGGTAACAGCAATTTCGCGAACGGAACGGAGCTTCTTCTTGCGGGTCACCTGGTATCTGGGGGCGGCTGTCACGTCGCGATCATTCAGGATGAAGTTCGCATCCTGCAGCTCGTAGGCGGACCCCGTGGCATCGACGAAGACGACGTAGACGCGGCCCTGGCCGGCGGCCTCCTCCGCACCAGCCATCGGCACCATCAGCAGCGTTGCCACGATGACAAGGACAATCGGGAAACGATTCACGCAATCACCTCAAGGACAATCCAACCACAACTCCATGGGTGGCCAGAACATGTCGTGGAAGAACTGATGCCCCGGGTCGTTGGGGTGGATGCCGTCGTCGGCGACCCATTCGGGGTGGGCGACGGTCTGATCGAAGACCGTGACCATCACCACGTTGGGGTAGCTGGCCATGATGCCGGCCATGGCGGCGTTCTTGCTGGAGATCATGTCGTAGGTTTCCTGGGAGTAGCAGCCGCCTGGGCCGGAGCCGGTGCCGCAGACCAGCTGGGGGTCTACCTGCAGGTCGCCGAAAAAGACCTGGATATCGGAGGCCTCGAAGGCGTCCATCAGCGTGGGGTAGTCGGCTTCCATCTCCTCTACCGTTGTGCCGGAGTAGTCGGCCAGGGGGAACAGGACGGCCAGCTGGGGTGAGATGGCCTGGATGTCGGGGATGCGGGTCAGGTAGTAGCTGATGCGGGCGCCGCCCACGGCCAGGTTGTGCAGGGTGAGGCCGGGGTTGTCCTGCTCGAGGGAATCGACGAGCAGGGGGACGTAACCCAGGGTGGCGGGATCGCTGGCTCCGGCGCCTGTGGTGGAGGAGGAGCCCAGGGCGAGGAAATCGATGATGTCGCCGCAGGGGGTGTCGTCGGTATCGTCGTCGTCGGTGGTGTCGTCGTCGCCGGCTGAATCGTCGTCGCCGGCTGAATCGTCGTCGCCGGTGTCGTCATCGGTGGTGTCGTCGTCGTCCGTAGGGAAATCGTCGTCGTCTTGGTTGCAGGCGGGGGTGCTGCAGAGTGCCAGCGTCAGGATTGGGATCAGCCATGGTCGGATGGGGGGCATATTGGTCTCCAATGATGATGGTTCGGGCTGCTTGGAATATAGCGTGGGTGGGTGGGATCTCGTAGGGGGGATATCTGGGGAGGGAAAGAAGGGAGGGAAGGAGGACGCTGGAGCGTCCGGGAGGGACGTCCCGAGGCTGGAGCCTCTGGACGAGGAAGGAGGGACGTCCCAAGGAGAATCCTCGGCGGGACGAGGGAATTGGGGAGATCAGGGGCGCGGTTCTTTGACGATGTGGCGGTCTGGTTTTCGGACCTGCAGGGTGCCTGCTAGCCAGGCTTCGGCCTCGTCTTGCTCGGAAGCGTCGCCGTTTGGGGAAAACGGGAGTACTTCGGTAGACAGTCGTAGGTTTGGTCCCCTATTGGGACCCAAGGTGGGCTTACCATCATACTTTTCAAGGTGTGCCAAGACGACGACCGACTGGCCCCATGCAACGTCGAAGGTGAAGAATTCGCGGCCTTTGAACGTGTATTCGTTCAGATAGGAGAACTCAGTTCTACCCTGTCCCTGCACCACCAGGTCGATCCAGAGTTCGTGCTCCCAGTCGAGAACGTCGATGACCCGGACAGAGCGTGGCTGCTTCTTGCGGGTTGCTTCGTACCTGGGGCTGTCCGTCACGTCGACGCCATTCAGATAGAAATCTGCCTGTCTCAAACGATAGTAGTTCTCGGTTGCATCCACGAAGACGATGTAAATGCGGCCCCTGTCCGTGGCTTCCACCCGTCCAGCCAGGACGCCGTCCATCCACGTCACGATGTTCGACTGCACTTTCCAGTCGGCGTTCGGAGAGAACGGCAGTACCACGAGATGGGCGTCCACATGGAATTCAGCCCAGCTTCCCAAAGGTGGTCCGTCTTTTAGATAGATCCAGACAGCTACTGTTTGGCCCGGTTCAACGTAGAAGGAATACGATTCCGTGCCCTCGTAGGTGTAGTCATTCAGATAGGCGAACTCCGATCCTCCGTGCCCATTCACAACGAAGTTCATCTTGAATTCATGCTCCCCCGCAGCAACATCGATGACCCGGACAGAACGGCGCTTGTTGTGAGCCACCTGGGAGCTTGGGATGCCCGTCACGTCGCGTTCATCCAGGAATATGTCGGCCTGTCCCAGGCGGTATGCGTTGCCCGTGGCGTCTACGAAGACGAGGTACACCCGCCCCTGTTCGCCGGCCTCCTCTGCACTAGCCAGAGCCGCCGTCATCAACACCACAGCGAAGGTGATCCCCCCCAGTAGACGTCTCACGCCGTCACCCCTTCCCCTCAACCAAGCTGTACGGTAACCCGCGGCCCGTCGGTAGCCGCGGTGACGACGCCGATCTCGGCAGCGGACAGGCAGGTCTCCTCCAACTGGGCGACCACATCGGCAAGCTTGCCGTCGGGGACGGCCAGGACCAGACCGCCGGAGGTCTGGGCGTCGAAGAGCAGGGCTTTCAGGGCTTCGGGGACGTCGGCGTCGAACTGGACGAGGGCGCCGAAGAAGGTTTGGTTGGCCTTGGAACCGCCGGGGATCAGGCCGGCCTGGGCGGCGTCCAGGGCACCGGGGAGCAGGGGGACGGCGTTGGCGGTGATCTGGGCGGCGCAGTTGCTGGCTTCCAGCATCTCGCTCAGGTGGCCCAGCAGGCCGAAGCCGGTTACATCGGTGCTGGCCTTGAGGTTGGCGGCGTCTGCGGCCTGGGCGGCGGCGCGGTTGAGGGTCTTCATGGCGGTCATCGAGGCTTCGACGCTGGCCGGGCTAGCCTTGCCCTGCTTGAGGGCGGTGGAGATGACGCCGGAGCCGATGGGCTTGGTGAGCACCAGGTGGTCGCCGGGGCGCAGGCCGTCATTCGTCATCAGCCGGGCCGGATCCACCAGCCCGGTGACCGATAACCCGTACTTGGGCTCCTTGTCCTTGATGCTGTGGCCGCCCACGAGGGCGACGCCCGCCTCCCGCAGGACCTCCAGCCCGCCGGCGAGGATCTCGTGCAGGACGTCCATGCCCAGCTCGGGGGGGAAGCACACGATGTTCATCGCGGTGATGGGGCGGCCGCCCATGGCCCACACGTCGCTGAGGGAGTTGGCAGCGGCGATGCGGCCGAAGTCCCGGGGGTCATCGACGATGGGGGTGAAGAAATCCAGGGTCTGGACCAGCGCCTGGCCTTCGGACAGCTGGTACACCCCCGCGTCTTCCGCCCCCGCCATGCCGGTGATGACATGGGGGTCGGTGGGGACGTCCAATCCGCACAATGCCTTGTCCAGGTCCCCTGGACTCAACTTGGCCGCTCACCCAGAGCAGGTGGCCTGGGTCGTCAGGCGGATCTTGTCTTCTTGCTTGCTGCTATCGGTCATGCCTATGAGGCTTAACGGCTACACGCATGCGCGTCAACCGCCGCAAGGACTACAGCCCGAAGAGGATGGCCACCCCGCACAGGGCGACGACGCCGCCGGCCAGCGGATGGGCGGCCCGGCTCAGCCAGCCGGTGGGGACCAGGCGCACCCCCGAGTACAGCAGCAGCACGGTGGCGGTCATCGTGGCCACGGTCACCACGCCGAACAGGGCCAGCACCATGACCACCATGGCCACCGAGCCCTCGGCGGTGGGCAGCATCACCAGCGGGATCATGGCCTCGCAGGGGCCGAACAGGAAGATGATGAACAGGGCCCAGACGGTGGCGTCGCGTTTGGCCGGGTGATGGTGGCGCTTGCGGACCAGGCTCCACACGGCGTACCCCAGCCCCAACACGACCAGGGCCCAGGCCACGGCCGAGCCCTGCCAGCCGAAGACCTCCTCGACCTTGGCGGCGCCCAAACCGAGCAGCCCCCCGATCACCAGCGCGATGAGCAGCGAGGAGATGATGTGGGCCGTACCGCACACGGCGGTCACCAGCGCCAGCTTGCGGCGGGTCCAGCCCCGGGCGCTGCCCAGCGCAACGAAGGGCAGGTAATGGTCCGGGCCCAATACCGTGTGCAGGAATCCCACAGAAATGGCGCCAGCGGCCAACACGGGCCAGTTGCCACCCATCATTTACTCCCGTCTTCAGTCACGGCGGTGACCACGAGCTTGCCGTGGATGACGCCGCGGATGCTGATGATGTCGTCGGCCATGGCCCGCACCCGAGCGGCGTTGCCCCGCAGGACGATGACCTCCAGGCAGTGGTGGTGGTCCAGGTGGACGTGGGTGGTGCAGACCACCAGTTCGTCCCCCTCGTGCTGCAGGTGGGTGAGCTGCTTGGAGAGCTCGCGGCGGTGATGATCGTAGACCACCGTGAGCGTGCCCACGACCAGGGCATCCGGCTCCCGGGCGTGTTCATCTACCAGGGCGTCACGGATCAACTCGCGCAGAGCCTCCGAGCGGTTGGCGAGGCGCCGCGCGGCGATGCGCTCGTCGAAGGCGTCCATCAACGCCTCGGGTACGGTGATGCTGTAGCGCATGACCTTGTCGGCCACGGTGACCTCCACATGGTATTACCAATCCAGGAATTATACATACGATCGTGGACGAGCCCAAGCAAGGGGGAAGAACGCCGGCGGATCAGATCGTGAACACCCAGTTGACCCACTGCTCGTAGATGCCGTTCATGCCGTTGATGGGGTCGCCGGTGTTGTTGGCGCCGATGAAGACGATCCCCATGTGGCCCCAGTAGTACTGCAGGTCCGACGACTGGTAGTAGGTAAACGTGCCGATGCCGTTGAGGGCACCGTTGCTCATGATCATCAGCGCGATGCCCTCCGTGCCCCCCAGGCCCATGGCAGCGGATGCCGTGGCACCCACGTCGTTGCACCAGCTGAGCTGGGTACCCGTGCCCGTACCGTAGACGATATCGTCCCCGTGGAACGAGTAGTCGGCCACGTCGCAGGAGATGTAGGCCAGCACGGTGGTGGTGGAGGGGATCAGCTCGGAGGGATCGACGCTGTAGAGGTCGTGGTACCCCGCGGGGCAGGTACCCAGGCCGTTGTCGGTGAAGGTGTCGATCTCGATGGTCTCGTCCGCCTCGTCGGGGAACCAGCTGCCCTGGGCCAGGCCGTAGGTGTAGGTGCCGGTGAGGCTGAGCACGTGGTTGCACTGCTCCACCTGATTGGTGTCGAGCACGCCGACGGTGACCTCGCCCGTGACGTTGGGGCCGTTGACGTTGAAGTCGTAGACCCACTGCTCGTAGACCGGCGTCTCCAGCCCCCAGCCGATGGGGACGTCGATGGGCACGACCCAGCTCTCACCGCCGCCGCTCAGCTCCAGCTCCATGCGCTCGGTGCCGCTGGCGGCCTGGCCGACGTTGAAGCGGAAGGAGGGGTTGGAGGTGGCGGTGGCGCCGGCGGCCATGGTGCCGAAGCTGGCGCTGGAGAGGGTCACCGTGAGGTTGCTGCCCGCCTGCTGCAGGATTCCGGTGACGCCGGTCGCGCTGACCGTCCCGCTGTTGCGTAGCTCCACCTCCACGTACCAGGTCTCCCCCTGGTCCATGTAGGCGTCGCCGTTGCCGTTCTGCTCGGTGAACACGGTGTTCTCGACGACCAGACAGGCGGCGGGACCCAGCGGCACGGTGACGAATCCGTTGTCCGGGTACTCGTCGTCGTAGGTGCCCCCATCCAGGTTGACGGCCACGAAGGCGTCCATCTCGGAGGCGCCGCCCATCTCCATGGCCCCCAGGTCGACCCCCAGGATGATGGTGGTGGAGGTGTCCGTGTCCACTTCCATGGACGGCGGCGTGTCCAGCACCTCGGCGTAGGCGTTGATGGAGGACCAGAACTGCAGCGGCTCGGGGACCGGGTTGTTGTTGTCCCAGGTGAGGACGTAGTCATCCGTGCCGTCGCTGACGTACATGTCGATCATGGCGCTGTTGTCGGAGAAGGGGCTGTAGGCGGTGGTGCGGAAAGAGACCTGCGAACCCACCTGGCGGTAGTGGTGTTCGGCGATGTCGATGAGATAGCCGTTGTGGTCCCCGGAAGGGTCGGAGACGGGCCAGATGGGCAGCCACTCCGGGTCGGTGGTGCCGTCGCAGTCGTTGTCCAGGCCGTCGATGGGGACCTCCATCTGGCCCGGATTGACGTTGGCGTTGCCGTCGTCGCAGTCGCCAGCGCACCCCATGTAGGCGTCCCCGTCGGCGTCGTTCTCGTCCGCCGGCACCGTGCCGTCGCAGTCGTTGTCCATGCCGTCGCACAGCTCGGGGGCGCCGGGGTAGATGTTGGCGTTGTTGTCGTCGCAGTCGCCGTTTTGCACGGTCCAGCCGTCACCGTCGAGGTCGGTGCCCGCCTGGGTGTCGTCGTCGTCCCCGGTGTCATCATCCCCGGTGTCGTCGTCCCCGGTGTCATCGTCGCCGGTGTCGTCGTCCCCGGTGTCATCGTCCCCGGTGTCGTCGTCCCCGGTATCGTCGTCGCCGGTGTCATCGTCGCCGGTGTCGTCGTCGCCGGTGTCATCGTCTCCGGTGTCATCGTCGCCGG
>CAZDDH010000242.1:0-13681 GCA_964504165.1 uncultured Rickettsiales bacterium | reverse complement strand
AATGGGGAGATGTAGTTGTCGGTGATGCGGATTACTGATTGTCGCTGAGCAGACGTCTCTTCGGCGTTGGCCGCCGCTTGCTGCACGACCTGGTCCATCTGGGACACGGCAAGATTGACCTGATTGATCCCCCGCGCCTGCTCCTGGCTGGCCGCCGCAATATCGGTGACGATGACGTTCACCTTCTCCACGCCCGTCACGATCTCCGTGAGGTTGGTGTTGACGTCGTCGGAGATCTCCCCACCTTCCGCGGCCAGCTTCACCGATTCGCTGATGAGCTGCTCGGTACGGTAGGCCGCATCCTTGGAACGAAGAGCCAGATTCCGGACCTCGTCGGCGACGACCGCGAAACCGCGGCCGGCATCCCCGGCCCGGGCAGCTTCCACGGCGGCATTGAGCGCCAGCAGGTTGGTCTGGAAAGCGATCTCGTTGATATCCCTGATGATCGCGGCCGTGCCCTCAGCGGAGCTACGGATCTGGGACATCGATTCCCGCATCCGTACCATCGCCCCCGCGCCCCGTTCTGCGGTTTCCCGGGCGGACCGTGCAAGGACGCGCGCCTGCTCGGTGTTGTCCACATTCTGCTTGGTCATGGACGACATCTGTTCGAGGCTCGAAGAGGTCTCCTCGAGGGCACTCGCCTGTTCGGTAGTCCCCTCGGCCACCTGGCCGCTCGACGTGGCGATCTGCGAGGCACCCAGCGAAAACTGGTCCGTGGCCTTCGCCACATGGATCATGGAGTCATGCATGGCTTCTACGGTGGAGTTGATGCCCTGGATCACTTCCGCATAGCCGCCGGTGTGGCTGCCGTGATCCGCACGCTCGGTCAGCTGCCCATTCTCGACCGCCGCAGCGATGGAGGTGGCATCGTGAATGAGGCCCTTCACGGAGCTGACCATGGATTCGACCGCATCGTTGAGCCGAGTAAAATTGGCAGCGACCGCCTGGGTATCTTGATCCAGGTTTTTCACGGATGTGACGACGTCCAGGTCACCTTGTGCAATCTTCTCCATGTTGGTGATCAACTTGGAGATTTCGGCGTCCTGGAACGCCGCAATCTTGTCTGCTAAATCAGTGGCTTTCTTGGACTCCGTGATGTCGGTGACGTACTCCAGGGCGCCGACGATGTTGCCCTGCTTGTCCTTGATCGACGTGCCCGTGTAGCGGATGGGCAGGTTCAGCCCGTCCGGGTCGGCGATGGTCTCTTCGGTGAACACACCATCTTCGCGCATGGCCCGGCCGCAGGCGCAGGTGTCCGTGTTGCAATGGGGCGTGCGGAACATGTCGTAGCACTTCTGGCCCACAACCTGATCGGGGGTGGCGCCGCCCACCCCGGCGCCGGCGGGGTTGATGTAGGTGATGGTGAACTCCTTGTCGACGACGACGACGGGGGTTGGGATGCTGTTGAGGAAGTCCACCTTGCGCTGGCTCTCGTCCAGCAGTTTCTTGGATTCGGTGATGTCGGTGACGTACTCCAGCGCGCCGACGACGTTGCCGTCACCGTCCCTGATGGGCGTGCCCGTGTAGCGGATCGGAAGGTTGAGACCGTCCGGATCGGCCACGGTCTCCTCGGTGAAGACGCCGTTGTTGCGCATGGCCTGCCCGCAAGCGCACTGGTCGGTGTGGCAATGGGGCGTGCGGAACAGGTCGTAACACTTCATGCCGACGATCTGCTCGGGAGAACCGCCGCCCACGCCCGCGCCAGCGGTGTTGATGAAGGTGATGTTGAACTCGGTGTCCACGGCCACGACCGGAGTCGGCAGACGGTTCAGGTGCTCCATGGCCGGATGCGCAATCGGTGCGGTGTCTGGTTCGGTCAAGGTGGCGATCGCACCGGCAGCCTCGGATCCGTCCGCCGGCATCGGCACGGCCAAGAACCGTACGGTTGTCTTCTGGCGGGTCTCCTTGTTGCGCACCTCGAACGCCTCGTCGCACGCCTCCTCTTCGAAGCGGAGCGCTCCATCGATGGGCAACGGGAGCTTCTTGGACGCAAAACCGTTCCAGGCCTTCTTGCCGATGACCGCCTCGGCCGGCCGCCCGGTCAGCGAGACCATCCGGTCATTCCAGTAAATGACGTTGCCCTTGTAGTCAGTCGCAAAGGAAGCGATGGGTAGCGCATTCAGCGCCTCGATCGAGGGATGCTCCTGGGCGTTTGATTTGGTGCTCGACATCCTGTCCTCCCGAAGACCATGTGCCGTCAGGGACACCACGCCCTGGGACCATCCGTGCAACGGACCGGCTCGGAACTGGTCTTACCTGGCGCTCGGCTCCCAGCCGCCGATTTCATCCAGGTGGCCACCTGGATTACCCTTCGGGCTAGGGCGCCCTTCGGCCCCTGTTCTTCTTCATGAAGAACCTTCATCGGGTCGCGGCGAACTCGACGTGAGTGGCCGTCCCCGGACAATGACCACTATTGCCATTGCTTTAGTAGTTTTTATGGTAAAGGGGATCCGTGCTTGGCGGCAACTGATCTCTGTTCGCCGGGTAGATATCCGTGCTCTGGCTCGGACGTCGTCCGATGGATCTTCGAGCCGGTCAGGCCACCGTCTTCTTCGTCGAAGCCCGGTAGTTCCACCACATCCCCGCCACGGACAGCGCCCCGATGATTCCCAAGAGGATCCAGATCACCCACGGATTGTAGGCGGTCCACAGCACCGAGGTGGCGTGGTAGGAGTCGATGCCCGTCGAAAGCGCGTCGAGGGGCGCCATCGCCTGCTGGGCCATCTCGGCGGCGGCCTCCGGGGTGATCTCCTTGGCCTCCTTGAGGGCGTCGATCTCGTCCAACCGGGTGGACACCTGGCCCACGACTTTCTGGATTTTGTCGGTGGAGGCGCCGTCCAGGCTGGCTTCCAGTGCGCGCTCCACCAGCTTGGCCGGCAACGCTTCTTCACTCATGGCGAAGGACTCGGGCACGCCCAGGTTTTCGACCAGGTACCGTCTTCCCAGCGCGACCTTGGACGAGAAGGCATCGTACAGCGGCCCGGAGACGCCGTTGCCCAGAGCCCAGCCGATGGCGAAGGGGATGTTGGAGTACCCCATGTACAGCGCCTTCTTGTCCGGCGGCGCCGACATGCCGATGTATTCGCTGAACTTGGGGCTGCACATGATCTCGCCGATGGCGAACACGAAGATGCCCAGGGCGCAGTAAACCCCCACCTGGGTCATGCCCGCACCCACGAAGCCTATCAGCCCGACGATCATGCCGGCCATCAGGGCGAAGATCATGCGGTACTTGCCCAGCAGGAACGAGATGGGAATCACCAAGATGATGATGGTCAGGGCGTCGATATTGATCAGCAGCTCCGGCTTGGCGGCGCCATCCGACATCAGGAACTTCTCGGCCAGGAAGCCGTTGCTGGAGACCAGCGAGCCCACGTCCCGGGTATCCACCCACTCGTCGATGAAGTTGGGCAGCAGGTCCCACAGCTGCATGAACATGAACCAGAACCCGGAGACGACCAGCAGGAAGCGCAACATCGGCCGGTCTTGCCAGAGCACCAGCATCGTGTCCACGAACACCTGCACGGGGCTCTTGTCCTTGTCCGCCTTCTTGATCTCCGGTTCACGGAACAGGAAGGTCGCCGGGATGAAGTTGATGGCCGTGACGATGGCGGCGCCATAGAACACATGGTTCCACGTGGGGTTGAAATCATTGCCGCGCAGTGCAGACCCCAGCATCGGCGCGAAGAACCCACCGATATTCACCATCCAGTAGAACAACCCGAACCCCATCGCCGAGTTGCCTTCGTTGAGGGATTTGGCCACCGAACCCTGGACCGGCGGCTTGAAGATCGCCGTCCCCGTACCCACCAGCGCGCCGGCGGCCATCATCGTCCAGAAGCCGGTGGTGTTGGCCATCAGGCAGTAACCGGCGATGTTGATGATGAAGGCCACGTACATGCTCTTGCGGTAGCCGTAGGACTCGGTGTAGCCGCCCGATATCATCGGCAGCAGGCACTGGATCAGGGCCCAGACCATGAAGATCGCGCCCTTTTCCGTGAACGTCAGGCCCAGCCCCGTGTCCGGGGACACCATGTACAACGGCACCACGGCGCGGACGCCGAAGAACGCCAGCCGCTCGAAGGCCTCGATCAGGTTGGCGACCCAGAAATTCCACTTCATCTCACGGAGCTGGGTGAAGAACGGGACTCGCGCTGTGGGTACGTCAGCCATGCAGTTTCCTCATCAGTCTTGATCGCTCGCTGTGTCTGCGCTGCCAAGGTTCTAGCGGCACGCACGGGCCTGGCGCAAGGGACCCCGCCGCTAAACGCTATCGATCCGGCGCCTCTCCGGATGGGACATTCCCGTCCCCATCGCCCTGGCGATGCCCCGCCAGGCACCCGCACGCCGCCTCGATGTCCGTGCCCCGGGAGGCCCGGATCGCACAGTGGATCCCCTTGTGGAACAGGAAGTCCTGGTACGCCTTGACGTCCGTGGGTTCAGGCGACCGGTACGGCAAACCGCCGTGGGCGTTGAACGGGATCAGGTTCACCTTGGCCCGCACGCCATGGAGCAGCTTGACCAGCCGCTTGGCGTCCGCCAGCGAGTCATTGATGCCCTTGAAGACGATGTACTCGAAGGTGATCAGCTTGCGGTGGGGCAGGGGGAACTCGCGGCAGGCGGCCATCAGCTGGTCCAGGGGCAGCTTGCGGGCGGCGATGGGCATCAGCGCCTCGCGGGCTTCCTGGGTGGTGGCGTGCAGGGAGACGGCCAGGTTGATCTCCGAGCGGCGGCCCAGCTCCTGCAGCTGGGGCATCAGCCCCACCGTGGACAGGGTGATGCGCCGGTGGCTCATGTTCAGGCCCCGGTCGACCTGGGCGATGTCGGTGGCTCGGACCACGGCGTCCAGGTTGAGGAGCGGCTCCCCCATGCCCATCAACACCAGGTTGGAGATGCGCCGCTCACTGTCTACCTGCGCCTGGACCACCTGGCTGATGATCTCGGACGCCGTGAGGTTGCGGACGTAGCCGTTGAGGCCGGTGGCGCAAAACTCACAACGCAGCGGGCAGCCCACCTGGGTGGAGATGCACAGCGTGTGCCGCTCCACCTCGGGGATCAACACGCTCTCCACCAGGTGGCCGTCCGTCAGCCGCCAGGCGTACTTGACCGTGCCGTCCTTGCTCTGCTGCCGCCGGTCCATCTCCAGCCAGCCGATGGTGGCGATCTCCGCCAGCTGGCGGCGGAACTTCTTGGCCAGGTTGGTCATCTCGCCGAAGGTACGGATGGGGGGCATGCGATACAGCCAGCCCATGATCTGCTGCGCGCGGTACGGAGCCTTGCCCAGCGGGGCGATGAGCTGCTGGATCTCCTCCAGCGTCATGCCCCTCAGGTCCACGAGGGGCGGCCGGCTCCCGGACTCGGTCATGGGCCCTTGGCGCCCTTGGCGACGGAAACGTTCTCGCTGCCCGGTGTGACGATGCCCGCGCTCATGATCAGCTTGAACGCATCCTCGACGGTGAGGCCGGAGGGCACCACGTCCGCCGCCGGCACCATCAGGTAGAACCCCGAGGTGGGGTTGGGGGTGGTGGGCACGAACACGTTGAGGCACTCGGCGCCGATCCTGTCGCTGGCACCGACGAAGGTCTCCCCCGTGACGAAGGCGATGGACCAGATCCCCACCCGCGGGTACTGGATGTACACCACGTCGCGGAAGCGGGAGCTGTCCGAGCTGAAGATCGCCTCGAGGAGCTGCTTGATGGCGCCGTAGACCTTGCTGAGGATCGGCACCCGCTGGATCACCCGCTCCGTGATGACGACCGTTCGCCGGCCCAGGAAGTTGGTGGTCAGGAAGCCGACGACGATCACGGTGCCGATGGTCAACATCGCGCCCAGGCCGGGGATCGACGTCAGCAGCGCCTTGATGTTCAGGCCGCGGATCTCCCAGCTCCCCGGGACCACGGCCAGCACACCGTCGATGGACAGGAAGAAGCTGTAGAACACCCAGCAGGTCACCAGCGCCGGCACGGTGACCAGGATCCCGGCCACCAGGTAGTTGCGTAGACGGGCCAGGGCGTTGCGTACCGGCCTGGAGGAGGGGGCCTTCGCACTCATTGGGGGAACTCTCCGGCTGGAACGGCGCGGACCTCGACGCGCTCCACGTGTACGTCAGGCACGGCCTTGATGTGGGTACGGAAACCGTAGCGCGATTCCAGCTCCAGCAGCTGTTCTCGATCGGCGTCTGCCAGCCGGTCCGCCACGTCCGGGTGGCAGCGGACCTCGAGCCAGTCCGAAGGCTGCTTGAGGGCCACGCGGCGCAGGTCGTTGAAGACCTCGTGGACCAGCGTGGCATGGCTCTTGGTGTACCCGCGCCCGTTGCAATACGCACAGGATTCGCTGAGGAACCGCACCACGTCCTCGCGCACGCGCTTGCGGGTCATCTCCACCAGGCCGAACTCGCTGACCGGCAGCACGGCGGTGCGCGCGCGGTCGTTCTTGAGTTCCTCCACCAGCGCACGATAGACCTCGTCCCGGTGGGCTGGCTCGGACATGTCGATGAAGTCGATGACGATGATGCCGCCGATGTCCCGCAGCTGGAGCTGATGCACGATCTCCTTGACCGCCTCGAGGTTGACCTTGAGCGTGGTCTCCTCCAGGGTGTCGTGCCCCACGTAGCGGCCGGAGTTGACGTCGATGGACACCAGCGCCTCGGTGGGATCGATGACGATCGTGCCCCCGGATTTGAGCCATACCTTCCGGCCCAGCAACCGATCCAGCTCCACCTCCACACCGTGGTGGTCGAACAGCGGCTCCAGCCCCTCGTAAAGCTGGATCCGGGAGGCAAGCGCGGGCAGGAAACGCTCGGCGAAATCCTTGATCCGCTGGTACAGCTCGGGATCGTCCACCATCACCCGCTCGTACTCGTCGGTCAGCATGTCCCGCACGACGCGGATCCCCAGCTCCAGGTCCTCGTGCACCATGGACGGCCGGGAGGTCTCGTTGATGCGGGTATGGATGTGGCCCCACAGGCGCGACAGGTAGGCCATGTCCTCGCGCAGGGCTTCGGCGCCGCGGCCCTCGCAGGCGGTGCGCACGATGAAGCCCTCGTTCTCTCCACGCTCCCGGGAGATCAGCTCGCGCAACCGCGTCCGCTCGCCGTCGCCCTGGATACGGCGGCTCACGCCGATGTGGTCCACGTCGGGCAAGAACACCAGGAATCGGCCCGGCAACGATAGATATCCGGTGACCCGGACCCCCTTGTTGCCGATGGGATCCTTGGCGACCTGGACCACCACCTGCTGGCCTTCTTTCAGGATCTCCTGGATCGGCCGCCGGGCCTCGAGCTTCTCCTCGTCCGGCAACGAGAGCCCTTCGGGCGGGCTGCGCGGGTTCCAGCGTACGTCACCGCCATACAGGAAGGCGGCTCTGGGGAGCCCCACATCGACGAAGGCCGCCTGGATGCCGGGAATGACACGGCTGACGCGCCCCACGTAGATATTGCCCACCTGCCCCCGGTCCGCATCCCGCTCCACGTAGTAGGCATCAAGATTGCCGTGCTCCTGGACCGCGACCCGCGTCTCGCCCGCGACCCGGCTGATCAACAACCACTGCGTCATCGTCCGGTTCCTTCCGGTGGCCAGGGGGCCAACTCGACGGCCAGCTTGCGGTACCGCAGCTCCGTGGTGTCCGTCTCCGTGCCAACCAGCGACTGGATCACCTCGGCCGGCCGGATCCCCGCCCCAGCTGCCAGCGACAGCGTCAGGCTGTTCCCTTCGACGGCCACCACCGAGGCGACCTGGTCCACCTCCACCTGCCGCGGCCCCTTCTTGCGTTCCACCGTGGCGGTGACGTGCCCGGCCAGCTTGCGCTCCACCTGCCGTCCAAGCGCCTCGGTCAGCCCCGAGATGCGATAGGTCCGGGCCTTGAGCTGGGCGGACAACGACGGTGTGCCGGGAACGACCCGCCCCACATCGTGCAGCTGGAATCCGACGGGGAACTGGAAGGTCAGCTGCTCGGCCAGGCGTTCGATGGGGTAGCTGGATTCGATCTCCACCTCGAAGAACTCGGCGTCACTCTCCATCCCCACCGGGTTGGGATCGGAGAAGTTCATCTTGATGTGGGGATTGAATCCCTTGGTGTAGATGGCTGGCGCTCCCGTGCGACGGATGGTCCTCTGCAGGACCTGCACCGTCTCCAGGTGGCTCAGCAGCGCCGCGTTGCCCAGGCGGGCGTAGTGGATCCGGATCCGCTGCCGGCGTTCGGGGGGCAGGCCGGTGTTCAGGCGCTCGCCCGGCGCAATGGACGGTGCCTGGGTATCGGCCTCCCTGGGGCGCAACTGCACGACGGCGCGGGCACGGCGCGGTGCCTCGTCCCGGTCGTAGAGCCGGTTGCGGATCCGCGGCGGATCACAGACGCCGCAGTCATAACAGGCCCCGGTCGTGCAATCGTGGCACGGTCGGCACTCCAGGGCCGCCTCGTACTCGCTCCACAGCCAGTCGCGATGGACGCCCGGCGACAGATGATCCCAGGGCAACACCTCTGTGCGTTCCCGCCAGCGAGCGTTGGTACCGTCCTTGTCGATGCCCGCCTCGGCCAGGGCCCGGTCCCAGATGGCGGGCTGGAGGTGGTCCTGCCAGCCATCCATGCGCGCGCCCAGCTGCCAGGCCCGCAGCAGGCCATCCCCCAGCCGCCGCCCACCCCGGGCGAAGATCCCCTCCAGGCTGGACGAGACCATGTTGTGGCCCCGCACTTCGGCGCGTGTACGACGCAGCCCGCGGATGACGTGCTTTTGCTTCAGGTCGAATTCCTGCACCGTTCCCTGGGCCGCCCACTGGAAAGGCGTGTGGGCCTTGGGTACGAAGTTGCTCAACGCCACCTTGAGCATCGCGCCACGATTGTGGGCGCGGGCCTCGGCGCTGCAGCGACGGGTGAGGTCGATGATGCCGTCCAGGTCCGCTTCCTGTTCCGTGGGCAGGCCGACCATGAAGTACAGCTTGATCTGGCGCCAGCCGCGCTTCATCACCGAGCGTATGGCCCCCAGCAGGTCCTCCTCGTCGAAGACCTTGTTGATGACCGCACGCAGCCGCACCGTGCCCGCCTCGGGGGCGATGGTGATGCCGGTCTTGCGCACCCCGCGGACCTCGTCCAGCAGGTTGCCGTTGAGGGTCTCGAGCCGCAGCGACGGCATGCTCAGGGAGACGTGGTCCGAGCTGTGTTCGGCCACGAGTGTTCGCATCAGATCCGGCAGGCAGGTGTAGTCCCCGGTGGACAGGCTGAGCAGCCCGATCTCCTCGACGCCAGTGGCCAGCAGTCCGTCGCGGACGGCCCGGCGCAGGACTTCTGGGCTGCGTTCCCGGACCGGACGGTAGAGGATCCCCGCCTGGCAAAACCGGCAGCCCCGCGCGCAGCCCCGCTGGACCTCCACGGCCAGGCGATCGTGCACGGCCCGGCAAAACGGCACCACCGGCCGCACCAGGCTCTGCGGGCTGTCCAGGTCGGCGACCACCCGCTTGGTGACCCGGGCGGGAGCGCCGCGCAGGGGTTCCACCGCCTCGATGCGGCCGTCGGCCCCCTCCTGGACGCGGTAGCGCGAAGGCACGTACACGCCCTGGACGTGCATCAGCTGGTCCAGCACCTCGTCGCGGTGACGGCCCCCCTTGGCCCGCCACTCCCCCACGATACGGACCACCTCGGGCAACACCTCTTCCCCGTCGCCCAGGCAGACGGCGTCCAGCACGGCGGCCAGCGGTTCGGGGTTGAAGGCGCAGGGCCCTCCGGCAATGACGATGGGGTGTTCCGGGCGCCGCTCCGAGGAGAGCACCGGTACACCACCCAGCTCCAGCACGGTGAGGATATTGGTGTAGGACAGCTCGTACTGCAGCGTGAACCCCAGCACATCCAGGGAGGACAACGGGGTGTTGTTCTCCAGCGTGGCGAGCAGCTCCCCCCGCGAGCGCAGCGTCTGCTCCAGGTCCGGCCAGGGGCAAAAGACCCGCTCGGCGGCCAGGTCCTCGTGCTGATTGACCGACTGGTAGAGGATCTGCAGGCCCAGGTGGCTCATGCCGATCTCGTAGACGTCCGGGTAACACAAGCCCACCACCGCACGCACCGACGCACGGTCCTTGCGGACCTGGTTGATCTCTCCTCCCAGATACCGGGAGGGCTTCTCCACCTGATGTAGTCGAGTTGGGTCCATCACAGCGGGCGAAAGTAGACTCAGCGGGGTCCCACCGTCAAAGGAATTCGTACACGCCCCCGCGCGGGAGCGCCCAGGTCACCCGGGTTCATGGCGTTGGAACGACGGCATCTGCCCGCTGTAAAGCGATGAGGATCCGCCCGTACTGCTGGCGTTGACCGCTCAGCACCAGACCACCTCGAAACGTGCAAATTCCCCGCTGGGGTCACTCCACCGGCTGTCCACCGCCGTCACGGACGAGGCTGGCGATCCGGTCCAGCACCACTGTTCCAGCGCCGCGCACCGGGAACGTGGCCCCTCCACCTTGGCGTACACCGTGCCGTCGGGCATGTTGCGCACCGTGCCCACCAGCCCCAGCCGCTCGGCCTCCCGGCGGGTGTGTTCCCGGTACCACACGCCCTGCACGCGCCCCTTGACGCTCAGCTCCAGGCGGGTGGTGGGGTCGCCGCTCATTCCGGCTCCAGCAGCCGGCGCAGTCCGTCCTCGTCCAGGACCTCGACCCCCAGCGCGTTGGCCTTCTTGAGCTTGCTGCCCGCCGAACCGCCGGCAACCACATAGGACGTCTTGCCGCTGACCGATCCGCTCACCTTGCCCCCCCGGGCGACGATCAGGGTCTTCGCTTCCTTTCGCGTCATGGAGGGGAGCGTGCCGGTCAGAACGAAGGTCTTGCCGGTGAGGAACGCTGCCGACTCGTCCGGGCCAGCCTCGGCCTCCATGGTCAGCCCCGCAGCCGCCAGCCGCTCCAGCAGCTCCAGATTGCGTTCCTGGTCGAGGAACGCGCGGACGCTGGCGGCCACCACCGGCCCCACGTCGTCGATGGCTTCCAGATCCTCCAGGGACAGCGCACGGAGCCCATCCAGGTTCTCCGCATTGCGGGCCAGTACCCGGGCCACGTGTTCACCCACGTGGCGGATCCCCAGACCGGCCAGGACCCGGTGCAGGGGGCGCGTTTTGCTCTCCTCCAGCGCTGCCAGCAGGTTCAGGGCGCTCTTTTCCGCCATGCGGTCGAGGGCGGCGACCCGTTCGAGTTCCAGCCCATAGAGATCTGCGACGTCCTGGACCAACCCCTCATCGACCAGCTGATTGCACAGCTTCTCCCCCAGGCCGTCGATGTCCATGGCGACCCGGGAGGCGAAGTAACCGATCCCCTCGCGGAGCTGAGCCGGACAGCTGAACCCGCCGGTGCAACGGGTGACCACCTCCCCCTCGTCCTGGATCGCCGGAGCACCACAAGCCGGGCATCGCTCGGGGAACGGGAACGGCTCGGCGTCCGGTGGACGGCGCTCGCTCACGACGCCCACCACCTCCGGGATCACGTCACCGGCCCGCTGGACCAGGACGGTGTCCCCTGCGCGGATGTCCTTGCGCTCCAACTCCTCGCGGTTGTACAGCGACGCCCGGGAGACGGTGACCCCCCCCAGCAACACCGGTTCCAGTTCGGCCACCGGGGTGAGGGCGCCGGTACGCCCCACCTGGATCACGATCTCGTTGACGCGGGTCGGTTTTTGAGGCGGCGGGTACTTGTAGGCCACCGCCCAGCGCGGCGCGTGGGAGGTCTGGCCGATGCGCCGCTGGAGCGACACGTCGTCCACCTTGATCACCGCGCCGTCGATCTCGTGGGGGAGTTCGTCCCGCATGGCGGCCAGTCTTTCCAGGTGGGCCAGCACGGCGTCGATACCGACGCAGCGTGTCCATCCAGGTGCCACGCAGAAGCCCCATCGCGGGACGGCGTCCAGGAAATCCGAGTGGGTGGCGAAGGGCAAGTCCGCCGAGTCGGCGGTGGAGTGGGCGTAGAACACCAATCCCCGCTCGGCGGCCACCGTGGGGTCTAGCTGACGCACAGCGCCTGCTGCCGTATTGCGCGGATTCTTGAACTCCGCATCGCCCGCCTTCCGCCGAGCACGGTTCAGCCGCTCCAGGCTCTCCAACGGGATCAGCACCTCGCCCCGTACGGCCAACGCCGCCGGGGGCGGCGGGTCGTCACCGGTCAACCGCAGGGGGATGGTGGGGACGGTGCGCAGGTTGTGCGTCACCTCCTCGCCCACCTCGCCGTTGCCCCGGGTAGCGCCGGCCGTGAGGGAGCCACCTTCGTAGATCAACTCGAGGGCCAGGCCATCCAGCTTGGACTCCACGGCGTACTGCAGCTCGGTCCCCTCGTCCATGCCGAAGAAGCGCTTGATCCGCCCGTCGAAGTCGCGGACGCCCTCCTCGTCGAAGGTGTTGTCCAGGCTGAGCATGGCCACCGGATGACGGAATTTTTCCAGGAACTCCACCGGCTCGCCGCCCACACGCAGGGTGGGCGAATCTGGAGGCCTGAGTTCCGGATGCTGCTCCTCGAGCCGCTTGAGTTCCTGGAACAGTCGATCGTACTCGTAGTCCGTGATGAGCGGCCGGTCGAGTACGTAATACTGGTTTGCGTGATGGTGGAGATCCGCACAAAGCTGCTGGATCCGCGCCTGCGCGTCATCGCGGTCGGTCATGGCGGTCGGGCTCCCGTTCGAGAGAATGATCATCAGGCGCGGTCCGAGCTGTTGTCAACGCAGCGTTCATCCCAAAACACACCCGAACGGGGGATGGCGACGCTTTCTCTTGACAAGGCGCCAAACCGTCACGATACTGCCCTCGTCTCCGGTCTCCGCCGGGGTACTCCAAGTTTAAAACGCGGTTCGTGAATTCAATTCAGGACGACAGGCCCCGCCTAGGTCAGAAGAATTCAGGTTCCGTCAACAGGAGTCATTTTCACCGCGGGAGAACTTGCGCGATCGTTCAACCGGCGCGTCAGCTCTCCCCAACCCAAGGCCCGGACATCACGCTTCCCCAAGGAAGGAAGCCAACGCGACCACGGTCGGCCGGGCTGCAACCCCACCCAAGGACGAACACATGACCCGCCAATCCAACAAAGGTAGAGATCGAAACCGTCGGCATCGCCGCCCCCAGCGTGAGCGCAACGACTACCCCGACAACCTCGAAGAAGAAGACTACCCGGAACCCCGCGAAGGGGCTCTCCAGTTGAATCTCAACGAGCTCAAGGCCAAGCCGATCCCCGAGCTGGCGCAGCTCGCCAAGACCCTCCGCATCGAGAACTCCTCGGGCATGACCCTGCAGGAGCTGATCTTCGCCATCCTGCAGGCCCAGGCCGAGACCGGCGGCTCCGTCCACGGCGCCGGCGTGCTCGAATGCCTGCCTGACGGGTTCGGCTTCCTGCGCTCCCCCGACTACAACTACCTGCCCGGGCCGGATGACATCTACGTCAGCCCATCGCAGATCCGCCGTTTCAACCTGCGCACCGGTGACACGGTCGAAGGTCAGATCCGGCCCCCAAAGGACTCGGAGCGGTACTTCGCGCTGCTGAAGGTGGAGACGATCAACTTCCAGGAGCCGGAAGCGGCCCGGAACAAGATCCTCTTCGACAACCTCACCCCGCTGTACCCCGACGAGAAGTTCAACCTGGAATACGATCCCAAGCGCTACAGCACGCGCATCATGGATCTGATGACCCCCATCGGTATGGGTCAGCGCGGCCTGATCGTCGCCTCCCCCCGCACCGGT
>CAZDDH010000241.1:0-13726 GCA_964504165.1 uncultured Rickettsiales bacterium | reverse complement strand
CAAGAGGCGCCGCACCTTATATAAACCGCTCACTGGTTATGCAACCAGGGGGTCGGGCCTACCCGTGGTGAAGATCGCCGAGTTGAAATCCGGCATCACCGGCCAGACAAAGTTCACCGACACCGAGATGAAGGAGAAATTCCGGATAGACAGCCGAGAGATGCTTTTCTCCTGGTCAGGGAATCCCGACACGTCCATCGACACGTTCATCTGGACTCGTGGCCCGGCCTGGCTGAACCAACACATCTTTCGTGTGCTGCCCCACACCGAAGAGGAATTGTATTTCGTCTACTACTTGCTCAAGCAGCTGCGCCCAGTGTTCGCCGAGATCGCGCGCAACAAACAGACTACTGGCCTCGGGCACGTCACAGCTCGTGACATGAAGGCGCTGCCGGTTGTCAAGCCCCCCCCGGAGGTGCTGGCCTCTTTCAATGTGATCGCTGGTCCGTTGTTCGAACGGACGTACCTGAACACCGTTGAATCCCAGACCCTCGCCGCCCTGCGCGACACCCTGCTGCCCAAGCTCATCTCCGGCGAGATCCGCGTGCCCGAGGCCGAGGCCGCCGTGGGGGACGTGCTGTGAGCGAATACGTCACTTCGCTGGAGCTGATCACCATTGAGAAAGTCCTCCAGATGGATAGCGGGTATGTGCTCGATTTCAAGAATCGCTCATTTTCCGATTTCTTCATGGAGCACAAGGTTCTCATCTACGACGATTACTTCGCCAGTCACGGTGACTCTAAAGCAAATCGAATGCGGTGTTTCCTACAAAGGGTAGGTCCACCACGATCCGGCCAGGTCCTAGCTGCGCTACTCGAACGTCGAGTCGTCACAGATCCTGAGGGCCTCGCTGACATCGACAAACAGAGGTACGTCAAGATCGTCGAGCGTCTTGGTGGTGATGTGGGTCGAGAAGTTAGTGCAACGAGCACCGAAGACTCGTCGGAACAAAGGCTATTGCAGCTTGTGTTCCGTCCGGAGATATTCGACCGGCTGCCCGGCGACCAAGCAATCAGGGACGCCCTCGTTGGAAGGATGAAAGAGGCCCAGCGTTGCATCGAGGTCGAATCGTATCTAGCTGCTGTCATTCTCTGTGGAAGCGTGCTTGAGGGGATGTGCCTTGGATACGGCAGCAGCAATCCGGAAAAAGCAAACCGCGGCTTCACAGCCCAATACGGCAAGCCCCCAAAAAAACTCTATGAGTGGACGCTGGCTGAGTGGATCACTGTCCTTTGTCGGCTGGGTGAGCTGTCACAGAACGTCGCGAAGTTCAGCCATGGTCTGCGTGAATTCCGCAACTACGTCCACCCAGCAGAACAGCTTGCGAACAACTTCGTTCCGGATGCGCGAACGGCACGCATCGGATTTCAAGTCGTCGTGGCAGCAGCCGAAGACCTCACGCAAGGGGCACAGCCATGAAGCTCTACGAGTCCGACGTCGAGGAAGCGGCCATCCAGTGGCTCAAGAACCTGGGCTACGACTACATCCACGGCACGGAGATCGCGCCGGACGCCCCGACGCCCGAGCGCAAGGGCTGGGACGACTGCATCCTCGAAGGGCGGTTCCGTGCAGCCCTGGCTCGTATCAATCCCCACCTGGACGCCGACGCGCGGGACGAGGTGGTCCGCAAGGTGCGCCGGCTCGACAGCCCGTCCTTGCCCGAGAACAACCACGCCTTCCAGAAGCTCCTCACCGGGGGTGTTGGACTCCAGGTACGTAAGGACGGCCAGCAGCGCGGTGACCAAGCCTGGCTCATAGATTTCGACAACCCGGACAACAACGACTGGCTGGTGGTCAACCAGCTGACCGTGATCGAGGGCACGAACAACCGCCGGCCGGACGTGGTGGTCTACCTCAACGGCCTGCCCGTTGCCGTGATCGAGCTCAAGAACCCCGAGGACGAGAACGCGACGCTGGAAGGTGCTTGGAACCAGCTCCAGACCTACAAGGCGGAGATCCCCTCGCTGTTCATCACCAACGAGTTGATGGTCACGTCGGACGGCGTGAAGGCCCGCGTCGGGAGTCTCACGGCCGGTAAGGAGCGGTTCGGCCCCTGGCGGACAGTGGATGGCATCACCCGGGCACCGGACTCCGTCCCGCAGCTCCAGGTGGTCATAGAGGGGCTGTTCGACCGCCAGCGCCTGCTGGACTACATGCGGCACTTCGTCCTGTGGGAGACCGACGACGGGTTCATCAAGAAGATCGCCGGATACCACCAGTTCCATGCGGCCAACAAGGCCGTGGAGGCCACCGTGCGGGCGTCCAGTCCCGACGGCGACAAGCGCATCGGCGTGGTGTGGCACACGCAGGGGTCGGGCAAGAGCATCTCGATGGTGTTCTACGCAGGGAAACTGATCGTGAACCCGGCGTTGGAGAACCCGACCATCGTGGTGGTCACGGACCGCAACGACCTCGACGGCCAGCTGTTCGCCCAGTTCAGCAAGGCTCCAGACCTCCTGCGAGAACCCCCGGTCCAGGCGAAGAGTCGCGGTCACCTGCGCGAGCTGCTTGACCAGCGCGCCAGCGGCGGGATCATCTTCACCACGATGCAGAAGTGGACTCTGACCGACGAGGAGCGCGGCTGGAACCGCCCGTTCCCGCCCCTGTCCCGGCGCCGCAACATCGTGGTCATGGCTGACGAGGCGCACCGCAGTCAGTACGGATTCGCGACCAAGCTCGACGCGGAGACCGGCGCGGTAACCACCGGGATGGCCCGCAACTTGCGCGACGGGCTCCCCAACGCCTCGTTCATTGGTTTCACCGGGACGCCCATCGAGTTCGACGACAAGAGCACCCCGGCGGTGTTCGGGGACTACGTGGACACGTACACGATCAGCCAGGCCGTCGAGGACGGGTCCACCGTGCCCATCTACTACGAGGCCCGGCTGGCGAAGATCGTCCTCGCCGACGACAAGAAGCCCGTGGTGGACGACGAGTTCGAGGACATCACCGAGGGCGAGGAGGAACAGGTCAAGGGCAAGCTCAAGACCCGCTGGGCGCGCCTGGAGGCCATGGTGGGCACCGAGGAGCGCCTGAGCCTCGTCGCCAAGGACATCGTCGAGCACTGGGCCCGGCGCTCCGAGATCATGAACGGCAA
Source organism: uncultured Rickettsiales bacterium (assembly GCA_964504165.1). Taxonomy (GTDB): domain Bacteria; phylum Myxococcota_A; class UBA796; order UBA9615; family CAYRNR01; genus CAZDDH01. The sequence continues at coordinate 10,629 of CAZDDH010000241.1, read as the reverse complement.
GGCCATGATCGTGGGCATGTCCCGGCGCATCTGCGTGGACCTGTACAACGAGATCGTGAAGATCCATCCCGAGTGGAACGCCGACGACGACGCCAAGGGCGCGATCAAGGTGGTCATGACCGGCGCGGCGAGCGACCCCGCTCACTTCCAGCCCCACATCCGCAACAAGCCGCAGCAGAAGATCATCGAGAAGCGGTTCAAGGACGCCGACGACTCCCTGCGCCTGGTGATCGTCAGGGACATGTGGCTCACCGGGTTTGATGCCCCGTGTGCCAACACGCTGTACCTGGACAAGCCCATGAAGGGCCACGGGCTGATGCAGGCCATCGCGCGGGTGAACCGGGTGTTCGGCAAGAAGCCCGGCGGACTGGTGGTGGACTACCTGGGACTGGCCGACCAGCTCCGCAAGGCGGTGCGGCACTACGGCGGCAAGAAGGGCGAGAAGCCTGGGATCCCGGTGGATGTGGCGCTGGCCGTGCTGGAGGAGAAGTTCGACGTGGTCAAGGCCATGTTCCACGGCTTCGACAACTCGGGCTACTTCTCCACGGACCCCACCGCGAGGCTCTCGGCCCTGGCCGCCGGCGCCGATCACATCTGCGGCCCCGCGGACGGTAAGAAACGGTTCCTGGACGCCATGGTGCTCCTCAACAAGGCCGCGGGCCTTGCCCTGCACCTGGAGGGCGCGCGTCACCTACGTGACGAGGTGGGCTACTTCCAGGCCATCCAGAAGAACCTCAAGAAGTACACGTTGGTCGGCGGCAAGACCACCGAGGAGTTGGACACCGCCATCAAACAGATCGTGTCCGGCGCGGTGGCCTCGGAAGAGGTGGTGGACATCTTCCGCAGCGAGGGACTCAAGCGGCCGGACATCTCGGTGCTGTCCGATGATTTCCTGGAGACCGTCAAGGCCAGCCCACACCGCAACCTCCAGGTGGAACTGCTCAAGAAGTTGCTCAACGACGAGGTGCGGACGATGGGGCGCCGCAATGTCGTCCAATCCAAGAAGTTCAGCGAGATGCTGGAGCGCACCCTGGCCAGCTACATGAACCGCAGCGTCGAGACCGCCGACGTCATCGGCAAGCTGATCGAGATGGCCAAGGAGATGCGGGACGCCCCGAAGCGGGGGGAGAAGCTGGGCCTCGACGAGGACGAGTTGGCCTTCTACGACGCCCTCATCGACCACGGGGATGTACGGGATGTCATGGGGGACAAGATCCTGGCGGAGATCGCCCACGAGCTCGTGGAGTCTATCCGGCGGTCGGTGACCATCGACTGGACGCAGAAGGAGGCCGTGAAGGCAGACCTGCGGCGCAAGGTGAAGCGGTTGCTGCGCAAGAAGGGCTATCCGCCCGACAAGCGCAAGCAGGCGGTGATCACGGTCCTGGCCCAGGCCGAGGCGGTCGCGCGGGACTGGGGGACGGCTGCGTGATGGGAGAGGGCAGCATGGCGAACGTTGATTGGATGGATCCTGTTCTTCGGGGTCTGTGCTACTGGGCGGGATACCGCACTGAACTGTACCCCCACCACAAACTTACCGAGGGCGCCATCGTAGATGAACTGGCTCTATTACTCAGGGCACATCTAGAGCCCGGGAAATCCATCGTGCGCGAACAGCCATACTCAACATTTTCTTCACGGAAATCGCAGCTAGCTGAAGACCATCTGAGGAGCCGAGCTGATCTGGTACTCGGTCCACTTGAGCCGAAGAAGAAGAAGAGCAAGCGCCGACGATTCGTTTCGCCAGAAATCGTCATGGAGGTCAAACGTGGGGGAGCATACGGTGTGGTGAAAAAGGACCTCGTGAAAATGGCAAGCTGCCAAGGCGAGGATTCGACCTGGAGAGGGTGGTCTCTGATCGTCTTTCAGAACTGTGCCCGCACTGGCAAGCTGCGGGATTGGACCACCGTCAACGAGAACGCTCGCAGAACGATCTTCGAGAAAGAGAGCGGCAACATACCGTACAGGGTCCGGCGCGTTTGCAAGACGACATCAACGAAATCTGAAAAGAAAAGACACTGGGCTGTGCTCCTTGAACTCGTCTGATTGGGCGCATTCTATCTCATCGCCCCTCACCCACGTCCCCGCAGCTCCACCAGCGCGTCGTAGGCCCACCCGCGCCCGCAATCGGTCCACTTGTTCACGAGGCGGGCAGCGGCGGCAGTCTGGTCCTCCAAGACCATCGCGGCGAGCATCTCGGCATCACGGAGGCGGCGCAGCTTGAACTTGGCCATGATGCGCCGGGTCAGCGGGCCGAGGGGATCCTGAACGTCCATGGGCCATGGTAACCCGCGGACACCTGATTGAGACTGTAGGAACCGTGTATGTAACCTGGTCGTTACGATGAGGTGCAGTCTTCGGCCGGCAGAAAAAATGTCCGGAACCGCAGCCACCGCCGCGATTCTGCCGAGACTATGCTGAGCCCATCTTGTTGCTCTTCTCTTCTTGTATGAGGCCAATCTGGCTGAGCACCGCAGCTGTATCGCGGAGAGACGCCGGCATCATAAGGAAACCACCAAGACTACTCGCGAGATACTCCTCAGCAAGGAAGGACGCTTCACGGCACATCGGCTCCAGTGGTCCTGTCACGTATGAGAGCAGTTCCCCGTCCATGTATATGTTCTCCCTATAGTCTCGGAGGACCCGGAGATGAAACAAGCGGAGGTAAATCGCAGCCAGGATTGGCCCTTCGGCGTGCCGCGTGCATGACTCAGCGAATCGGCATTCTTTACACTTTGAGGCGGTATTACGGTCAGCACCGAGGCGTTTCAGCGCCTTCCACACGTGCCCGTGCATGACTACGGACTCGTCTAGTACAGATTCTAAGAAATCCCAGCAGAGAGCACAGCAGATTGCCCGGCAGAACGCTTCATAGGCGTAGAAAACCTCAGAGATGTATAGGCAGAAGAAGCCGACGTCTCTGGCTCTCAGGGCCTGTTGAATAAACGTTGCCTCGTGTAGCGCCAGCTTCTCGTGAGAGGGCATCAGCTCATACTTGTCGTCGGAAATCGGGATCGGGTACGTCTCAAAAACGGCCAACTCCTCCCGCCAATCCGCCTGTGATCTCATAGCCAATTCCCGCGCGAACTCGAATGCCTGCCACGCGCACAAGCTGCGATTACTCGCGATGCGCCACCACGTTGCGATCCTGTTGCGTACGGGTACCTTGGACTCAAGTGCGGGTCGGAAAAGATTCGTGAACGGGGTTTCAATTCGGGGTCCGCCCCATGTCGGGCGATGCCAGTCCTTGGCCAGCGACTGGAGTTCGTCAACATTCTCTTGGAACGAGCCGTGATGGGATTCTAGCCAGTCACGATGGGACGCTTGCCGCAGGAACTCCCGCACATCGGTGGTTTCAGGGTAACGACGCATTTTCAGGTCTCCGATTTGCGTGTGACTAACAATTGTCGCCTGAGCGAGCAATTCGAATTGTAGCTCCACTCGGTAGAGAGACTAACAGGTGTCCAGAGTGGATTGCATAGAGCTGGTAGCGTCGCGGTCAGCCCCCGCCGCACCACCCCCGCGATGCGAACCACTCCCGTACCGCCGCCTGGCCTTCGTCGTCGAGCTCCCCCAACCGCTCGCCCATCAACGTCAACGCCGCAAGATCCAGGCTGCCCCCGTGGCTCTTGCAGCTCGGGCACTTCCACTGACGGGTGTTCCCTCCTAGATTCAAGGTCACGGCGGCACCAGCGGAATCACCACAGGCCGGACAGGGTGCTATGGCGAATCCAGGGCCGTCCTCCCGGGACACGATGTCGATACCCGCTTCCCGAGCGACTGCGAGGAGATCCACCTTGCGGGCTTCGTTGATCCACTCGGGGATTTCCGCGAGTTCGGCGGCCGTTGGCGCCGGAGAGGTCGCGGAGAGCTCTGGGACGGCTTCCTGGAGCTCGGGAGCCTGCTGGGCATCCTCTGGCTCAAGCGAGGGCATGTCCTCGGCCTCGGGGGACTCCTCGACGGTCTTGAACTCCTCCATTGCCGTCATGTTGAACAGTGCCTCTGCCTCGGGCGGCAGCTTGGTCCGCGGAGTGATTCGTCTCTTCGGAGCAGGTGGTGAGTAGAGCCTTCTTGGCATCTGAATTCCTTGAGGCCGATCGTACTGGAGGGGGTGGAGAATGCAACGCATACGCAGTAGCCCAGTCCAAACCCCTCATGAGAAGTGAGTGACCATCTGCGCGCTCCCAACCACAGAATGGAGAAGACCCATGAAAGACACTCGCTTCCAGTCCGAGGAGGCGACTCCGTCGGTGGACCCAACGGGCTTCGTCAACGATGACATCGGCGCAGAGGTGGTCACCCTCGCCATGCCCGCATCACCAGCGGGCACCGTCACGATCCCCGTTTCGTGGCTGGACTCGTTGCCCGACAGGTTGAACCGGATGCGGGTGTTACCCATCCCGCACCGAAGTTGGGGCATCGACGTACCGTCCTCGATGACGGTCGAGCAGTTCCAGACGTTCCTCGACGACCCAGATGGGTCCGGCTACCACTTCACCCTCGACGGCCGCATCCGCGCGCGTCCCAGGGACTCCTACACGGGATTCAAGGCCGGGACTCGGGCTGAGGTAGCGCACGCGCTCCGCATCGATCCGCGAACCCTTGATGGCCTGGTGCAGAGGGCATCCGCGGCCGGAATCACACCACCTTTCCTCTACGCCTCGGCGTCGAGCCGAAGGCGACAGATCTGGAACCTCCGGCGGCTGCCGGTCTGGTTCGAGGAGGTAGCGCGATGGCAAGCATCTGAGCAGGCCGCGCACTCAGTGCAGGCAGGAGGCTCCAGTGCGAGGTCGAGCACTCGCTCTCCCTCCGGGCGGTCTGGGAACAAGAAGGGCGGACCGAGTCCGCTGGAGTTCGCCAAGAGCTTGGTATCGAAGGGCTAACTTGGGCGACCTGGCATCGAATGGAGGCGTCTTCAAACCCGACCAACGGTCCGATTTCCGGTCTCCCGCCGTCCGGCACAGTCCGGAATCCGGACGGTTGCTGGATTCAGCATCTCACGCGACAGGCTCCCGGATTCCCCTGAACCCCCGTAAATCCTGCATCCCCGGATGTTTACGCGCGTAAACACTCATCCCCGCGAACCCTGGCACGCCGCTTGAACTAGCTCCCGGTCAACCGGACGGACAAGCCGACCGGGGAAACCAACAGACCGGGAAACGCCTGGCCCTGCATTGGGTGCATGGCGAGGTGCGGCCCGGCTGGAACACGCGAGGAGCGGAACGATGAAGACCAACAACAACCTGATGAAGATCTTGGCCAACGGCATCACCATGCTGACCTTCAGCGCAGCGACGATGCTCGCCATTGGCTGCCCGGACCCGGAGATGACGGCCCCCCCGGAGGAGGGCGAAGGGTGTGCCCTCGTGGGTACGAGCTGGTCCGCGCACGCGAACACGGTTTACTTGAACGATCCGGCCGACGACACGGTCCAGCCGGCGCCCGCTGGAAATCCCGTCCATGTGAGCTTCATCGGCATCGACCCGGTGATGTCGAACTTGCTGTTGGCGCTGACCTTCGACGATGTGATCACCTACGGGAACAGCGAGTTGGAGGCCACGGACCTCCCAGGCGGCATCGACTCCTACACGGGGGATGGCGATCACGCAGGATTCTTCCGGGGCCATTGTCAGGTCTACGACGCCCAGCAGGGACATCTACTGTGCGAGATCGACGATCCCATGACGGAGCCCATCCCCGGCTTCCTGCTGATAGTGGACGACATCGAGAATCCGTCGAGCATGGTGGCAGACAACGCCTACTTCGCGTTCGCGACCAACTCCGTCTACTTCATGGACGATGCCGTCAGCGCGCTGTTGACCTTCACCGCCGACGCTGCGTTCGAGCCTGTCTTCGTGGGGCTGACAGAGGCCGACGTGGAGGCCATCGGTGGGGCCGCTGAATTCGACTTGGGTTGCTGAAACGAAACCAACGCGCGACGATGCTCAGCATCGAGGGAGCGAGAAGACCATGAGAACGTTGACCATACTGAAAAAGCCGGCTCTCTCGATGCTGGCCGTCGCCCTGTCGTCGGGATTCCTGGCCTGTGACGAGGAACCCGCGGAGATCATCGAGTACCCCGTCGTCAACGAGGTAATCTGCGTCGCCATCTTCATCGCGGAGACCGAGATGATCAGCGCCGACACCCTCATCGAGATCGATTTCTCTGGTGAGGACGGCGAGGCCACAGGTTCCATCGCGCACAGCGACGGCCACGGAACGCGGCCCGGCTACTTGTTCATCGACGGCGAGGAGTTACCCATCAACCACAGGATCGACGTCCTGGGTACGCTGGAGTGGACGGCCGAAGGCAGCCGGACCCTGGCCATCTCGCTGCACCCTCCAGACGAGGTGCCGGACGCCTACTACCTGACCCTCGATGGTGAGCTGGACATCGACGGCATCCAACTCCACGCCACGTTGCTGGACGCCCAGGACAGCTTCTTGTGCAGCACCATCGACGTCGAAGAGCCCTCCACCGACGACGAATAGCAGCTACCTGCGGTCCACGACCATGGCCACCCCTCCGCCCAAGAGCGACCTGGAAGCTGAAGCCCGCATGGATGCCTGCCCTTTCTGCGGGGAGAACACCGTCCATCATCAGCGCCTCGCCAGCGGCATCGAATCATGGGCTTGCCTATGCGGATGGTTCAGGATCGTGACGATGGATGGCGAGATCCTGGAGCAGAGCCGGGTGGTGTGGGAGGCGTGGCCCGGGTAACGACGCACGCAAAAACGTCAATCCGGTTCAACAGTTGGTGAATTCAAACAGCTTAGATGGTCCCGGATTTCATGGTGTGCTCATCATCGTTGGAGAACCGGTGAGCATTCGATACCCTTGATTTTTAGCTTCTTCAATTCCTGATACAGGTCCGAAGTGATTACGATTGCCCTGTTCGCACTACCGCCGCTGCCAAAGAACTCTTGCGTTTTGAACATCGCTTCTTCTGGCGGATCGCCATCGAAGGAAGGAAAGTATCCCCGCGCCCACGGCTGAAGCTTATCACGACCGCATTCATCGCAATGCTCAGTTGCGTGATTGTCGATTTCAAGGGAAATGTCCGAGATTGTGTCCACCACAAGTTGGACCACAGTCTTCAGTTCTTTGCCGGTCTTGTGATGAATAACAGGCATTGACGTGATCCGGTGTTTCTCGAAGACATCATGATATACCTCGGGCCGGACGAAGAATTCGTCGAACACCCAATTGAGCTGTAGAACGTGCCGTGTGCCCCATTTGGGTTCGGACTTCATCCTGAATGGGGCATTCTGTTCGTGGTCAAGCCAGCACGTTTTGCAGCATCCAGGGGCACTGGGATCATAAGTTGATTCTCTGTAGGAGTCCTCTGGCTGAGGGTATGACCAATGCCAAGAAGTTCCCATCGTTAGCAAAGATGCCTTTTTTCGATCAGCTTCTGAAAACTTCGTTTGGACAAAGTCGAACAGATCATATTTCGCAATTTTCGACGCGACAAACTTCCAGGCTGGATGAGCTTCGTCGATGATGAGTATGTCCAAATCCTCAGGTAGATCCACTCCTTGATCTCGAAGGAGTTCTATCTCGAATGTGGGTAGGTCCAGTCCAACGCGGTGTTGTATTTTCACGAGTGTGCCTCCATCCGAATAGTCTGGGTTACAGACCAAGTGCAACTAGTATTTCTGGGTATTCTTTATAAACTTTTTTTGCTGCTTTCTCAATGGTCTCTTTTGTTGCAACTGCTGTACCAGAACTGCCATAGGGAATCGCTTTCCGCCATGCATTTGTGAAAACCTGATGCTCCGCTCTGGTCACCGCCACAGACAGCATATCCCCCGATTTTGTGCCAAGTTTGTCGGCAAACCGTTTCTCCATCAAATGGTGAGCTTCAAGCCCTGAATCTTTCAATACCTTTTTTAGCTTCTTGTAGGGCTTGTTGAGTCCGTGTTTCTTGGCATGTTTCAACTGATTGAACTTACTGCCGCTTTTGAGTAAGCACTTTGTCCCGCGAGCCACGGGCTTCGCGCCACGTACCGCGTGTGCTGCGCTTCGTCCAATGCGGTTCATGTGCCAGGCTTTCACACCTCTACCCAGACCAGTCAAGCCAGGAACACACATCCCGACCACATCCGCGGCGAGCATGGCTGCTCCGAGTCCTGGATTGACGGTGCCCATAGCCAATTCTGCGATGTCGGCTGCGATGAAACCCACATCCAGCACGGTGTCGATTGCGAGCCCGTCTCGATCTATGAAGTTGATTGGGTCATTTGCAGCGTATGTGTACAAGTTGGCCGAGCCACCAGCGAAGAAGATTGGATCTTTCGCAGTCCAACGACCAGCTTCTGGGTCGTAGTCCCGGTGACCGAAACGAACCAAGCCAGTGGTAGAATCGCCGATTCCACCCGCAAAACCTATTGTCAATTCGAAGGTCGGGTTGCTATCCGCCAGCGGTACGCCGTAACTGTCATACTCCAACGTCTTGATTAATTGACCCGTGCTGTCAACTATTGTCTTGGGTGTACCTGTATGGTCCGTACCCACGTAGTACCAATCGGTAGTGGTCTGGGGATCGCCCCGACGGAAGGCGACTAGATTCCCGGCTGTTCCGTAGATGTATGTGACCAACTCGCCGTCTGGGCCCCGCGACGCCATGGGCTGAAATTCGCCAGAGGGTCCGCCGTAGTAGAAACGAGTCGTTCCTTCATCATCATTTCTAGCGATGAGGCGTGAGGCGGCATCGTAGAAATAGTTCACAGTCTCGCCATTGACCGTCGCTTCGAGCAATTCACCTGTGGCGCTATAGGTGAAATCATTGGAGTTGTGTTGAATCAGGTATCCATCATCGTCGAACAGTAGTGGAACGCCATCAAGCGTCTGGAGTTGATCTTGGTCGTCAAACGTCGCACTACCAGATGATGTCGTGACACGATTGCCGTTGAGGTCATAGACGTACTCTTCGACCAGAGAATTGTCGAGCCGAACTTCCTCTAGTTGCCCATCGGTGTCGTACACATAGTCGTATTGGTAGCTGGTTCCACCGTAGGATTCGTTCTTGCTTTCAATTCGCCCGGCGAGATCGTACGAAAGTTCAACGCTGTAGAAATCGATACCGTCTACTGTGTGAGTACGTCGCCATACTCTGCCAAGACTGTCGAACTCGTGAACGACCTCCATGTTGTTGTGGCTGACGGATTCTACCGCGCCATTGGGCCCAGTGCGGTCGTAGATGAACTCTCCGTAGGATGTGGTCAGACCGTCGTCATCGTATCCTACCAGGACCGTCTCGTTGTCCGCATCGGCTGTGAACTCGAACTGGTCGATCCAGAGGTTACTATCGAGTCGGTAAGAGTATGTAGCCTCGACTGTACCCGTAGTCTGCACATCCGTGACGAGAGGACCATCGTACGTGATGAGCGCGGTTTCGGTTGTACCGCCGCCTGCCGGCGTCCTTGATAATTCACTAGGACGAGCCGTCGCGTCATCGTACGAGATGGCGACCTCCGCTTCTTCGTAGATTGCACCTAGATAGCGGTCGCCGGTCGCCTCGTATACGTAATCAATTTGCTTGCCGCTAGGTAGCAGGATGCTCTCGATTTCTGCGTCAAACGAATGTTCGAGGCCATAGCTCTCGACACCCCCCGGCAGCGTGTAGGTCTCGATGGCATTGAATTCCGTGTAATCGAGTTCGTGCACTATACCGTTGGGCATCGTGATCGACTCGATGTTGTCATTCGCGTCGTACGTATACTCCCAGACGCGGCCGGACGGTGATTCGATGTCCGTGATCCGGTCTGCGTCGTCGTAGCCGAGTTCATTCCCCTGGCCTAACGCATCGGTAACCGATGTAAGGCGGTATTGAGCGTCGTACCAGAAATCCCAGACAGACGTACCCATGGAGATACGTTCGACGAGGCCTTCGGACCTGTACGACATCTCTACCGGTTCGATACTTACGTCACTCTGTACAATCGTTGGCCGCTCTAGTTCATCGTAGTACACCGTTACCTGGCGTCCTTCGGGAGACTCTGTCGTTGTTGACAATCCTGAAACGTCATACGAAGAAGTAAGATCCCGGCCGTTTTGCGTTACCGTCGTGTGCATCCATTGCACACTGAGTGGATCGTCTTCGTCAGATAGCACCACGGTTTGCGAGAAGGTTGTTTCACTAGTCAAACCACCTGGGGTTTCAAAGGTCGCGGACTCAGTGATGGGCGACATGAAACCCCAACGTGGGTCGGGACCTTCAGTAACGGTTACGGAAGAACCATCTGCAAATTGAGTTGAAAACGACGTCTCGTCATAGGTCTGTTCCGTGGACGCGCCTGATGGTGATGTATCCGTAAGGCGAACCATGTTGTCTTCTAGGTTTTCGATCTCGTGGACAGTTTCACGACCCATCGCCGTTCTGACCGTCGTCAGGCGGCCGTCGATGGAATCGAATTCGCTCAGCAGCGTGCCACCCCCAGCTTCATCTTCGGCAGATTCAAGTTCGCCGTAGACGTTGTATACGTAGGTCGAACTGTTGCTTCGAGGATCGGTGTAGTAGTGGATGAGTCCGTCATCTTCGTAGTCAATATCGTACGTGTTCCCCATCGGATCGGTGATGGTTTCCAGATAGCCGTCGGCATCGAGGGTCAGCTCTGTTCGTTGGCCTC
>CAZDDH010000240.1:0-13773 GCA_964504165.1 uncultured Rickettsiales bacterium | reverse complement strand
GCGGTGGCGGAGCTGGTCCGAATCCCCGTCGGCGTCGTCGATCAGGCCGTCGCAGTCGTTGTCGATGCCGTCACACAGCTCCGGCTGGCCGGGGCCGATGTTGCCGTCGCCGTCGTCGCAGTCGTCGCCGCCGTAGATGACGTCGGGCACGCCGTCGTCGTCGGTGTCCGTATCGACGGCGTAGTAGGTCCCGTCCTCGCCGGTCATGTACGAGCCGCAGTAGCTGGTGTTACCGCCAAACCCGCCGGTGACGTCCACGGTGGGAGTGACCGTGCCTGATCCGTAGAAGATCTTCACGCGGCCTCCGGCGCCTCCGCCGCCGCCGTCGTCGTAGTAGGCCCCTTCACCACCCAGCGTCTCCAGCGTCCCGGTGATGTCTGCGGTGAGGGTCCACAGCAGGATCCCCCCGCCGGCGCCACCGCCCCCCGAGTCGTTGCCGACGTTCGTGCCGTCGTTGCCGTTGGCCACGATGGCGCCGGCGATGGTGATCGTGTCCGCCTCCAGGTGGAGGGCACCGCCGCCCAGGGCGCCGCCGCCATACTGGTCCCCGTCGCCCGATCCGCCCGAGCCGCCGCCCGAGCCCATCTCGATGGAGAGGCTGTCAAAGGTGCCGTACTCGACGCCACCTTGGCCATCCACGGTACAGACGCCGTAGTCCCGGACGCCGTCTCCGCCAGCGCCGCCATAGCCGCCGCCGCCGCCGCCGTCGTACACGTAGTCGCCGCCCTGGCCGCCACCGGGCCCCTCCCCCGCACCCAGATCGGCCGCCAGGTCCGCGCGGTAGCCCGCTCCGGTGGCGATGATCTGGGAGGTGGCGTCCACCTCGATACTATCGGCGATCAGCGTCAGCGTACCGGTGGTCACCGGATCCCCGTCGTACGGTTCCACGTACAGGATCCCGCCGTTGATCACCTGGACCGAATCGTAGGAATAGCTGCCGCCCAGTGTCTGAGTGGTGCCATTGACGATCAGATCCTGTCCACGAGCCGGACTGCACAGAACCAGGACTACGGACAAACCCCACCAGGTCATTACTCTCATCGCACGTCCCCTTCCGAAGATTCAGCGAATCCTACCCTCGATGAACGGAACTTCGTAGACCTTATCGTGGTGGATCGGCCCGTGCCCGAAGTATCCGTCCTCGCCAAACAGCTCACCGTGGTCCGAGGTGATGACGATCCAGGTGCCTGTGGGGACGGCCTGGAACAGGCGCTCCACCACGCCGTCGAGGTAGCGCACTGCGGCCACCTGGCGCTCCCGCAACTGGTCCAGTTTTTCCTGGTCCAGCAAGGTGGCAGGGCCGTCTGGAACCGCCCCGTCCTCCGGCTTGTCGTCCAGCTTGCGTAGCACCCCGTTGACGCCTGAAATCCGCGGCCACTGGTCCTCGGGTTCGTCCGGCAGGGCGTAGGGATAGTGGGTCTCGCCCACGTTCAGCAGGATGAACGATGGACGCTCCGCCTCGAAGTGCAGCTCGGGTAGCATGGCCGCCATGTCGTTGTGCCGCGGCATCAGGCGATAGTCATCGAATCCGGCGGCCAGCGGCGTGGCCGGGTTGAGCACCGGTAGGGACACCAATCCCTGTGTGAAGTACCCGTATTGCTGCTGCAGGTAGTGGGGCAGGTACAGCTGGGGGACCAGGCCGGCGAACTCCACGTCTGGGATGCCCAGACGCTCCCTGAATTGCAGGTATTCCCGCTTGTACACCTCCGACGCGTACACGTGCGTGGGGGATCGGTGCGGCATCAACCCCATCAGCAGATTGTAGTGGGATGGGGCGGTCCAGGAGGCGTAGCTGAAACGTCGTTCCAGGGACCCCAGCGTCATCATGGCCCGGGGCCGGGCCGCCACGAAGGAGTCGTAGCGACAGCTGTCCAGTACCAGCAGGACCAGGCTATTGGCAGCAGGAGGGGTGCGGCGGGACACGGCGAGGTCAGCTAGAGCGCTTCTTGTCGTCTTTGCCGAACACCAGCTTGAACCAGGCGCCGACCCGGTGCCAGAACCCCGGCGTGACGACCTCCTCGATGCGGGCCGAGACGATGGAGAAGGCCGCCTCCCCCACCTCCTTGAGCTTGAGCCGCTGGAGGACCGCCTCGGGGGTCTGGGGCGTGGTCAGCGTCTTCTCGTAGACCTGCCCCGAGGTGTAGTTCCACGCCGTGAGCACCAGCAGGCACTCGGCGTTGAGGGCGAACTCGACGCCGAAGGACTGGGTCCCCTTGGCGCCGGGGGGGATCTCGTCGATGACGAAGGTCCCCAGGTATTCGTTCTCGTCCAGCGCGTCGCCTTCCCCCTGGAAGACCTCGAACTCGATGCGCTCCTGATCGTCCCTCACCGTGCCCAGCGGTATCGTCCGGGTGGTGGGGATCGGGGTGTTGGCCTTCAACACCGCCTGGAACCGGTTGCCGGGCAGGCCCACACCGATGGCGATGGGCAACACGTCCTGGAGGGTCACCTTCTCCGGTTCCGAGTCCAGGTTCGCGTACAGGCCGGCACCCAGCCCAACCGCCTCGTCCGGGTTGACGTTCTTGCTGGGGCTGGTCCCCAACTTCTCCTCGATGCGGCGGTGAACCAGGGGCATGCGGGACTGGCCGCCCACCAGCAGGACGACGTCCAGGTCCTCCTTCTCCATGCGCTGGGAGGCCAGCAGCTCCATGCAGATTTCCAGTGTCTTGTCCACGAGGAAGCCGGCCAGCTGATCGTACTTCTCCCGGGTGATCTCCACCTCCAGGGTCCGGTACTGATTGTCGACCCGCGCGAACAGCGGAAGGATGACCTCGGCGGAGTTGCTCACCGACAGCTTGTGCTTGGCCTCCCGGGAGGCGTAGGCCAGACGCTGGAGTTCCACGCTGCTGAGTTCGACCTCCTTGCCGATGTCGTCGAAGAATTGCTCCAGCAGGTAATCCAGGATCTCGTTGTCGAAGTCGATGCCGCCCAGGAACGTATCGCCGCTGGTGGCCAGGACCCTGAATACATTGTCGTCCACGTGCAGCAACGAGGCGTCGAAGGTACCGCCGCCCAGGTCGTAGACGAGCATGGTCTTGTCTTCGGCCCGGTCGTACCCATACGCCAGCGCTGCGGCGGTGGGCTCGTTGAGGATCCGCTCGACGACCAGGCCGGCCATGATGCCGGCCTCCCGCACGGCGAACCGCTGGTTCTCGTTGAAATAGGCCGGCACGGTGATGACCGCCCGCAGTACAGGCTCATCCAAGAAGGCCTCGGCGTAGCCGCGCAGCTCGGTGAGGATCATCGCCGAGATGGAACGCAGATCCAGGGTCCGGTCGCCGACGCAGACGGCGATGTCCTTGGACTCGCCTTCCACGAGGGAGTAGTTGAAATCCTCTTGCAGCTGCTCACGCAGCTCGGAGCGGAACTTGCGGCCCAGCAGGCGCTTGGAGCCGTAGATGGTCTCTTCCGGCGACGTGATCATGCGCTTCATGGCCGCCTGGCCCACGAGCACGTCATCCCCCCGGAAAGCCACCACCGACGGGATAGTGTAGTGGCCGGCCGGGCTGGGGATGATGCAGACCTTGTCCCCGTCCCAGGCCGAGACGCAGGAGTTGGTGGTCCCCAGGTCGATGCCCACGATGGGACCGCCCGATCCCCGCCGCAGCGGCTCCAGGAAATCCACCGCCGACTGCTCGGGGAGCGCCACGTCGTCACGGATCTTCTTGAGGCGGGATTCGGAACCCCCTTCGTCCACGGACTCCGGGCCGTCGTCCACCGAACCGAGCGTGTCGAAGCGCTCCTGCTCCTGGGCGGCGTAGAAGGTCTCCCGCAGCCACTGATAACCGGCGTCATCGGCCGATTCGACCCGGACGACCATGCCGGGGCGTTCCCCCTCGGCGGCTTCGCCCTTGCCGAACGATCCGGTGATCACACCGGAGGCCGACAGCAGGGAGTCCCCATTCTTGTCGCGGAAGGTGAACGTGATCAGATCATCGACGGTGCCGGGCTCGTCGGTCTCGACGTATACCTGCCCACCGGCAAAATGGGCCATGTACTTGTGGACATAGGCCACGTCATTTTTGACGGTCACGCTGTAGGAAAACCGCTTCGAACCCATCAACTGCTCCATCCAGCATGTCCCGACCGCAGCAGGGCCAGGGTGAACTTCGCCATTCTAGCCCGTTTCAACATCTGACGTTTGGCGAATGGGACTCGGGCTGGTAGCCTCCGCCGGTATGTCGCTCCCAACCTCTTCTCGACGGCTCTATCTGGCCGCGTTCGGCGCCCTCCTGGCCATCGCGCTGATCGTCTGCCTGACCATGCCTGGAAAAGAGGCGCGGAAGGGGCTGGCAGCTGCCAACGTGGTGTTGATCATCGTCGATACCCTGAGGGCCGATCATCTGGGCAGCTATGGGTATGAACGGCCCACCACGGCCGCCATGGACGGCATCGCCGCCCAGGGAGTCCTCTTCGAGCAAGCCTTCGCCAACTCCTCGTGGACCCGCCCCTCCATCGCCTCGCTGCTCACCGGGACCTATCCCCGCACCACGGGGGTCTACAAGGAGCAGTACGACGCCCTCTCACCGGAGGTGATCACCCTGGGGCAGATGTTCCACGACAAGGGCTGGGCCACCTACGGCGTCACGGCCAACCCCAGCATCAACCACATCTTCGATTTCCACCGGGGCTTCGACGAGTACGGGGACTGCGGCGTGATCTGGCCCTGGATGAAGGGCAAGCGGAAGAGCAAGTTCAAAAAAGGCGTACGCCTGATGGAGGACGCCGACTACACCACGGACCGCGCGCTGGAGGTGCTGGAACGCCACGAAGACGGCCCATTCTACCTGCAGGTCCTCTACATCGATCCCCACTGGCCGTACAAGGCGCCGGACGATTTCGAGCACGAGCTGGGAGGCCCGTGCCACAACTCCGTCGATTGCTACGACGGCGAGGTCGCCTTCGCGGACGCCGAGCTGGGGCGGCTGGTGGACCGCATCCTCGATGACCACCCCAATACGCTGGTGATCTTGACGTCGGACCACGGGGAGGGCCTGGGGGACCATCGAGGGGTGCCCCGGTCGAGCACGCACGGATTCACGCTCTACGACTCGGTCCTGCACGTCCCGCTGATCTTCATGCACCCCGAGCTACAGGCCGGCACGCGATTCGAAGAACCGGTCCAGCTGCTGGACCTGGTCCCCACCCTCGCCGAGCTGTTCGAACTGCCGTTGGACTCGCAGGTCGAGGGGACCTCGCTGGCGCCCATCCTCTTCGGGGAGCCTGCCCCTCCCCTCGCGGACCAGATCTTCTCGGACACCCAGTTCAACGAGATGGACAAGATCTCCGTCCGAGAACGGGACCTGAAGCTCATCATCAACCGCGACCACATCGCTCTCACCGAGGGCACCCGGCCCGATCTGGAGGCCCTCGCCGAAGGGAAGCAGGGGCAGCGCTCGGCGCTGAGGGCCATCCAGCAGTGCGGTCCCCACGAGCTGTACCGGTTGCCCGGCAGCGAGAACTACACGTATGGCGGGCTCAACCGCGCCGACAAGGACCCCGAGAGCGTGGAACGCCTGGAGCAAGCCATCCTCGATTTCGAATCCCGCATCCTGGCCCGCCCCCCCATCAATCGGGATCACGGCAAGGAGATCGACGACAGCATCGTCGAGCAGCTCAAGGCGTTGGGGTATCTGGAGTAGGGACTGCCGCGGGGAGCTACTGTTTCACCAGCCAGTCCTTGGCGTCGTCCATGTCCTTGGCGAAGTATGCGCCCGTCTTGAAGAGGTTGGCGAGCAACCGCGACACACCGGTGGTACCCACGATCGACATGGCCCTGGGAACCCGCTCGGTCTCGGCCTTCATCTTCTTGTACGCTACGGTCACTTCCTTGGAGGTGATGCTGCCCGTGATGTCGGCGACGAACAGCAAGGACCCCTCCTCGTGCTTGATGAGTTCCACGCGGGACTCTTCGATCAGCTGGATGAACTGCTCTTCCCCGAGATGAGAGAAATCGACCAGCAGGATCTTGGCGCCCTTGTGTTCGATCCAGCGAATTCTGTCAGGCATGTTCCACCTCTCCCCAGAGATGGTTCCATTTTGAGCCATTTTCAGGCCCAGGCCAATCACCCCCCCAGATATTCGTCCATCGACAGGTAGACCAGCCCCTCGTCCTGGTGGATATACAGCACGTAGTTGGCGCGCACCGGTTCGTAGACCGTGACGGTCTGGGGGCCATCGGGCCAGTGGATCTCCAGACGATCGAGGGTGCAATGGTCGCCGGTCCCGATGATCTGGAGGGGGTCGTGCTGCATGCCGTCGAGGCCGTGGCCGCCGATGACCTCGCGCATGTAGACGTCGTCGCCGGCCGTGGCGACGATGCGGGCGCCGATGGCGTCGCGGTTGGTGCCGCTGCCGCCGGTGAGATCGATCATCAGCCGGTTGCCGTCCTGGCCGACCTCGTTGCGGTACAGATAGGCGTAGATGGCACCCGGGTAGGGGGGATCATCGTCGGCGGCCCAGCGCATGGACGAGGTCCCCATCAACACGTCGTGGTCCCCGTCCCGGTCATAGTCCACGAAGGCCACGCTGTGGGAGCGGTCCAAAAACAGGCCGCCGTCGTCGGTGACGTTGTCGAACACGCCGTCGTCGCCCTGGTGGTACAGCAGGCTGTTGGTATACGGGTAGTCCGATGACGTGATGAGCACGTCCAGCTGGCCGTCGTTGTCGAAGTCGAAGACCCCGCCGAACAGGTCGCCCTCGTTCCAGCTCTCGGCCATCGGTCCGGTGAATTCCCGATCCAGGCCGGTGTCGCCGCGGCCGGGGCGATCGAACTCACCGCCGTCCCCGACCCCGTCGTTGATGAGCAGCTCGGTCATGTCCGAGGAGCCGCCGGCCCACTCGTGGCGCAGCTCGATCTGCAAGATGTCCGTGTCCCCGTCGTTGTCCAGGTCGCCGCAGATGGAGTTGGAGGTGTTGCCGCCGTTGCGGAACGGCTGGTCGTCGAAGCCGTCGTTCCAGCTGCCCGATCCGTACTGCATGTTGTCCGTGTAGTCCTCGTTGTCGTCCGAGGCGAAGCCCACCTCGATGCCGATATCGTCGTAGGTGCCGTCCCCGTTGGCGTGCCACAGCTGGTTGAACTGCCGGCCGTAGGAGGCGGTCATCATGTCCGTCCAGCCGTCGCCGTCGATGTCGCAGGCGGTGACGCCCCACGAGGGCCGGCTGTTGCCGCCATCGTTCATCACGTCCACGTTCTGGGTGCCCTCGGTCCACATGCCCGCAACCTCGCTGACGTCGTCGAAGGCCCCGTCCCACATCCCCTCGAAGAGCATGTCCACACCGGCGGACGAGATGGAGCCGTAGGTGTTGTAGTGGTGGCCTACGTACAGGTCCAGGTTGCCGTCGTGGTCGTGGTCCAGCATGGCGATGCCGCTGACCGGATCGTCCTCCCAGTGGTCCGAGAACCAGGTCTCCGGCCCCAGGCTGAAGGTGCCGTCCCCGTTGTTGAGCATCACGTCGGTGAAATCGCCGGTCTCCTCCGTGTCCGAATCCACGTTGTGGGCGACGATGGCGTCGGTATCGCCATCGTTGTCCACGTCGGCGAACACGGCGAAGGTCATGGCCCGGCCCTGGTTGCCGTCGCGGGTGTCGGTGAATCCGCTGTCGAAGGTCACGTCCGCGAAGCCGGTCCCACCGTCGTTGGTGAGGAGCCGAACGTTGTAGTTCGGCTCGGCTGGATCGTCGCGGGTGCCGTGGGAGCCGCGGGACAGGAACAGGTCGGGCCAGCGGTCGTCGTTGACATCCGCGGTGGCCACCAGCGAGGCCTGGATGTCCATCCCGCTCAGGCCCAGCCCCAGCTCCTCGGTGACGTCCACGAAGTACGGGCCGTCACCGATGTCCCCGGCGTCGTTGCAGAGTTCGTCGGGGAGATCCACGGCGGAGTCGTCGTCGTCGCCCTGGTCACAGGCCAGGAAGAGCAGCAAGAGCGTTGGCAGGAACAGGTAGGCACACCGGGTTCGCATGAAGGACCTCATCGGCAATTGTTGTGGATGATTCGACGTTACCGCACGGTTGGCGGACCGTCGAGGGTGTTTGCGGGCCCGAGCGGTCAGGCCAGCAGCCGCAGCCCCGGCGGCAACGACTCCCCCAGCATCCGGCGGTCGATGGGTTCGTCCACCACCGTCTCGGCTACCATGCGCTTCCAGCTGGCCTGGGCCTTGTCCCGCTCCAGACGCTTCAGCACCTTGCCGCGCAGCGCTTCGTCGATGTCCCGGGATCGATCGTCCGTGCGGCGGGCCAGCAGCGTCAGCGCCAGGGCGTGGTGCTCCCGCTTCTTGCCGGGCAGCGCCAGCAGGCGCTCCAGCCACGCCTCCACCCGGTCCGTCGGGATGACCGCCTCCAGGCCGCCGTAGACCGGCGCCCTCGCTCCCAGCCGGCCCAGGCACCACAGCCCGTGCGGCGGCGCCTTGCCCGTCTCCACGGTCTCGAGGATCGCCTCCCCCAGGTCCCGCTTGGCCCGCACGCCGACCCGCTCTAGGCTGGCCGCCAGCATCCACATCTGGACCAGCTCCTTGGCCGACGGCGGCTGGGCATCCTTACGCCGCTTGGCCAGCCCCATCGGCGGCAGCAACGCCTTGAACAGGGACCGCTGGACCTTGCGATCCAGGCCGCCGGCCAGCCGGCGCCAGAGGATCCACCACTCGGCGCGGGTGCGGGGGTCCCACGACGCGCAGCCCCCCTTGAGCACGCCCAGCATCTGCTCCATACGGGCCGCGTCCCCCGGGTAACCGTAACCGGGACGCAGGCAGAAGCCGGTGAGGTTGTACCAAACCGCCTCCAGCTCGGGCGGGCCGGTACGGTGGGCCTTGTCCGGGCGCAGCACCTCGTAGAACCCGCGGATGGTGGGCAGGGGCCACTGGTCCCGCTTGGCCTTGAGGACCTTCTCCAGCCGCTTGGTCAGCGCCTTGCGGCCCGAAGCGCCGTCCGGCCCGAAGTAGTCGGCCAGCAGGGCGCCAGCCCGCTCCACCCGTTCCGGATCGATCTCCCGGAAGGCCGGTTCCCCGGAGTCCCCCGCCCCGCCCCGGTCCTCCTGGGCCCGCAGGTCGAACTCCAGCCGGTACTCGTCCTTGCCCTGGTTGCCCACGGCGACCACGTCCAGCGTGCCCACCTCGGACAGACGGGAGCGCAGCGTCACCGGCACCCGACGCCGTCCGGAGCCCGGCAATCGCGTCCGTAGCGGCGGTAGGGGCACCAGTCCATCGTCCTGGTCCCGGACGTCCCCGGGCTTGCCACCCCGCCCCTCGGCGGCAAACAGCGGGAACAGCACCTCCTGGCCCACCGTCAGGTTGAGCTGGTGCTGGCGTAGCTCCACCTGCTCCCCCTCTTGCATCCCCTGGGGAGCGAGGCACAACGCGGCGTGCCGGATGCGCTTGCGCCCCCCTTTCTTCTTACGCCGCAGCTCCAGCCCCACGTACATGGCCTGGGACAACCCCGACACGATGCGGATACCCCGGCCCCGGCGCACCAGCCCGTAGTAGGCGGCCCCCTGGGCCACCGCCAGGTCCAGCGAGGTGTTGGTCAGCAGGCGCGGTGGATCCTGGCCCGCGGGGGTCCACCCGGCGATGACGTCCACCAGCCGCTGGGCCACCATGGGCGGATTGAGCACGCCGCCGTTTAGCAGGACCCCGTCCAGCGGCGCCTTGTCGCCGCTCTGGGCCCGGTAGCGCGCCAGGAAGGCGGCCACGTGCCGTGTCACCGCCGTGTCGTGGGTGTAGGGCAGCCCCCACTCCTTGAGGCCCAGCCCATCCCGCGTGTGCACGGTGGCGTCCGCCGCCACCTCCGGGAAGAAGCCGTCCAGCACCCCGGCGACGACCTCCTGACGCTCCAGTTCCAGCCGGATCTGGCCGCCGATGAGGGCGCTCCCCCGCCCCTGGATCACCACCGACGTGCTGCCCGGCCCCGTCTCTTGCAGCAGGGTCTCCCGGGCCACGCGGCAGGACTGGCGCAGCCCCTGCCAGCGCCGGGCGTCCAGCCGGCCCGCCCGGTCCCCCAGGCGGGTTTCCACCAGGGAGGCCAGGGCCAGGTCCATGTTGTCCCCGCCCAGCATCAGGTGTTCGCCCACCGCCACGCGGGTCAGCTCCGGGTGATCCCCCTTGCGGGTGACACGGATCAGGGTCAGGTCGGTGGTCCCGCCCCCCACGTCCACCACCAGGATCAAGTTGAGCCCCTCCAGGGCCGCGTCCAGATCCGCACCACGGTGGGCTAGCCAGGCGTAGAACGCCGCCTGGGGCTCCTCCACCAATCGCACGCTGGGCAGGCCGGCGGCTGCGGCGGCATCGACGGTCAGCCGCCGGGCCACCTCACCGAAGGACGCCGGCACGGTCACCACCAGATCCTGGTTGGCCAGCGCCCGGGACTCGTCGCCGCGGCCAATCAGGTGATCCCAGGCCCGGCGCAGGTGCTCCAGGTAGGCGGCGGATGCGTCCACCGGGGATACGCGGGTCTCCAGCTCTGCCGGGCTGCGGGGCAAGAACGGGATCCGCCGATCCACGCCGTCGTGGCACAGCCACGATTTGGCCGAGTGCACCAGCCGGTCCGGCACCTCGGCTCCGCGCCGGCGCGCCATCTCCCCCACCACGCCCACACCTTGCGCGCCCCAGGGTAGATCCCGGCTGCCCTCGGGCAGTTCATGCTCCCCGGGCAGGTACATGAAGCTGGGGAGCAGCTGGCTGGTGACCACCTCGCCAGGTGCCGCCAGCTGGGGTACATCCAGCAGGTCGACCGGCTGCTCGCCCAGGCCGGCCTCCGGGTTCCCGCGGGCCAGTACGCAATGGGTGGTCCCCAGATCGATGCCGACGGTGTACCGCGAAGCCGAACTCACGACTGCTGCATCCTCACGTCGAATTCCAGCTTCCAGCGGCCCGGGCCCTCCCGCTCCTCGCACCACAGCTGCAGCGTGCCCACCTCGGTCACCAGCGAGCGCAGGCGGACGGGCACCAGGGTCCCGTCCCGGCCCTCCGCATCCAGCACGGCCATCATCGGCGGGGCCTCCTCCAGCTCCTGGTCCAGATCCCACGACTCTACCACCGTGCCCACGCCGTCGGTACGCCGGGCCGTGGAGGAGAAGAACCGGAACTCGGTGGGCTGGCCGATGACCAGACCGAATTCCTGGCCCGCCAGCTCGGCGTCGCTGCCCTCCTCCATTCCGTGGGGGGCCACGCAGACGCCGTCCACCTGGGGTGGCATGCCTGGCACCGCAGGCATGGACGTCTCCACACCCACGTAATACGAACGCCCGAGCCCACCGCGGATACGCAGCCCATTGCCGGCGCGCACCCAGGCGTACGTGGCCGCTCCCAGGGAGACGGCCTGGTCCAGATCCCGCGCCTGCAGCACCCTGGCCGGCTCGCCGCCTGCCTCGGTGATCCAGCCGTTGAGCACTGCCATCAGCCGCTCTTGCAACATCGCGGAACGGAACACTCCGCCGTTGAACAGCACGGCCGTGGGCTGGACGAACCCCGCTCTGGCCGCCGCCTCGGCGCCCGGTCCCGGCGTGTCCACCAGGGCCCCGGCATGCTGCCGCAGGAAGGCCGCCAGGTGGGCGGTGATGGCCGCATCGGCGGCATAGTCCAGGCCCCATTCGGCCAGGCCCAGGCGCCGGGTCTCCCGGGGGGCCGTGGTCACGTCGCAGCGGGGGAAGAACCCCTCCAGCAGCACGTGCTCGGCCTCGGCGCGGGCCACCGCAGAGCGGATCGTGCCCCCCACCAGGGAGCTGCCCCGGCCGGCCACCGCCACCGGCACTTCGGCCGTGTCCGGATCCAGCAGGAGGCGCTCCTTGGCGGCTCGGCAGCTGTGCCCCAGCTCGAGGAACTGCCAGCCGTCCAGGCGGGTCCCCTCGGACGCCAGCCGGGTCCGCACCGCGTGGGCCAACGAGAGGTCCATATTGTCGCCACCCAGCAGGATGTGGTTGCCCACGGCGACCCGGGTCAGGCCCATGTCGCCACCCTCTTCGGAGACGGCAATGAGGCTCAGGTCGGTCGTGCCGCCGCCCACGTCGCACACCAGGATCACGTCCCCAACCTTCACCTGCTTGCGCCAGGTGCCGCGGCTGGCTCCAATCCAGGCATACAGGGCAGCTTGCGGCTCCTCGAGCAGGACCGGTGCCGGTAGGCCCGCCGCAGCGGCGGCCTCCACGGTCAAATCCCGGGCCGCGGCGTCGAAGGAGGCCGGCACCGTCAACACCACCTGCTCGTCGGACAGAGGCGTGCCGCGGCCAGCCTCCCAACCGGCCGTCAGGTGCTCCAGGTAAAGGGCCGAGGCCTGCACCGGGGAGAGACGCTTCACCTCGTCGGGCCCCTTCCACGGCAGGATCGCTCCGCGGCGATCCACTCCGGGGTGGCACAACCAGGATTTTGCCGAGGCGATCAGCCGGCCGGGGACCTTGGCCCCCTGTTCCCGCGCGAAGGTACCCACGGCATAGTCCCGCCCGTCGGCCCAAGGTAGATCCAGGGCACCGTCCGCCAGCTCGTGTTCTCCAGCCAGGTACAAAAACGAGGGCAGCTGAGCCCGGGGGGCCACCTCCCCCTGCTGGAGCACCTGCTCGATGGGCTCGATCAGCGGCTCTGCAGCGCCGTCTTCCTCGCTACCCAGCGGCAGCTGGGCCAGGGTGCAGTTGGTCGTCCCCAGGTCGATGCCGACTCCACGTCGCTCCGCACTCATGGCCTACACCTCCACCTGGGCCTTCTGCACCACCATCGCGTCCATCGAGGGGGGCAGCTCGGGCACCTGGATCGTTGCCGCCCGCCAGCCGTGGTGGGCCAGGGCGCCGCGGAACGGGGGTTCCCCCTGCACCGCGCCGGTCAGCTCGATGGCCGATGCATCGAAGCCGGCCTCCACGGCGACCCGATCTCCCTCCGACTCCTTCATCACCGGCTCCAGCGTCACGAACTCCTGGAGCACCTTGCGGCAGCCGGCGTGCACGGCCCGGGCGGCCGCCCCCACCTGGGCGTCGTCGAAGGAGGTCACGTCCTCTTGCAGGAAGTCCACCAGGCGTCCTTCACGCTGCATCACGGACAGCAGCCGCACCATGCCCCGCTGGCCCTCTTCGGAGACCCGGCGCGGCGCTACCGGCTCCGGTTCGGGCAAGGAACCGCCGTCGAGGGCCTTCACCTGGTCGGCGAAGGCGCCGTCGAACCAGATCTTGAAGAAGTACTTGAGTCCGAGGAAATAGCGCGTGATCAAACCCACGGGACCTCCAGGCAAATCTAGGGAGCGGATAACGTACTACAGGATCGCCGCGCGGTCAGCGTCCGGGATGGGCTGCACCCCGTCAACTCACCTCGAGCCGGCTGAACAGCACCGAGCCGATGGTCAGCATCAGCGCACAGAAGCCGCCCAGGATCGCCAGGTCCATCGCGGGATTGAAGGCCCATACGCCCACCAGGCTGCCCCGCAACAGATCGACCCCATAGGTCAGCGGGTCCGCGTAGCACAGCGGCCGCACCCAGGGTGGCAAGTTGCTCACGGGGAACAGGGCACCGGACAGGAAGAAGATGGGGAACACGAAGAAGTTGACGATGAGCGAGAAGCCGTGGAAATCGGTCATCAGGCTGGCGAAGATCGTGCCGACAGCGACGAAGGACACGGCCACCAGCACCATGGCCACGAGGGCCATCCCCAGGGAGGTGGGATCCAGGTTGAAGCGGACCCCCATCAGCGTGGCGCCCACCCCCACCAGCAGGCATTGCAACGTGGCCATCGTCATGCCCCCGGCCACCCGGCCCAGCAGGATCGACAGCCGGCTGACCGGGGTGACCATGATCTCGCGCAGGAAGC
>CAZDDH010000239.1:0-13830 GCA_964504165.1 uncultured Rickettsiales bacterium | reverse complement strand
ACAGCTCGGTGGCTCCGGGATAGGAGTCCACGTCGATGTCGTCGCAGTCCTCACACGCTCCGTAGCCGTCCCCGTCGTAATCGGGGATGTCGCTGTCGTCGTCGTCCACGTCGCCATCGCAGTCGTTGTCCAGGCTGTCACAGACTTCTACTGCGCCGGGATTGACCGTGGATTCGCTGTCGTCGCACTCCTCGCAGGCCAGGTAGCCGTCGCCGTCATCGTCGACCTCGTCCGCGGGAACGACGCCATCGCAGTCGTTGTCGATCTCGTCGCACAGCTCGGTGGCCCCTGGGTAGGCCCAGGGGTCGTAGTCGTCGCAATCGTTACAGTCGGTGTAGCCGTCGTTGTCGAAATCGATGCCCATGCAGTTGTTGGGGGTGTAGTAGATCGTGCCGTTCCAGACCCGGGTGGAGAAGGTTGACCCGAAGGGGTACGACTTGCCGTAGCCCTCCAGGATCTGGAGATAGCTGTCCGAAGCGTAGATGTCCCCAACGCTGCCGCCATTGGTGTAGTTCATCGTCCCGCTGGTGGTGGTGACGTAGAAGCCGAAGGTCTCGCCGGCTTGCATGGGGAGGTCGACGACGATGTTGAACGGAGTGGGCGTGCCCGAGCTGCCGGAGGCGGACGCGGAGCCGATCAGGGTCCACGCCGCCGCATTGCTCTGGTACCCGACGCAGGTGCCCTCCTTGTACCAGATCTCGATGGTGGGGCTCCCCGAGATGTTGCCGTCGAAGTTATTGATGATGACGTCCTGCAGGGCCACCACATCGAAGATGTTGCCGTTTTGGGAGTTGCCCCCTGAATACGTGGTCGTGAGGTCGTCGGCCACGGCGATGGCTGGGATACACAGCATCACGGCGCCAACTAGGCCCAGCTGCAAGCAGCGGCGTACGGGCCCGACGAGTCGGTCAAAAACTGGCATGATTCACCCCTGGCTTCCTGCCACAAAATACACAAATCGGGGTGTAAAGGGGAAAAACGGTGCGCGCGGCGTGATGCGGCGGGCGGTCAGCCCTCGTCCATCTCCTCCCACCACTCCCATGGTTCGTCGCAGTTGCCGTAGTTGGAGAAGGTGAGCACGTCGAAGGAGTCGCCCGGATCGGCCACGGGCGCGGAGATGATGCCCCCGGCCGACACGCCGTAGAGCATGTCTTCGATGACGATGCTGCGGCGGATCTGCGAGCAGTAGACGGCGTAGTAGTAGTCCACCCCCTCGTGGATGAGCTGGCTGGCGTCCATCTGGCCCGCGGGCTGCACGCCGTCCGCGACGGTGACGTCGAAGACCGCCAGCCCCGAGTAAGACACGTCGCCACCCCAGGTATCCGTCGTCAGCATGACCGGTACCGCCAGCATGTCGTGGGGCTCGTAGTATGTGAAGGCGTGGTGGTCGAACAGCGCTTCGGAGGAATCCCAGCTGGTCTCGATGACCTGGCGATCGTCCAGCTGTGGATCGGTGAGGTCGGATACATCGAAGAGGGTCACGGCCAGGCCGTCGATCCAGCCGGTGTCGGGGTCGATCTCCTCGCCCACGGCCAGCAGATGGTCGTCGCCCATGGGGTGCATGTAGGTGGAGTAGCCGGTGATCTCCAGCTCACCCAGGATGGTCGGGTCGGTGGGGTCGGTCAGATCGATGGTGAACAGCGGGTCCATCCAGCGCTCCACCTGCCCGAAGGTGACGACGTAGGCGGTGTCGTCCATGAATCGCACCGAGTAGACGTCCTCTTCCGGTGCGATGTCGGTGACCTCGCCGATGACCTTGAGCTTGTCCGAGTCCTGGGTCATCACGTACACGCCGGTGCTCTGGGTGCCCTGGCTGCCCGCGAAGACCGTGGTGGCGATGCGGAAGGTGTCGTTGGCCTCGTCCATGGCGAAGGAGTTGTGGGCCCAGCCCTCCACCCGGCCGCTGGCAGCGTACTGGGGGTGGCCGCTGCCGTCGAGGTTGAAGCGATGGATGCGGGTGCCGAAACCGCCGGAGGTGGCCCGGAACGGGCCTTCGTTGGGCTCGTAAACTGCCATGTAGAGGCTGTAGGGGGTGGCGTAGACCTCGCCGGTGCCCGCGATGACGGAGGTACCGGACAGCTCCCCACGGGGATCGGTGATGTCCACGGCCATCACCGACATCATCTCCAGGCCGCCGTCCCGGTTGGCCTTGTAGACATCCGAGCATCCGCAGACGTCACTTTGGTCCAGGCTCCACGACGATCCGTCGAGCACGTTGTTGACCATCGTGGGCATCCAGTCGCTCATCTCGCGTTCTTGCACTCGGTCCCGGATCTCGGTGTTGGAGAGGTCGTTGCTGAGGCCGAAGTCCCCCAGATCGCGGTAGGTGATCAGGTACAGCATGCCGTCCACGCGGCGGGAGCTGTACAGGGAACCCTCCACATAGATCTCCCGCTGAAGCTGCGGGGCGCTGCGGTCACTGACGTCCAGGACGCTGAGCTTGGTGACGAAGCCGTTGAGGTCCTGAGCGTCGTTGCCTTGGGGGGAGGCGTCGCCGTACATCAGGGACAGCACGGCCACGATGTCGCCGTCCAGGTACAGCTCGGTGGGCTGGCCCTCGATGTGGAACCGGGAGAGCACCTCCAGGTTGTCGGCCGGCCAGGCCTGGACCACCACCAGGTCCTCGCCGCTGACCAGGTAGAAGTAGGTGTCGTCGTTCTTGACGATGTCGGCCTCGTCCACCTCCACCTCCTGGGTGTTGGTGGTGGAGTAGTCCCGGTTGGGGTCGCTACCCAGGCCTCCGCCGGTGCTGGGCCCGCCCCCTCCGGCGGCGTCCTCGGCCATGGTCGGATCCCCCGCCGCGCTAGAAAAATCTTGGGTGTTCCTCGGGGGGGCCACGCCGCCCCAGCTGGTGTTGCTGCCGGTCCAGGTCAGCTCTTCGATAGCCAGGGACTCGATGTAGGATTCCAGCTCGTCGCAGCTGTCGAAGGTCTCCAGGCTGGCCTTCTTGGTACACCCCACGCAGGTCACCAGCATCAGGGCGGCCAGTGCCACGCCAACGGTTGATCCACGTCTCATAGGTCCATCCTCCCGGATATCATGTGTGGCCCCACGCTCAGGCTATCACCGGCCGGCCGGCAACTTGTTGAGAATCTTGTTGGCCTTGCGTGCGACCACCTTGATCGGGCTGTCTGACAGCGGGCGAACGAACGCTTCGATGTCCGTGAGCAGGGCCTGGTGGACCAGCAGGTATTCCATCGCCTCGACGATGAAGCCGATGCGGTTGCGTGGGAAGTGCTCCGCCGCCCCGGTGAGGCTGGCCAGGATCCCCGGAGCGTGTTCCGGGTAGGCCCCGCCGATCTTGGCCAGGGCGCGCACCGAGTGCCCCTGCAGCACGATGCTCTTGTGGTCCAGGTTGCGGGAGATCCAGGCGATGGAATCGGGCAGTGCCCGGCGTTCGTCCACGGTGGACAGGTTGCCCAAGGTGCAGGCCGCCTCCCAGCGCAGGATCGGCTCCTTGGCCTTGAGGTTGGCGGCGAACAGGTCCAGGTGGGGGTAGACCAGCGCAGGCTGATCTTCGGAGAGCAGGGAGGCCAGCTCGGCGCACCCGTTTTGGACCTTGCGCACGTCAGCGCCGAGGCCGTCGATGATGTCCTGGACGTACTCTTCGGGGCTGCCGGCGATGTGGTTCTTGTACAGGTCTTTGGGGCGGGTGCCGTCTTCCCACTTGGCGTCCAGGACCTGGTGCAGGGCGACCTTTTGCATGGTGGATTCTCCCCATTGTGTGGCACGTGGAGGAGACTATCAGGCAGAGGTCAGTTGGTGCAGCTTCCCTTCTCGGGGACGTGGTAGTAGCCCAGCTCGTCGGACCAGTACTCTCCGGAAAACGGCCAGTAGACGTACTCTGGCTCGGTGGCGTACGAGAATTCCAACATCTCGTAGGCGTCCACCACGGTGTTGCCCTGGGCCAGGTTCTTCAACTGATCACCGACGCCGGCCACCATCTCGTAGCGGAGCAGGGAGCCCTGGCCCAGCAGCCCCTCGAGGTTGCGGCGGATCTGGTTGAAGTCGTTGAGCATCACGATGCCGGCGCGGGTCATGTAGCGCTCCCGATCGTCCTGCAGCCGGTGGACGGTGGCGTCGCCGAGGGGGGAGTTGCGCCAGCGGGCCTTCATCCGGTCCACTTGGGCCAGCTCCCGCTCGATCTGGAGTACGTGGCGGTGGGGGCCGCCGAACAGCTGATCCGACTCCAGGTGGGCGTACAGGGCGGTGGGCAGGCGCTCGGCGGCGTCCGAGCCGCTGGTGTAGAGCGTCTCGTAGGCGTGAGCCGGCGGCAGCTCTCGGTCCGCGTACGGTTTGACGAAGCGGGCCAGCTCTTCGGCCACCGGCTGATAGGTCATCTCGAAGCGGTCGAGGACGTCGCCAACCTGTTCGTACTCGCACAGCTGGTAGTAGATCACCGCCTCGAGGATGGGGACCTCCGGCTGCCAGTAGCGGTCGGCGTAGAAGGGGGACTCCAGGGTGCGGATGTGGCCCAATGCCAGGTCCTTGTCGTCCGGGCCCTGGACGTAGGCCCAGCTGGCCTCGAAGAGGGAGTCGGCCCAGTACTCGCTGTCCCGGGGCATCTTCTCGTAGAACCGCTCGGTGGCGTCCTCGTACTGCTCCACCTCGTAGTGGATGCGGCCCAGGTTGAGCAGCGTCAGGTGCTCCACCCGCTCGATCTCGGTGGGATCGCCATAGAAGTGCTTGGCCTTGAGGATCTCCAGGAACAGCTCGGCGGCGGAGCGGAGCTTGCCCTGGCGGTGGAGGATGACCGCCTGCACGTACATGGACTGGGCTTCGTGATCGCTGCGGGCGCCCACCTGCCCCAGGAACCCGAGCGCATCGCCGTACTCCTGGTTGTCGAAGGCCTTGCGGCCGGCCAGGTACATCAGGTCGCTGCGGACCTTGGACGGGAAATCCTCGGGGGGCAGGTCGTCGAGCAGCTGGGCCAGGGCCGAAGGGTCGCCGGTCTTGGCCCAGATCTTCACCAGGCGGGTGACGGCGGGGGCGTGGTAGGTGCCGCGGCCTGCCTTGACGACGCGGGTGAACTCCACCTGGGCCGAGTGGTACAGCTCCAGGCGGTAGAGGCTGTCGGCCAGGTAGTAGCGGGCCTTGAGCTCGTGTTCGGGGTAGCGGTCGGACTCGATGATGTTGAACAGGTTGTAGCTGGCGCTGAGGAACTTACGGGCGCGGTGTTGGTTGATCGCTTCTTTGATTTCGGTGGGGGTGCGGGAGGTGGGGAAGGGGATTTCGTCATCGCTGGCGTTGGTGTCGCCGCGGGGGCGATCGAAGCGGCCGCGGATCGGCTCGTCGTCCTCTTCGGGCGTTTCCGGATCCTGGCCGGGGATGTCTGGTTCTCCGTCGGGGTCGGTGGGCGGCGGATCGTCCGTGTCCGGCGCGGTGGCCTGCATGGCCGCGATCACCGGATCGGAGATGCCGTTGGCACGGAGAACGCGGATGTCGTCGGGCGAAAGCTCGAAGACGTCGTCGGCCGACTCGATGGTGGAGATGATGATGCTGTCGGGCACGCCTACGGACGCCATGCTGAGGACATCCTCCACGTCGAGGGCCCAGGCGGCGGACCCCCAGCAGCAGCAGGTGAGCAGGACGAACAGGGTTGTGGTGACGCGGCGCTGGGTCATGGGGCTCTCTCCTGTGACCCAACAAACGGGTCAGGCCCTGGGACGTTTCAGATCCCTCCCCAAACACGCGTTCGTGCCCGCACCCGCGCCAGTTCCTGCTAGACGTGCGAGAACTGGGAATTCCACACAATCCTGCTGTGTCCCACCGCCTCCAGCCTGAGCTACGTGGCGGCGGGCCCCGGGGCCCACCTCCACTCCGCTAGCTCGGCTGGAAGGCTACGACGTGCAAAGGGGACGCTCATTACTTCATTATCTATTCCAATGCCGAGGCAGCCTTCGGGAAGATAGCCACGCTTGCCGTCGCCTGAAAAAAATAATTGAGCCTTTGGGTCAGCCCGTGGACACTTGACTCATGGAAGAGGACCGGTTGGCGAGTCGAGATCCCACCAGGCAGAGGGACGAGACCTTGGACCGGTCCAGCTCGACACAGGCGCTGTGCCCGCGAGCGGATGCTATTTCAACGAGATCAAGATCGGAGTTCATGAAACGATGACCACGTCTGGCCCATCTGCGCGTAACCCTGAAAGACTCCTCACCTTGCTGCTGGTGGCCGCGATCGCGATTGCAGGGGGCGGCTGCGGCGGAAATGTCGGCGATGATCCCGGCGACGACGACGACACCGACGACCCCGACGACCCCGGCGATCCTGTATCGATCGTCTGCGACGACGATACCGGCGAGGTGCCTTTCCTGGGACCCTGGGGCGGAGAGGTCACTCAGATCGAGCCGGATCCAACGAACCCACACCGACTGTTTGCCCTGGCAACCGGCCACCTGTTCCGTTCCGGCGATAGCGGCGCAACCTGGCTGGAACTCAGTGTTCCCATGACTTCGGGCTTCTTTGAGATATACAGCATCGCTGCCTTGGACGATGGCCGCTTGTTCGTCGGCACCACCGACGATGTGCTGCTGTCCGAGGATGCCGGGGAGAGTTTCCGTTCCGTTCGAGGCAACCTCGAGCAAGGCGGCGCACAGTACCCCTACGCCTATGGCTTCAGCTACGTGCCCGGTTCGGTGGGCCGGCTGTGGGTATCGTTGCTCGCCTTCGAGGTCGCACCGGTGTGGTACCTCGAAGATGGGTCGGATGATTGGGTCGCCTGGAATACACCAGCGGGCAGCGCCATGGCGGGTGCCTATGCCTTTCTGGACGTGCTGGCGATTCCTGGACAGGGAGGGGATCCCTCCACCATCTTGGCGCTCTGGACCAACGCTCTCCTCACGGATGGCGGGGTGATCTGTTCGGTAGACGGCGGTGAGACGTTCGAGGACTGTTCGTCCGGGCTGCCCGACCGCATGTTCCAGCGTGCGCGATATCTGGACGGACATATCGTCCTGGCCGGCGGCCATCCAGTGCACGATTCGTTCGCCGGGGTCTACTACACCGACGATCCCATGGACTCGTGGTATCCATCCATCGATGGCTGGAGCAGTCCCGTAGCTCACGACGTGATGCAGCTGGATTCGGGCGAGTTCGTCGCCGCCAGCTACGGGCAAGGACTGATGAAAGCGGCCACCCTCAACGGCGAGTGGGAGCACTTCAGCGACCTGGGGGAGCACACGGTGCACGCGCTGGGCAAGGACGTGGATGGGCGCCTGTACTCGGGTGTGGAGCAGCTGGGCGTGTTCGCCAGCGACGATGGTGGCGCAAGCTGGACCCAGTCGTCCGAGTGCATGGACCTGGCCGTGGTCTCGGACGCGACGTTGGACCCGGTGGGGGGGACCTACCTTCTGGCCATGTCTTCGCTCAACTCGGGCATGGTGGTGAGCGGCGACGGGGCGACCGACGGCTGGTCGCACGTCGATTCCCTGCCGCCACCGAGGTTCAGCGGTGTCCACATCGGTGAATCGGGGAACTGGTACGCGGTCACGGACGGTCCGAGCGGCCTGTACAACGACGGGCTGCTGGCCTCGGCCGATCAGGGGGAGAGCTTCGAATTCATCGGACCGCAGTTCGGCCAGAGCATGGATCACGTCAATCTGCGGGTGATCGAGGAAGGCGACGCCCAACACCTCCTGGTGGCCGGCAATTACTTCTGGAGTTACTCCTTTCTCAAGCGCAGCGAGGACGGCGGCGAGAGCTGGAGCGACGTCTGGGACTACGACACTGGCACGGGCAGCGACACGATGGTCGTGGATTTGATCCGCCTGCCCGACGGCGGGGCCTTGATCGCAGCCCAGTGGGAGGGAATCCACCACGTGACGCCAGAAGGCGAGGGCACGGTGCTGGCGGTGCCGGAGATCTATGAGGGATTGGTTACCGACATCGACTGGTGTCCCGGCGAGGGCGAAACGCCCTATCCCGACGATCCGGGGAGACTCTTCGTCAGCGGGGTGGTGGACGGGAACTCTGGACAGGTTGGGATGTTCCTGTCCGACGACGGCGGTTTGAACTGGACCGAACTGGATCCGGATGGCCTGGATTCACACGGTCCGATATTCGGGGCCTTCTATCCGGCGGATTGTGACCGCCTGGTCGTCGCATCGGTGAGCGGCGAGATCATGAGCAGCGAGGACGGCGGCGCCACGTGGAGCGAGCTGGAGGTCGGACGGCCGATCGAGATTCACGGGGCAACCACCGTCCATCACACCGACGATCTCAGCGCGGACATGCTGCTGTACGGGCTGGGCGGTACCCTCAAAGTCGAGCTCACGGCCGTTCCTCAGTGATGGCCACCCGGATTCCCGGGGGACGGAAAAGGGGACGCGGGAAAGGGGACGCTCATTACTTGATGCCTTTTTCCATTACCGAGGTATCCGTCAGAGGTTCATTGCTCATTGCTCATTGCTCAATAAGTAATGAAGTAATGAGCGTCCCCTTTTCCCCCCTTCTCCCCCCGCTATAGGAAAAATCGTCCCGCACCCCACCCGTGATAGTCTGTCGCCAACCCGAAAGCCCCAGACGATGACCCATCACGACTACCCCACCTGGCCAGCAATCATCGCCACGATCCCCATCCCGCTCCTGGTGCTCTGTGGCTGCTTCACCTTGCCCGAGACCAGCACCCCCGATGACGACGTCAGCGACGACGACGATTCCCACAACGACGGCTTCAACGACGACGACGACTTCACCGATGACGATGACGACGACACGGCCGATGACGACGACGACACCGTCAGCTACCCGCTGCAGATTCCCGACCTTCCGGGGGTGTTTTGTACCGATGACGAATCCAACGATTGCTCCCTCAACGAGTCCTGTTCCACCTGGGGTGAATGCGGCCAGGTCTGTGCTGGCGTCGTCACCATGGGCGGCCGGGCGGACGTGGTGTCGGGCACTATCGCTACGACGGTCGAGGGGACTTACGATGGAAAACCTGGTCCCGGAGCTTGACGAAAAACCTGGTCCCGGAGCTTGACGATTTATCATTTACGGCCAATAACTACGGGAAAATCTGTCTCGAGAATTGGCCGTGTTGGCCTCTCTCCACGCCGGAAGCCTCGAACGATTGCAGTCAGGATTGCCGGAGCTGGTGGCCGGCGGCGTCCGAGGACGAGCCGTATACGCTGCTCCTGTGGATGACCGATCCCTGACGTAAGGGCGTCCTACTCGACCAGCGCCCCCGTGCCACGCAGACGCTCCAGCCACGGGCTGGCGACGTAGAACGCATTGAGCCCTGCGTACGGCTGCGCGGAAGTACACAGCACATTGGCATCCGGATCCCGGACGAACACCCGGTACCCCTCGGCCGCTAGCAGGGCCTCGATGTCCGTCGAACGGGGATTGTTCTCCACCATCAAAACTGGATGCGCCCGCGCGAGGGTATCCGTGGCGCCTTCCACAACGTCCAACTCCGTGCCCTGGGTGTCGATCTTGATGGCGTGGGGGGAGAGGTGGAACTCGTCGAGGCGGCGGACGGGGAGGTGGCGGGTGTCGATGGTGATGGGGCGGCCGGAGGCCAGGCGCTCCAGGCGTTGGCGGGTGGGACGGTCGGTTTCCAGGACCATGCGGTCGAAGGTCCCCTCCCCGTGTAGCGGGTGGCCGCCGGCCATGGGCTGGTGGAAGGGGAGGGTGCCCCTGGTGCGGCCCAGGCCGCAGGGGATGATCTCGTGGCGGGCGGAGAGTGCAGCGCGGACCAGGCGCAGGGGGCGCAGCGCGGCGGGATCGGGCTCGAAGGAGAGGATGTGCAGCCGACGGTTGCACAGCCGGCAGGAGACCGCCGACTGGCCGGCATTGGCGCCCACATCGACGAACAGCCCACCGGTGGGTCCCAGCTGCCCGAGGACGCGGAAATCCTCTTCGTGGGGCTGGCCGCGTAGCAGACACCACAGCGGGTAGGCGGCGGGGAGCAGGTCGCGTGGACGGACTGTCATCGGTCGCCCGCCTAGATCTTGGTCTTGTAGGGGAAGCGGAAGTGCAGCATCACGAACGCCTGGCCCACGTGCCAGATGAACTGCTCCTTGGGCTGCAGGTCGAAGAACCCGCCGCCGATGACCTGGGGGATGTAGACCCCCGATGACCAGCCCAGGCTGATGAGGAAGCGGCTGCTGAACGGGATCTCCAGTTCGGCGCGGCCGTCGAGGCCGAGGCGCAGGAAATGGGTGTGGCGGGCCGCCAGGGTGTCGGAATGAATATAGACGTAGGCCACCAGCAGGCCGGCGCTGAGGGCCAGGCGCACCGGCTTGCGCACCAGCGGCAGGCTCAGCGCCAGGGGCCGCCAGATGATGCCCACCATGCCGGTGTCCTTGTACTTGGGGGAGATGATGAGGGTGTCGGGGATCAGGAAGGAGGGACTGATGCGGGCCTCGTTGACCCCCTTGGCCGCCGAGCGTGCCCAGCTGGGCAGGCGCTTGAGATTGTCGCGGATGGTCTTGCCGTCGATGATGGCCTGGACACTGATCTTCAGGCCGTAGTGGACCGGCTGGTCGCGGAAGACAGGCCCGGAGATCAGGTGGAATGCTGGGCCCACGCCGATATCGACCGGCACCTCGACGGTCTTGGCCGTCCCGGGGCTCGGCGCCACGGTTGCCAGCAACAGGCCGGCCAGAAATAGAGCGCGCGGGAGCATTTGTGTCATCTTCGGCCCTCCCTGGCTGGTAGCCTATCGTGGACTCGAGGAGTTGCACACCGTGAGCGTGCTGGACGACCGCGAACAACCACCAGCCACCCGAGGATGACCGAACCCTGATACCCCATCGCCCCATCGACGAGCCCCGAAAGGGCCCATCACCCCGCGCCCGCCGTGTCCTGCTGGCCGTTATCGCCTTGGCCTGGACGGTGGCGTTCGGGCTGGAGATATCCGCGCTGCGCACCGCCGCTGGTCTGCCAGGGATGGACGCCGAGGCCATCGGCGTGGTGCAGGAAAAGTGGTCCGAGGAGCTACCGAACGACACGCTGCACTTCATCGAGGTCGGCTTCACCGACGCTGAAGGGAGCGAGCAGGTGGCCGTCACACGGCTGACCTCGGCCGGCCGCACCTGGGTGGATGTAGGGGACGGGATCATCATCTATTACGCAACGCAGGACCCGACCGAGGTCGCTTTGGGGGGGATGCCGCGCAAGGGGCTGAGCCGCCGCTGGGTCTCCGTGCCACTGACCGGTGCGCTGGCATTGCTGTGCTGGGTGATCTGGATCCGGGGCCTGGTGGGAGCCCGCGAGAGCAGGCGCTAGCAGCCCCCGGGGGCCTGGCAACGCCCGGTCGCGGCGGGCGCGGATCCTGCGACAACCCCTGGATTTCCCGTGGTGCCCCGCTCCCCCTGCCTACAATCGGTCCCACCAAAGGGAGGACCGACGATGACATGCTGGATTCATGGAAGACCGAGGGTACTGCTGGCCTTGCTGGCGATGTTGGCCTTGCTGACGCTCGGCTGCCCACCCGAGGAAAAGGACGACGATGACGCGGCGGACGACGACGATGCGGCCGACGATGACGACACGGCTGCAGACGACGATGACGACGACGTGGCGGACGACGACGACGAGGACGTGGCGGACGACGACGACGACGACACCGAGGCGCCGGTGGAGATCCCGGCGGATTCCGGCGTGACCTGCTCGGATCTGGAGCCCAATGATTGCTCCGTATCGGACTCGACGGACTTGTGGGTAGACTGTGGCCAGGTGTGCGAAGGCGTGGTCAGCGGCGATGGCCTGGCCGATGTGATCTCCGGGACCCTCGAGACCGTCGTCGAGGAGACCTGGGACGGCGACAACGACACCTTCGCCCTGACCATGACCGCCGAAGGATTCCTCAACATCGTGCTGGACTGGGATACGCAAGACGGCGACCTGGACCTATACCTGATGTGCTACTACGGGGACGAGCAGAACCCCGAAGCTTGGTACGTCATGGTTCCTGACACGACCGGTACCTCCAAGCCCGAGCATGGCGTCTCCCACGTGTCGATGACCGCCGGTACTCTCTGCTACGCCTGGGTGGTGGGGTACGCGGCTCCCGACGGCGAGCCCTACACCCTCCACATGTGGGTGAGCGAGTCCTGAGAACGGACCACTCCATATCTAAAGAGGACGGTAAAAGGGGGAGGGGGCTGGAGGCTCCAGCCGGTCCGGCTAGTTGGCCCAGTCGCTGCCCGGGCCACCGAAGGCGCCCATGTCATTGACCGAGCCGTCGGCGTCGTTGTAGGCGCCTGAAGGATCACCGGCATCTTCGCAGGGCGAACCGGCCTGCAGGGTCCAGTCGTCGTTGTAGGCGTTGCCGTCGTTGCTCACCGAGGTGAACACCGGGCCGGTGGAGATGTTGCCGTTGGTGCCGGTGGGGTCGGCCATGCCGGAGTAGTTCCACACCGTGTTGCCGTAGGCGTCGTTGTACGTGCCGGTGAAGGTCGCGGAGCCGTCGGCGAGGATGCCGTCGCCCGTCTCGGCGTAGACGATGCTGTTCATCATCGTGCCGACGCTGGTGCCTGACAGGTAGACGCCACCGCCGTTGCCGGCCGTGTCGCCGCCCATGGTCACATTGGTGACGACCAAGGTGCCGTCGATGGCCAGCACCGAACCACCGTCCGCGACGGCCGTGTTCCAGCTCGCGGCGATGTTGGTCATGGTCAGGGAGCCCTGATCCACCTCGATGCCGGCGCCATCAGTGGCCGTGTTGGCGATGAGGTACCCCTCGGACAGGTCGATGGTGGAGTTGATGTCCAGGTAGACGCCACCACCCTGGTCCGCGTAGTTGCCGTTGACGCTGACGCCGGTGGCCACGGAGAGGGAGTTGCGGAAGCAGATGCCGCCGCCGAAGGAGTACTCGTAGTAGGTGTCGTTCCCCGCCTGGGTGACCGCGTTGGCCGGCAAGGTGTTGTTCTCGACCACCAGGTCGTTGAGGGCCGGGTCCGAGTCGGAGACGTAGACGCCGCCACCGCAGTAGGTGAGGTAGTAGTCGGTGCAGGTGTCGATGGAGGAGCACGCCCACTGGTACGACGTCTGGTCCAGGTGACCGCCGCCGCCGGTGATGGTGAATCCGTTCAACGACGCTGCAGAGGTCTCACCGCTCTGGATGGAGACCACCGCATCGGAGGCCAGGCCGCCGTCGATGGTGGTGTTTGCCGAGCCCTCGGTGCCGGTGACCGCAACGTCCTTGCCGGAGAAGTCGATGGTCTCGTTGTAGGTGCCAGGATAGGCCACCACGCACTGCAGCGCCTGGTCGATACCGGCCTGGATGGTGTCCAGTGCGTCGCCCAGGACACCCGCGCCGCCGGGGGTGCCGGTGGCGACATCGACGACCACCGGCTCGGTGGCGTCGGCGTCGTCGCAGTCCAGCTCGTTGCCGATGCCCCAGCACTGGAAGACCGTGGTGCCGATGGCGCCGAAGCCGTCGGCGTCCACGTCGTCGGCCAGCCAGTCGCGGTCGATGGCGTCCTCGTCCACGGTGCCGTCGCAGTCGTTGTCCCACAGGTCGCAGGTCTCGTCCGCGCCGGGGTAGCTGTCGGGATCGCCGTCGTGGCAGTCGCCGTCACACTCGGTGTACCCGTCGCCGTCGCTGTCGTCGTCCACGCCGTTGTCCACCGAGCCGTCGCAGTCGTTGTCGATCTGGTCGCACTGCTCGGGGTAACCGGGGTTGATGGTGTCGTCGGCGTCGTCGCAGTCGCCCACACACACGGCCCAGCCGTCGGCGTCGGCGTCCACCTCGTCGGCGGGCAGCTGGCCGTCACAGTCGTTGTCGAGCAGGTCGCAGACCTCGGGGGCGCCGGGGTAGGTGTTGGGGTGGACGTCGTTGCAGTCGCCCTCGCATGGGGCCATGCCGTCGCCGTCGTC
>CAZDDH010000238.1:0-13938 GCA_964504165.1 uncultured Rickettsiales bacterium | reverse complement strand
TGACGCCCTTGACCATCTCGGTGGTGTAGGAGTTGTACTGCTTGGGGTTGTTCAGGGTGACCCACCCCACGTACAGGTCGTCCACGACCTTGCCCTCGGGGTCCGTGAGGGGCTTCTTTTCGAAGATCACGCAGGGGGCTTCCGTCCCCCAGTGCTGATCGCTGTGGAGCAGGTGGTTCTTGGCGCCGTCGTCGCGGGGCATCCAGTCCAGTGTCATGGGTCTCTCCTCGAAAGGTGTTTGTTGTTCCTAAAAATCGGGGGTGAGGATGATCCGCTGTAGCGGCGGGCTGTGGTGCCCCTCCTCGAACGCTTCGGCGATGGTGCTCATCGGCCGCTTCTGGATGAACGGCTTGAGCTGGACGCGGCCGTCCAGGATCATTTCGAGCACCGGCTTGTAGTACTCGGGCAAGCAGCCCCAGGTGCCGACGATCTCGGCGTCGAAGGCCATTAGCTTACTGAGCATGAAGGTGGATTTGGCGGGGGTGTAGCCCACCACGATCAGCGTGCTGCAGAAGCCCATCAGATCCAGAGCCGTGGCCTGGCCGGGGGCCACGCCGCTGACCTCGAAGATCTTCCAACCCCAGCGGGGGAAGCGGTGCTCCTTGGACATGGCCTTGAAGGCGCCCTTGACGCCGCGGGAGTCCAGCTCGCTGGAGTTGATGACGTGGTCGCAGCCGTACTCCAGCGCCCGGTCCAGCTTGGCCTGGTCGATGTCGATGCCGATGATGGGCCCAGCGCCCAGCGCCTTGGCCACCTGCAGCATGTAGGTGCCCACGCCACCGCCGATGCCGGTGATGATCACCGGGTCGCCGGCCTTGAGGCCGCCGCGCATGCAGGCCTGGTAGGGGGTCGTGCAGGCGTCGGCCACAACCGCCAGCTCGGCCAGCTCGAATCCTTCGCGGGACTCCACGACGCACAGGTCGCGGGCCGGCACCGGGATGTGGCTGGCGAAACCGCCCCAGTTACCCCAGGAGTTGCCGGGCATGGCCTGGGCCAGGCAGCGGTTGCCACGGCCGGCTTTGCACATGTCGCACTCACCGCAGGGCATCACCGCGGGGATGATGACCTCCTTGCCGATCATGTCCGCCTCGCCCGCGACGACCGTCCCGGAAATCTCGTGGCCCAATGTGAGCGGGGGCTGGTTGACCGTGGGCACACCGCCGTAGAAATACCCCAGGTCCGTGTGGCAGACACCGCAGCCGGCGACCTCGACGAGGACTTCACCGGGCTTGAGCTCCGGGACCGGGACCTCGGCACGTTCGAGCACGCCGGGGGTCACCTCGCCGGTCTCGCGGTCCTTGCGGGTGGGCTGGGTCATCTGCCAGCAATGGATGGTGTCGGGAACGCTCATCGGTGTCTCCTCACCCTCGTCGGGGGTTATTATTTCGGGGAGGAAACCATAGGGCACACGCGCGCGCGCGGTCAAACGCTGAGGCAGGTCACGGTCGAATCAGATGTACTTGTCGAGGAGGATTCCCTTGCCGCAATCGGGTACAGGGGGAGGTTTGGGCGGTTTCATTTCGATCTGAATCGCAGGTGGCCCGTGTTTGATGCCGCCGCCCTTGGCCTTGATGGCGCTGTCGTCTTTCTTGTTGGATGAACTCCCGAGCGCATAGGTCGCCGCATGGCTCTTGGCTGGGTCCGGAGTGTTGATGACGAATTGGCTCATGTTTCTTTCATCTGATCTGTGAAGTCGTCTCAACCATTTGTATCGGATGTTCCCGCAGAAGGTTTAGAAAAAAAATCAGGTGCCATCGAATTCGGGGCGCCGGCGTTCGAGGAACGAGGCGATGCCTTCGTTGGCGTCGTGGGTTTCCATCAGCTCGTCGATGTAGATGCGCTCGACGACAGGTAGGTCATCGTGGAGCCGCCGGGCCAGCGCGAGGCGCGCCGTACGGTAGGCGAATCGGAGGCTGGATGGGGATTTGGGGGCGATCTCGGTCCGGATCCACTCGGCCAGCACCTCCTCACCCTCTTCGGCATCGACCACGCGGTTGACCAGCCCCATGGCCAGCCCTTCGGCGGCGCTCACCGAACGGCCGGTGAGTAGCAGGTCCTGAGCCGGCCCCTCGCCGATACGGTAGGGCAGCAGGATTGACGCCATCGGCGCGATGACCGCCAGTTTGATCTCCGGTTGGCCCAGCTGGGCACCTTCCTCCGCCAGGAGGTATGAGCAGAACGCCGCCAGCTCCAGCCCGCCGCCCAGGCACTGGCCCCGGACCAGCGCTACCGTCGGTACGGACAGCGCCTCGATCTCGCGGAACATGGCGTGGAAGCCTTCCAGCATGCCCGGCGCCGAATCCTTCTGGTGCTCTTCGACGCTGGCCCCGAAGCAGAAGTGCTTGCCTGCACCTTCGAAGACGATCAGCTTGAGTTCCTTGCGGTCGCGCAATGTCGAGACATGGGCGCGGATAGCGGCGATCATTGCCGCGTCCAGTACGTTGGCCTTGGGGCGGTCGAGGACAATACGTTCCACGGCGCCATCGTGAGTCGTGGTGGTGGTCAAGGGGCTCTGGTCAGCCATGATGGTCTCCTGTTCAATCGTTCTCTAGAAGATCTCGGATCCGGGCCACCAGCTCGTCGCGGGGCACCGTCTGTTGCTTGTCGGGGTGGTCCATGGGCAGGTCCAGCCGTTTGAGCGTCGCCACCCCCTGGGCCAGCTCGTCGCCTCCCACCAGCACACCGATGCGGAATCCC
The DNA here is from genome assembly GCA_964504165.1 of uncultured Rickettsiales bacterium. Taxonomy (GTDB): domain Bacteria; phylum Myxococcota_A; class UBA796; order UBA9615; family CAYRNR01; genus CAZDDH01. Next base: position 11,241 of record CAZDDH010000238.1, on the reverse strand, counting down.
TGGCGGTCCGCGTAACGCATCTGAGGCTTGAGACCGGCCTTGCCCACGTATAGCTCGCAGGGGATGCCGCCAGCGCGGACCTCGGCGGCGATGTCGCGGTAGGTGCCGTACATCTTCTTGTCCAGCGCCATGACCAGCACGTTCGCGATGGCGGGGGTCTGGTCCACGAGCTCGAGCTTCTCCAGTGCCGCGTAGGCCCGGTCGATGCCGATGGAGGTGCCCGTGGCGAACACCGGTTGGCCGGTGAAACGCCCGATCAGCCCGTCGTAGCGGCCGCCCGAACAGATGGAGCCGATGGCCGGCAGGTCCAGCAGGGCGGTCTCGAAGATGGGGCCGGTGTAGTAGGCCAGCCCGCGAGCGATGGAGAAATCGAAGCACCAGCGCTCCGGTGGCCAGCCGGCCAGGGCCTGGCGGATGGCCTCGAAATCGTCCAGCGGCCGCCGGGCCGGCTCGAATTCGCCAAAGAATTCCCGTAGCTGCGCCAGCACGTCGGCCGGGTCGTCGCCGGTGATGTGGACGAAGCGCTCCAGCTGCGCCACGGCATCCGGGGGCAGCCCCAGCGGGACGGCGTCGATCCCTTCCAGCGTCTTGTCCGGGGGGTTGCCCAACAGCCGCGCCACCGTGTCCCAGCCCAACCGCTCGATCTTGTCCAGCGAACGCAGCACGTCGTCGGTGAGGCCCTGGTCGATACCGGCCCGTTCGATCATTGCCGACAGCAGCTGGCGGTGGTTGATCTTGATCTGGAACCGCTCGATACCCAGCGCCGCCAGTGTCTCGTGCATCACCGTGAGGATCTCGATGTCGGCGTGCACCGAACCGGCACCAATGATATCCACGTCGCACTGCATGAATTCGCGGAAACGTCCCGGCTTGGGTTTGTCCTCCCGCCACACCTTGTCGATGTGGTAGCGCCGGAACGGGCGCGGCACGTCCTGCCCGTGCTGGGCCACCACCCGTGCCAGCGGCACCGTCAGGTCGAAGCGCAGCGCCACCGGCCGGTCGTCCCGATCCAGGAAGCGGAAGATCTCCTTGTCCGACTCCAGCTGGCCTGTGAGGACCTCCTCGTATTCCAGGGAAGGCGTGTCCAGCGGTCCGAAACCGAAGGACTCGTAGACGCGGCGGATGGTATCGACGAGCCGCTGACGGCCGATGGCCCGGCCAGGCAGGAAATCCTGGAATCCAGGCAGGGTACGAGCTTTGACTTTGGGTTTGGCCATGGTCCTTCTTCCCAGACGAGTAATCGGATAGCGGATTCTAGCGAAAACCGCACCGGTCCGCCCCAACGAAGTCCCGATTTTATGGAGGGCAGGGGGTCAAGGTGGTAGGGACGCCAGGGTTTGAACCTGGGACCTCTGAAGCCACAATCCAGCGCTCTAGCCAGCTGAGCTACGTCCCCACGGCGGCCGGGAATCTACTTCCCCCCCGAAAACCTGTCAAGAAGCCTTTCATGACCCGCCTCGGGGAGCCTCCTCCGCCGCGGACCGCGAACGGCTCCGCCGCCCCCGTTTTGCCGGCAAGCTCCGCCGGTTCTTATAGGGCAAGAACCGGAACCGCCAGAACCGCTGGTTACACCGGTGGCAGCGGTACGGCCGGACCATGAAAAACACGCTGATGAATCGTTGCCCGGCGCCGCTCCTGCGTGAGCGGTGAATGTGATCGTCCTTGCCGCACCGGGGACACTTCATGGATCCGTTTTGGGCCGAGTAGAGGTCCGGACGCAGACGTCAGACCGTACTCATTCCGCCTCCCAGGTGTAGATGGATTGGAGGACGTAGCCGCTGTCTGGTAGGCCTTCGGCCCCCGAATCGGACCGGGCTACGAAGAGGGGGCCCAGATAGTCGATGAAGCCCTCGTGGGGGTTCCAGTCCACACGTACCAGCAGGGGGTAGCCGTCCCGCTCCAGGTCCTTGAGGTTCTCGTTGGACGTACCGATGGGGGCAAAGCCGAAATTGAGCGGGCGGTCGTCGGGCAACGCCTCGCAGGTGGCGTCCTCGAGGGAGGCCTCCAGATGGTAGATGGCCAGGCAACCAGGGCATAGATCCGCGTCCAGGTCGATCTGGAAGCCTTCGAGTTCCTCCCAGATGTCGCAGCGCGGCTCCGGGGCGTCCACCTTGTTGGGGTTGTCTTCGACGAAGCTCCAGTGCAGGGAGCCGGACAGGTCGCCCCCCTCCAGCTCGAGCAGCGCTTCCATCTGCAGGTAGCCACCGTCGTCTGCGGAGCACGCTCCGAGCATCAGGCACAGGGTACCGAGGATCCACGGAATCGAATGCCGGCCGGAAGGCCGGATCACAGGTTCATCCCTACCCAGCCGCGCATGACCATCTTGTCGCCGTCGTCGCCGATGTTCCAGTAGTGGGCGCTGGACAGGTAGAGCTCACCGGCGTCGTAGCTGTCCGGCAACGCGTCCTCATAATCCTGGGCCCAGAAGCGGAACTCCAGCTGCTCGGTCCAGGAGACGGAGAAATCCGTGTAGACCAGCCAGGGCCAGTCCGCAGCGTAGTCTTGGTACTCGGAGGGGCCGTTGGCGGTGGGGGTGAAGCCCATCTGTACGTCGAAGGTATCGTCGACGGCGTACCAACCGCAGTTGTCGCTATCGACGGTGGCCACGACGTCGTAGACACAACGGCAGGCTACGCAGCTGTTGTGGTCGAAATCGCTGGTCATATCCCCCTGAAGATCAAAGCGGATCGTGCAGAGTTCGTTCCACTCGTCCGGGTATTCCGAATCGAGCTTGATCCAGTCCGAGACCCCTTCGAGGGTCTCCCCGCATTGCAGGGCGTGCACGTTGTCCTGGATGGGTGGGGGCTCGTCTTCCCAGGGATAGTCGAATTCACATCCCAGGGCGAAAGAGAAAGCCGTGGCAAAGAGGGCGAAATGGGTGAGCCGGCGTACCATGAACCCTCCCCGTGATTCACTCCTGCATCTGTAGCATGAGATTGAACGCACGATCCTTGGCTTCGTCATCCTCCTCATCATACTTGAGGATGATGTTGTATTCATCGAGCGCCTCTCGCAGGCGGCCCTGTTTCTCGAGGATCATGGCCAGGTTGAAGCGCGTGGTGGTGTCGCGTTGGTCCTTGGCCAGCACGATCCGGTAGTGCTCGATGGCCTTGTCGTATTGCTTCTTGCCCTGGTAGGCCGCGCCAAAATAGAAGTGGAAATCGACGCTGTCTTCGCCGAGCTCGCCGGCCTTGCCGAGCTGCTCCAGGGCCGTGTCGTAGTCCCGGTCCTCGAAGGCCTCGACCCCCGCGTCGTAGGAAATCCGCCGGTCCTTCTCGCGCTGATCGGCCTCGACCTTCTCCTTGAACAGCCGGGCCTGAAGGTCCGCGTAGGGTTCCTCTTCGAAATCGCTGCGCACGAAAGCATCCGAACCCAGGTAGGTCAGCACGGCCTTGTCACCGATGGCGAAGACCTTGCTCTCTTCGCTGAGATCCTGGACCGGGCTGAGGTCCAAGAAGGTGCGCAGCTGCTCCATGGGCAGGAAGCTCTCGTCGGCCTTGTAGCCCTTCTCCCAGGTGCCAAAGGCGAATGGCTGGTAGGCGTCCACGGAGTAACGCCGGCCGTAGAGCAGCTTCTCGTCCCTGAGCAGCCACTGGAGATCCCAGATGGTGCAAAACAGGGCCGTGGAACGCTCGCCCACGTCGATGGCGTACATGAACAGGATGACCCGCTGGTCGTCCTTGATCACGGAGAATGGCCGGTTGATGCCCTCGCTGGGGAACACCATCTTGCCACCCTTGGCGTTGGGGTCGATCTGCAGGTGATCGAAGAACTGACGCATCACGTCAGCCTCGGATACCTCGAGGTTCTGGCCCAGGATGGTCTCGCAGTACAGGCAGTCCACGCTCACCTGATACCAGTTGCCGGAGATGCCGATACGCTCGGGTTCGGCCTCGACCTCGACCTTGACCTCTTCGCGCTCCTCCGTCTGGTTCATGTCCTGGGCTTCGATCTTGCCTTCCCAGTCGTCGATGTCGTCGCCGTCGCCGGTCGCCTGGCCCGCGTCGGGACCGTCTTCGGATTCTTCGCCGTCGGGGTCCTTTTCCTTATCGGAGGGATCTCCATCTTTGGCGTCCGATTTGGACTCCTTGTCTTCGTCCTCGTCGCCTTCCATGGTGGGTACGGATTCATCGCCCCAGTCCATGTCGTCGCCTTCGGAAGCTTCTTTGTCGTCCTTGTCGTCCTCCTCGTCCTCCTGCGCGTACGCAGGCCCAGCCACAACCAGGCTGAGGATGAGGGGGATCAGGGAGAGCCAGGGACGCCCGATGATCATCAGCAACTCTCCTACCCTTGCTCGACGCGCGCCACCCGTCTTTGGGTCGAACACGAGTTGAACGATGCACGTAGGCTTTTGTTTCAACCGCTCCGAATCCACGGCTTTGCACACTTGACTAGCCGCCATGGGGCGGGGGTGTCAAGAGCGCAGCTCACATGAGCAATAACACGCGCCCACGCACAAGGGTCATAAAAGCTCCACAAATCCGATGTGGATCGTTGTGGTGAAAGGCTCCAGATGGATCGTCCCGGCCGCCTTCGATGTGGCCCCTTCGACATCCCGAACCTCGACATTGAGACTCTCCTGCCAGCTGTAACCGCCGTGCAGGGTCCATTCCTGTGCGTCCCAGGTGATCTCCACCAGACCTTCCGGGTCGACCACGCCGGTGATCTGGCCCCGCTTGCCCACGGCGGCCTCCACCTGGCCGCGGCCCTGGGCTGCGGCGGGCGAGAGCAGCCCGACCCGGCGCTTGAGGCGCACGTGATCCCCCACGCGGAAGCTCATGTCTCCATAGCGGATGGCGTCTCCGTCACCGCGGGGGGACAAGGCCTCGGTTTCCGCCGGCGTCACCGCCTCTGTGGCCGGCTCCACGGGGGTGGGTGTGGTGGCCTCGTCGCCGCCCTTGGATTGCTCCAGTTCCCGGTCTACAGCGCTGCCGCCGCACGCCGCGATCAGCACTCCGACTGCCAGCACCAGCCCGCCGATGTACCCTGCTTTTTTTGCGCTATCCATCGTCACCTCTCCGACGCGGCCGTAGCCTACCATGAGCCCGCCGAATCTGGCGTGCCGGTGGGTTAGAGGTGGCGAGCCACCGGTCACCCTGATACATCAATGAGATGAGCCTACCTCGTACCCCGGCCGTCCCCGTCGCTTTTGGGCTGATGGCGATGTGCTGGCTGGGATCCTGTTCCCCCGGGTCGGACGGGAGCTGGACCGTCATCGACGGGGCGTTCCTGCCGGCCCAGCTGAGGGTCATCCTCGGCGCAGAAAACGGCGACGTCCACGTCGCTGGCTATCATGCAGGGGCGCTGGCAGGTGTCCTGCTGCAGGGTGAGGACGGCATCATCACGAGCCGCCAGTGCCCCTTCGATCTGCTGTGGGACTACACCTTCGTCGCGATGGCCCGGGGGCGAGAGGGCGAACTGTGGCTCGCGGGGAGCGCCCATCTGTTCAGGGTCGAGGGGGACGACTGGGACGTCTACCCCGCCCCCGAGCCGGTTCAGGGTGGGGTGACAGCTGCAGCGTTCATGGAGGATGGGAAGGGATGGATCGTCGGCCAGAGCTGGGCCGGGCCGCGCATCTACCGCTTCGAGGACGGCCAGTTCAGCGAGGAGGCCGTGGAAGAGGGGCTGGAAGACGTCTCGCTGGCCTCGATCATCATGCTGGACGACGGCACCGGTTATGCCGCTGGCGCCCGGATGGTCTCCCCGCAAGAGGGGGTATTGCTGGCTCGCGCCGGAGAGGCCTGGACGATGGTGGTTCTGCCCGATGATCCCGTCTCCATCGGTCCGATCCGCGATCTGACCTGGGCCGGCGACGGGCCAGAGTACTGGGCGGTCGGTGATCTCATCCTGGAGAGCGAGGATGGCATCCCGGAGGTCGTCACGTTCCCCTACGGTGAGGATTTTACACCGCGCGTGGCGGCCTTCCCTGCCGCCAACGAGGGCTGGATCGCGGGATTCGGCACGGAGCCGGTCTACCACCTGCGTTACAACAAGTGGGAGGCCGTCCCCGCCGAGCGCCTGTCCCCCAACCTGGCCGAGGGATCGGAGCGGACCTGGCTGTTCGACGACGTGAACTTCGCCAGCCGGCGCAACGGCTGGATGATCGCCACCTTCATCGACTGTGACGTGGACGGCGTGTGCGTCAACGGCCAGGCGATGTTGCACTACGACCGGGATGACAGCACGCGCTCGTGGATCCCCGACCGCTCCTGGGTGCGTCCCCCGGACACGGGGGAGGCCGCTCCGGAGATCGTGCCCACGGCCGTCACCGTGGAGGACGACGAACTCTGGATCGCCGGAGATTCATCCCCTGCCGAACTGGCCATCTGGGGGGCTCCCAGGACCTATCGGGAGCTGGACGGCAACAGCTGGGTGGATGCCGGCATCCCTGCAGAAGCGGGGATCCGGGACATCAAGTTCGACGACCAGGGTTCGGGCTGGGCGGTGGGATCCCGGATGGTGGACGAGGAGAACGTCAACGGCGTGATCTTCCACTGGGACGGGAGCAGCTGGGAGGAGGAACCCACGGACGCCGTGAATTCCTCACACTGGGAGCTGCGCGGTGTGGATTGGGGTACGGACGGCGTGATCTACGCGGTGGGCTGGCGGCACCATCTGCCGCTGGTATTGGCCCGCGTGGATGACGTGTGGGAGGTCGTGCCCTGTGACGACTGGGGTGGGAGCACCGCGCTGCTGGATCTGACGGTGGATGTGGACGGCGTCATCTGGGCGACGGGGACGACGATTCGCGACGGGGGAGCCAGCGAGGGCTTCCTGGTGCGCGGCGACACCGCCGGGTTCGAGGTGTACGACCTGCGGGACCAGGGGGTGGAGTGCGGGGATCCGTCCGACCCCTACGACTGCTGGACGCTGCTGGCCATCGACGCCTGGGAGCAGCACGTGGTGGCGGTGGGCGAGAGTACGATGTTCCAGTTCGACGACGGTGAGCTGTCCAAGACCCGCACCAACATGACGCTGGTCGACGTGGCCCACGCCCATGACGGCCGGGTCTGGGTGCTGGCCGAGAACGGTTGGTGGGTGCCGGATGATGGCGGCGAGAACTGGACGGTCCACCGCACCTGGGATTCCAGGGCGGACGAGGGCGCGGTGCTGCGGCTGCTCAAGGCGGCGCCCTATTTCGAGCGCGTGATCGGCGTGCGGGAGTTCGGCAACGCGGGCCTGGAACCGCCGTACTCCGCCGTCACGTTCGATCCAAACCCCTGAGAAGGAACCGAGGAGGAGGACGATGGGAGCGTTGCTGGAGCTGCAACTGGAGTTGCCCGACCTGCTGGTGGGCGTGGTGCGTGGCCGCGGCGTGCAGCCCGGGCCGTCGCCGGAGGATCTGGACGCCGAGCTCTCCACGGTGGTCGAGCGGGTAGGGGGCCTGGATAGTCACCCGGCTGCGGAGCTCAAGAAGGGGATCCGGGATGTGCTGCGGACGGCGGGCTACAAGCCAGCTGGCCGGGGCAAGCCGGCCAGCGAGTACCTCGGAGCGATGGCCCGCAAGGGGGATTTCCCGCGTATCGACGTGCTCGTGGACATCAACAACCTGCTCAGCCTGGAGACCGGGCTGCCCATCTCCGTGCTGGACCTGGGCAAGTTCCGGGGCCAGCCTACATTGCGCTTTGGTGGCGCGGACGAGCGGTACGTGTTCAATCCGTCCGGCCAGGAGATCGGGCTCGCGGGGTTGATGGTGGTGTGCGACGGGGACGTGCCTCGGGGTACGCCGGTGAAGGACTCGATGGCCACCAAGGTGGGGCCCACCACGAGCTCGGTGCTGGCGGTGATCTACGGCTCGTCGGCGGTCCTCGACGACGCCACCATGGCCCAGCACACACGGCGCTTCGCCTCGTTGATCGAGCGCTACGCCGGAGCGACGGAGACCGACACCTGGGTGGGGCGCCCAGCGTGATCCACCGCCCTGATCTGGTGATCCTGGGGTCCGGCCCGGCGGGCTGCGCGGCGGCGGTTCGTCTTGCGGAGCTATGGCCCCTGGCGCCCCGCCGGGTGGTCCTGCTGGAGCGGGCCCGGCATCCCCGGCGCAAGGGGTGCGGGGGCGGCCTCACCGGCCGCACGGCCCCGCTGCTGGAGTGGCTCGGATTGCCGGCCTCCCCCGAGGGTGCCCTGCCGGTGGGCCGGATGCGGCTTTGCCACGAACCCCGGCACACGACGTTGGAGATGAGCCAGCCGATCCCCGTGGTGCGGCGCTGGCAGCTGGACGCCCAGCTCGCGGACCGCGCCGGGCGTTGCGTGGCGGATCTGCGGCAGGGGGAGCCGGCCCGCGCGGTCCGTCGCGACGGGGACTGGCTGGAGGTGGAGACCGACGGCGCGATCTACCGCACCCCCATCGTCATCGACGCCAGTGGTTCCCGCTGCGTGACGCGCCGCAGCGGCCTGCTGCCACAGGGGCAGCCGCTGGTGCCCGTGTGGATTGCCGAGGGGCCACCCCAGCCGGGGGAGGCCGCCTGGGAGGGCGAGCCGGAGCTGATCTTCGACTTCAGCGAGATGGCCAGCGGATGCCCGGGGTACTACTGGTCCTTCCCCTGCCTCGAGGACGGGGTGCGGTGGGTCAACCGTGGGTTTTATCCGGCCGCCGGGCTGGGGCCCGCCGCCGCCCGTGGCGCGCTGGAACGCCGCCTGCTGGCCGGGGGCATCGATCCGGCCCAGGTGCCCTTTGCCGCCTACCCGGCCCGGATGTTCCAGCCGGGCATCCCTACCGCCGCCCCCGGTGTCCTCACGGCTGGAGACGCCGCGGGTGTCGACCCCCTGTTCGGCGAGGGCATCGCCCAGTCCCTGGAGTATGGCCGGCTGGCCGCGGCCCGGGCGGCGCGGGCCCTCACCGCCACCGGCTCGGCGGCGGCCGCCACCGCCTTCCATCCCGACGAGCCGCTGCGGCACTCGGCCCTCGGCTTGCGCCTGTGGTTCCTGGCCCGCATGCACGACGAGCTGTACGTGCCCACCTATCAGCGCCGGCTGGCCTTCGCCCTGAGCAACGAGCCGTTCCTCAAACTGGTGCACCGGGACACGGTCGGGGGGCTACCCAGCCCGGCGTTGTGGGCCGGTATGCTGGCCCTGGCCCTGTTCCAACGGCGATTCGGCGATCTGGATCTCCATCGGCCGGATCGGCGCGTCGTCCAGGTCTGAATCCAGCCTCTCCCCTCCCTCCAAACGCCGCCCGAGTTAACCAATGGCTGCCTTTCCAGTTATCATGTGTCATAAGCGCGTAAATTTTAGCAGGAGGCCTGGATGATTCCTCGGCGATTGGTTCTCGGCTGGCTGTCTGCCGTCGCGATGATGGCCCTCTTCTCCGTCTCGACGACCGCCCATGCTCAGACCTGGGTATACGAGTGGGACTACGACTTTGCTGGCACCCAGACCGCACAGTTCGACGGAACGGACGACTGGAACGCGGGCTGCACGTACGACAACTGGCGGTCCGACCTCTGGGCCGGGGAGGTCAACCCCAGGACCGACGAGGGCGGCGGCACCTGGTCCTCCAACAACTACATCGCCAACCACCTGACCCAGGAGGGGCTGAACCTCGAATGGTACGACGTGGCCCTGGAGGTGAACTTCTGGTCCTTCGACGATGACACGCTGGGCATCATCGTGCGTAAATCGGCCCACGACACCTTCTACCTGTTCATGATGACGCGGCACGTCCTGCCGGCCGCCGGCGACGGGTCCAGCGGTTACTCGTACACATCCGGAGCGTTCCTGTACCGCATCGAGAACGGCTGGGCCACGCTGGCGGGATCCGCCACGGGTAACGGCACCGCCTACAACACCAACGGCAACGAACAGCGCGTCCGTATCGAGGCCGTCGGCGACGAGATCAGCTGCTACTACGACACCAACACGTCCGGGAGCTGGACCAACACCCAGTTGATGTTCAGCTACACCGATCCCAACCCGCTCCCCGAGGGGAACGTCGGCCTCTATGCATTCAACCAGGGCGAAGGGGGCTGGGAATTCGCTTTCTTCGATCCGTTGGTGGAGCTGGCCGACTCGGACTCGGACGGCACGGTCAACGACGACGACTGCGACCCCTACGATGCGACGGTCTACCCCGGGGCTCCGGAGCTGTGCGATGGCCTGGACAACGACTGCGACGGCACCATCGACGAGGGCGCCACGCTGCAGGACTACTACCCGGACGCCGACGGCGACGGTTACGGCGACCCCAACGGGACCCCGGTGAGCAGCTGTGTGTCCATCTACGGGTACGCGGACAACGATCAGGACTGCGACGACACCAGCAACCTGATCTACCCGGGGGCCAACGAGCTGTGCAACGGCTACGACAACGACTGCGACGGCCAGCCGGCCGCTGACGAGGTGGACGCGGACGCCGACGGCTTCATGGTGTGCGCCAACGACTGCGACGACAACAACGACACGGTCCACCCCGGCGCCCCCGAGCTCCCCTGCGACGGCCTGGACAACAACTGCGATGGCAACCTGGCCAGCACGGAGGTGGACGACGACGGCGACGGCTACACCGAATGCGACGGGGACTGCGACGACAGCGACGCCAACCTGTCCCCCGACGACGGGGACGGGGACGGGGACAGCGGTTGCGATGGGGACTGTGACGATTCGGACCCAGCCCTGAACCTGGCCGACGCGGACGGCGACGGGCGCAGCACCTGTGACGGGGACTGCGATGACAACAACGCCCTCATCTTCCCGGGGGCGGCCGAGGTCTGCAACGGCATCGACGACGACTGTGACGGCGCCCTCGGTGCCGACGAGGTGGACGCGGACAACGACGGCTACATGGTCTGTGACAACGATTGCGACGACTACAACTCGCTGACCTTCCCCTTCGCTCCGGAGCAGTGTGACGGCGAGGACAACGACTGCGACGGCCAGGTGGACGAGGAGACCGGGGACGACACGGACGGCGACGGTTACAACGCCTGCAGCGGCGACTGCAACGAGGGGGATCCCAACATCTATCCCGGCGCCCCCGAGGTTTGTGATGGCTGGGACAGTGACTGCGACGGCGTGCTGCCGGCGGACGAGGCGGACGCGGACGGCGACGGCTGGGCGCTGTGCACCGGGGACTGCGACGACACGGACGCGGCGTTGACCCCCGAGGACGCGGACGGCGACGGATTCAGCAGCTGCGACGGCGACTGTGCGGACGACGACGCCAGTTTGACCCCCGAGGACGCGGACGGGGACGGCCTCAGCAGCTGCGACGGGGACTGCGACGACGCGGATCCGACCTCGTGG
>CAZDDH010000237.1:0-13946 GCA_964504165.1 uncultured Rickettsiales bacterium | reverse complement strand
TTGAGCGTCAGGGCTTGGGGAGTTGACAGGAGGCCGCCTCATAGAAGCCCGCACTAGTACAACCTATCCCGGTCACCTTCAAAGGCCGGCGTCAGGACTATAGCGACCTGACGAGTCGAAACCCAGTGAACGTGAAATCTCGTTTGTCAGGCTGGCCTTGATACATCCTGTTGGCAATCCGGCTATCATTCGGACTACTCATCCAACCACCTCCGCGCATGTATCGAAAGTAACCTTTTGAGGGGCCCGAGGGGTCCTTGAGGCTCTCGTCTGGCCCGCCCGTGTAGTTCCTGATTTTTCCTGTGTCGTCGTCTATCTCGACCCAGTCCCAAACCCACTCGAACACATTCCCCGTCATGTCGTACAAACCCCATGGGTTCGCACGCTTCACTCCCACCACACGGTGCGTCAGCACTGCGGTGCCGTCCCAGCTAGCAAGATTGCCTTCGTACCAGGCCACCTCACCGATTTCATCTGAACCAGAGTAAAGGTAGCCCTCCCCGGCCCGTGCGGCGTACTCCCACTCCGCCTCCGTCGGCAAGCGGTACCCGTCCGCTCGGCGATTCCATTTCACAGAATCCCCGGAGATCCGGTATGCGGGTTTTAATCCCTCCAACTCGGAGAGGCGGTTGCAAAAAGCCACTGCGTCAAACCAGCTCACCTGCTCCACCGGCTTGCGGTCACCCTTGGAATCGCTTGGATTATTCCCCATGACCGCCTTGTACAGGCCCTGTGTCACCTCGGTAGTTCCGATGGCAAAACGCCTTGTCAGCTCCACATGGTGCCGGGCTTCGCCTTCGCTCCGGCCTTCTTCACCGTTGGGGCTCCCCATCCAGAAACCACCGGGTTCGATGGGAACCATCTCGTACCAGTTCTGATCAATCACGACGCCGCCGAGGCTGTTCTGCGCACTATTCCAGTTATTGCGCCGTATCCAGTCCCGCGCCTCGTCCGCTTGGGTCACCTGTACAGGCATGGCCTCCCCATCAATGGTTATGGATGCGTCCCCATACTTCTCGACGTACCGCTCCAGAGCTTCCGTCGTCTCAGGGCCAGGCGATTCCAAGGCCGGCGCCAATGCCAGCCAATCCGATTGCGCCGCAGCTATCATGATCCGCCACTCGGCATCATACCGGTCTTGCCGATCACGCCGGTCCAGGATGAGTTGCATCGCCGGATCTTCGCTTTGTGACTGCTGGCTTTTCAGCACATTTGATCCTGTGGTGCTATGGGTCAGCTCACTGGCGCCCCCAATCGGATGCGTAGCTTCTCCTGTCTTGTTTTTGGTCTTGCCGAAAATGACCTCCAGGAGGTCCGGCCCCGCCGAACGACCCATGGACAGCACAACGTCCCCGTCCCCGTGGGCCTGGGGCGTCTGCCGGCGGTCACGGACCGTCTCCACCAGCGCGCCCTGGGTGTAGGTCACGGCCTCGGTGGCCGTCACCATTCCGTTGCCGTCCAGGTCACCCCAGCCGTGCAGGGCTCCCAGGAGCAGGTAGCTGAACGCGGGGCGTGCCGCTCCGGGCAGCGGCCCGGCGAACTGATCCCCTCGGCCGGCGGATAGAAGGAGAGCGCTGGGGCGGTTGACCGCATAGTTCGGCACCAGCGGCTGCAGCCCGCTCACAAGGGCGCTCCCACCGGTGCTCTTGCCGCTGAAGCAGGTGTCCAGGATGAGGATCGTATCTGCCTGGCTCCCCTGCAGCGCATCCAGCAGTTCGTCCTGGCTCACGCCACGGGCGTACACACTCTCGGCGGTCTGCTGTACGTCGGCGCCCAGCAGCAGACCATCCTGCCCGTCCTTGGACGGCGCACCGTGGCCGATGAACACCACCCATAACGTACCACCGCTACGTACCCGGCCCGCCGCATCCCGCGCCTCACTCAGGACGCTCTCCCGCGTCGCCTCGTGGTTGCGCAGCACTACCGCGCTCCCCAGTGGGAGGCCACGGGTCTGCTTGAGATAGCGGTACCAATCGTCGGCATTGGCTACCGCACCCGGCACGTCATCGACGAGCAGGTAGTCCTCGATGCCGACGATCAGGGCGGCGTCGTTTGCGCCGGTGTTCTCTGCCGGTGGGGGGGCCGACAGGTCGGGCCAGCTGGTCTGGGCACCGGCCTGGAACGTGGTGCTCGCCGCGAGGGCGATGGCCGCAAGAGTAATCGTTGTGGTCATGTGCAAGAGTCCTCGTCCGTCCCAGACAACCCTGGGAACAACAGCCAGGAGGCCGCCGGATCTTTGGCGAGCCCACCATCGAATGGCTACCTGTGCACTCAATGAATCGACCTCGCGATACGAAAACCTTTGTGGCTACCTATGCCCTTGTCGTTGGGAAGAGAATCAAGGGCGCGCAAGGCCACGCGGGCGCTCGAAGCGTAGTGGTTGTAGCCGCCGCCCCGAGCGACCCGATATCGGCCCCGAGAAGGTCCCGTCGGGTCTACGACCGTTCCAGACGGATAACGCCCTGACCAGTCCCAAACCCACTCCCAGAGGTTTCCCGACATGTCGTACAGGCCCCATTGGTTGGGATTCTTGGTTCCCACACTTTGGGCATAGCTGGGCGAGTTGTCCTGGTACCAAGCCACGTCATCGATGGCGTTCGATCCGGCATATACGTATTCCTGTCCCCCTCGCGCCGCGTATTCCCACTCGGCCTCCGTGGGCAGGCGATACCCATTTGCCCCCTGGTCCCACTCCACCGATTTCCCTTTGATGTGGTAAGCCGGATCCAATCCCTCCAATTCCGACAGCCGGTTGCAAAAAACGACCGCGTCATACCAACTCACGTGCTCCACCGGCCTGTTGGAGCCAAATTTGCCATATTCTTCGAAGAAACTGCTATTCCATTGGCTGGGGTTCTCGCCCGTTACCTGCTCATATAGCTCCTGTGTTACTTCCGTCGCCCCGATGGCGAACCGTTGCGTCAGCTGAACCCGATGCTGGATTTCGCCCACATCGCGTCCCTCCTCATCTTCCGGACTCCCCATCCAGAACTCTCCCGGCTCGATGGCCACCATTTCGTACCAGTGCGGATCGATCACAGCGCCGCCAGGGCCATCGCTGGCGAGCCTTCTGGCGTGGCGACCCATCCACATCCTGGCTTCGTCGGCTTGGCCCAGCTCCATGGGCATCGACCAGTCCTCCTCCCCCACCGTTACGTCCCCGTACTTGCTCACGAATGTGTTCAACGCCTCCACGGACTCCGCGTCTGGTGAATCCAATAGGGTTGCCAGCGCCAGCCACTCCAATCGGGCGGATTCTTCCCAGTAATTCATCTGCTCGCTAGCGGATAGTGCCTCCAGCGCAATCTTCGGTTGCTGCTCCCGGTGCGGTGGTCTATTCCCGTTGGGGCTGGTGGCCGTTTCAACCGCGTTCCCAATCGGTTGCGTGGCTCCCCCCACCGCGGTTTCGGTTTCGCCCAAAACGATCTCCAAGAGGTCTGGACCTACCGCACGCCCCCTGGACAACACCGCGTCTCCATCCCCGTGGACCTGGGGTGTCTGCCGGCGGTCGCGGACCGTCTCCACCAAAGCACCCTGGGCGTAGGTCACCGCCTCGGTGGCCGTCACGTCCCCGTTGCCGTCCAGGTCACCCCAACCGTGCAGGGCGCCCAGGAGCAGATAGCTGAACGCGGGGCGGGCCGCGCCCGGGAGCGGCCCGGCGAATTGATCCCCGCGGCCAGCGGATAGCAGGAGGGCACTGGGGCGCTGGACCGCATAGTTCGGCACCAGCGGCTGCAGCCCGCTCACCAGAGCACTACCACCGGTGCTCTTGCCGCTGAAACAGGTATCCAGGACGAGGATCGTGTCCGCCTGATCACCTTGCAGGGCATCCAGCAGCTCGTCCTGGCTCACGCCACGGGCGTACACGCTCTCCGCTGTCTGCTGCACATCGGCGCCCAGCAGCAGACCGTCCTGGCCGTCCTTGGACGGGGCCCCGTGGCCGATGAACACCAGCCACAGCGTGCCACCGTTCCGCACCCGGCTGGCCGCATCCCGCGCCTCACTCAGGACGCTCTCCCGCGTCGCCTCGTGGTTACGCAGCACCACCGCGCTCCCCAGTGGGAGGCCACGGGTCCGCTTGAGATAGCGGTACCAATCGTCGGCATTGGCTACCGCACCCGGCACGTCATCGACGAGCAGGTAGTCCTCGATGCCGATGATCAAGGCGGCGTCATTCGCGCCGGTGTTCTCGGCCGATGGCGGATCCGACAGGTCGGGCCAGGTGGTCTGTGCCCCGGCATGGGGCCCGATGCTCATGGTGAGGGTCATAAACAAATAAATGATCGTCCTGAGCATGAACCCACGTCCTCGTTTTCAAAAACGTTCTGGAACACCACCGCCGGCAGGCTGATGGTTCCTTTGTGAATCGACCACCGAGTGACCATCTTGGCTATCAAGGGACTGACTCTTCGTGCCTTCAGTTGTGACGGCCCATCCAGAGCCCGGCACCGTCCGCATGGGCAGATTCTGCCGCCTTCGACCAGTCATCGGCTCGACGTGCACCGCTACGTTCAGTCGCATCGCTTCCATCGCCTTTGACCGTCTGCCGACCACGGCGCGTCTTCGCATGCGGTGGAAACGTAGCACCAGGGGAAACCCGAACTGGTCGGATCTCCACATTGATTGCCGTATAGCCCGAAGTAGGATGCGCATGAAGGCCCATCCCGGCATGAACCCCGGATAGAAAAGTCCACCTGGGACCAAACAAGGCACTCGCACGTTCTTTCTTTTTGCCTTCTTTCCGCCTCCATCGCCTCACGTTCCCTCTGCAACGCCGCCATTTCCCACCGCAGACGTTCCACCTCAGCAGCTACCGCATCCGTTCCAATCTCACCCCGTGTCTCGACACCGTTATCACTCCTTGAGTGACCCTCCTGGCTCAAAGTGATGGCCAAGAGGTCAGGGCCAGCAACACTGCCCAACGACAGAACCGCCTCCCCGTCCCCGTGGACCTGAGGTGTCTGCTGGCGATCTCGAACCGTCTCCACCAGAGCGCCTTGTGCGTAGGCCAACGCTTCTTTTGCCGTTACATTCCCGTTTCCATCCAGGTCCCCCCAGCCGTGAAGAGCCCCCAAAAGCAGATAGCTGAATGCCGGGCGAGCAACACCGGGCAACGGTCCCGCGAACTGGTCCCCACGACCGGCGGAGAGCAGGAGCGCGCGAGGGCGCTGGACCGCGTACTGCGGTACCAACGGCTGTAGCCCACTCACCAGAGCACTCCCGCCCGTGCCCTTACCGCTGAAACAGGTATCGAGAATGAGGATCGTGTCGGCCTGGTTTCCCTGCATGGCATCGAGTAGCTCGTCCTGACTCACGCCACGGGCGTACACGCTCTCGGCCGTCTGGCGCACGTCCGCGCCCAGCAGCAGACCGTCTTGCCCATCTTTGGACGGCGCCCCATGGCCGATGAATACCAGCCACATCGTGCCACCGTTGCGTACCCGGCCAGCCGCATCCCGAGCCTCACGCAGGATGCTCTCCCGCGTGGCCTCGTGATTACGCAAGACCACCGCGCTCCCCAGGGTCAGGCCCCGGGTTTGTTTGAGATAGCGGTACCAGTCATCTGCGTTGGCTACCGCCCCAGGCACGTCATCGACGAGGAGGTAGTCCTCGATCCCAATGATCAGAGCGGCATCGCTTGCGCCGGTATTTTCGGATGGCGGTGGGGCCGACAGATCGGGCCAGGCGGTCTGGGCGCCTGACGGGAGCGTAAAACACGAAGCGAGGGTTATTACCGCAACGATGAATCTTCTGTTCATGAATTCCTGTCCTCGTGCTCCCCTGGGATTGTGGCCAAAAATTCCGGGATTACTCGACGCCGTCCGGCGTCAGAACTTCCTCGATGGCCTGCGCGGCCTCCTCCTCCACGGCGTTGGGCAGGAATGCCAGCACCTTGGCCGAATACCGGGCGCCGTCGGGGGTCTCGTGTTTTTCGATGCACCAGGCCCGGTCCTTGACCAGCTCGGCGACGCCGGTGGCGGCGGTCTGGATGAAATCCTCCTGGTCGAGCCTGGAACTCAGGTCGCCGAGGGCGCCAGTGGTGCTGCGCAGCTCGATGGAGCCGGCCTGGATGCTCTCGCCAAGGTACTGCACCACCTGGGTCCGGGCGTCGCGGCGGGCCTGATCGCGGGCCATGCGTTCCGACCCCATGATCTCGGACAGCCCGGTGAAGTACTGTCCGCGGGTGCTCTGGGGGACCATCGTGGTCCAGTCGCCACATTGTTCGAAGGTCTGCACCAGATCGGCGGGGACGGAGGTGGTCTTGAAGGCGAAGTAGACGGGATTGGGGAAGGTGACGGCGCGCTGCCAGGCCACGCCGTCCTTCACATCCACCCCCAGCTCCACCCCCTTGACGCCGACGCCGGCTTTCACGTCGGTGCCGTTGCCTGAATAGTGGAACAGCTCGCCCGTGCCCTCGAGGAACTCGCCGATGTACAGATTGGTGCACCGGCTCTGCCCGGCCTCGCAGCACTGGGCGAAGGCATCGGGATCGTCGATGGTGGCCACCATCTTGTGGGTCAGCGTGTAGTTCACGCGGACAATGGAACCGCCCTGGTGGCCAACGCCCGCGTCAATATTCACGCCCTGGGAGGCCAGCGCGGGGATGCCGAAGTTGGCGCTCACCGAGGTGGAGGCGTTGAAGTACTCGTCGTACTGCACGCCGCCCCCGCCCACGCTCTTGTAGGAGATGTACTGGGAGCAGCTGGTCTGCATGGCCGCGGTGTCATCGATGTTCTGGGTCGGTGTGTCCTTGGGCACGAAGCGCCCGAGGTAGGCGGACGGATCGGTGTCGAAGGCGTTACGCAGGTAGAAGTTGGAGCGGCCTGCGGAGACCCGATCGACGATGGCGAGCAGCGGGTCGGGGACGCGGTCTTTTTTCTTCTTTTTTGCGTATGACGTGATTGGTATGAAGGTGAAGCAAATCGCGAGTACGAGGACGGATAGAACGTGGCGACGCATTGGGTTCTCCATGGATTTGTAGATGGCTGTGGGAGGAGTAAGGATCTTCGGGGAATATGGGTTGTATGCCCGAAATCATTCGATAGATCTCACGAGACGGAATCCCAGGTCGGTAAACCGGACATCTGCGGCATGGCTGACGCGAAAGGCAATCCGGGCATACCTGGGGTAGAACTGACAAGATCCACCACGCATGACACGATGAATACCGGTGGAAGGTCCCGTCGGGTCCGTTGCTATTCCTTCTGCGTATTCCCCATACCAGTCCCACACCCACTCTCGTACGTTTCCCGTCATGTCGTACAATCCGAAATCGTTGGCGCGATAGCTTCTTGGAGGAGCTGAAGCTAAAAAACCATCGCTACAGGCAAACAGATTCGCCGCGTCGGGCAATACACTCGAATACGTCGCGTCTTCAACATTCCCAATCTCGCAAGCAGCATCATCGCTGTCCGTCCCAGAGTACCGATCCGAACTCCCCGCCCGAGCGGCGTACTCCCACTCAGCTTCCGTGGGAAGGCGATAACCATTAGCAGCCTGGTCCCACATCACCTCTTCACCCGAAATCCGATACACGGGTTCCAGGCCCTCTAGCTCCGATAGTTGGTTACAAAAACGCAACACGTCGAACCAGTCCACACAGTGCACTGGTAATGTAGGGTCAACGAGGCTGACACCATGATGCTCGTTGCATTTCCCATGAGTCTCCCCGCGCCAGTACATCTGCCGTGTAATCGCAGGATTTTCGCCTGTCACCGCCTCCCAGAATTCCTGTGTTACCTCCGTCGTGCCCATCAGGAAAGGCTCTGTGATTAGCACGCGGTGTTGGATCTCGTCTTCGTATCGCCCTTCCTCGCTGTCCGGGCTTCCCATCAAGAACTCCCCCGCCTCGATACGCACCATCTCGTACCCATGCGCATCGGTCACTCGTCCACCCAGCGCGCCAACTCCTAGCACTCGGCTCGCATGGGTACGCAACCACTCCCGAGCATCGTCCACAAACGCGATCTCGACGGGCGTCCCGTTTCCATCGATCGTCACGGACGCCTCCCCATACTTCTCCACGTACATCTCGGCCGCAGCGACGGCCTCGGGGCTCTCCGTTTCCAGGAAAGTAGTCAACGCCAGCCAGTCCTGTTGCGCGGACTCCAGCAAAGACGCCTTGGCTGCTTCCCGGCGCTGCTGTCGATCTTCGTCGATCTTCCGTTGTAGCTCGGCTTCCTCCTGCTCCAGCCGATCCCGTTCACGGCGTTTCTGCTCCAGTTCGGCCAGTTGGCGCTGGAAATCCACGCTCGTGCCCGTGTTGACCGTCGCCGCACCTGCCGAGACTCCGGATGTCGAACCAAGTGTCAGTACCATCGAGGCCAGGTCAGGGCCCTGTTCATGGCCCTGTGACAGGACCCGGTCGCCACCCGGGCCGTGCAGCTGCGGGGTCTGCGTGCGGTCACGCAGCAGGGCGTACATCGCGTCGTTGGTGTAGCTCATGGCCTCGTTGGGCGTGACCTGTGAGTCAGCGTCCGCGTCGGCCCAGCCCCGCAATCCTCCCAGCAGCAGATACGAGAACGCCGGTCGCGCGATCCCGGGCAATGGCCCGGCAAACTGATCCCCCTGCCCGGCGCTGAGCACGGTGACCTCGGACGCCTGTACCGCGTAGCTGGGAACCAGCGGCATCAGGCCATCCACCAACGCGTCACCCAGCCCGCTCTTGCCCGAAAAACAGGCGTCCAGCACCACGATTGTCTGCTCCTGTGTGCCCTGGCCTAGCGCCTCGAACAGCTCGGACTGGGGCAACCCCCGGGCATAGACGCTGTCGGCGGTCTGCATGGTATCCACGCCCAGCAGTAGACCGTCGTTCCCGTCCTTCGACGGTGCGCCGTGGCCAATGAACACCAGCCACAGCGTGCTACCGGGGCCCACCTTGCTCGCGGTAGTGAGGATGGTGGAGAGGATCCCCTCCCTGGTCCCGTCGTTGTCTCGAAGCAAGGCGACCCTACCCAGCGGCACCTTGCGGGTCCGTGTCAGCCACGAGTACCAGTCGTTGGCGTTCTGAATCGCGCCGGGGATGTCATCGACGTAGGTGTAGTTCTCGATCCCGATGATGATCGCCGCATCGTTCTCGCCGCCACCTTCGGCGGGTGCCGGCGCGGACAGATCGGGCCATTCCGCTGCCTCCGCCGGTGTCAACCCTGCGATGAGAGCCAGGAGCGGGAGCAACCATCCGATCAGGCCGGTGGTTCGCATGTGTATATGGCCTTCGTGGGGTCTTCGTGAGCGACGCAGACCCACCCGCCGCAGCACTCTGGGCAATCCACGGTACTGTCCGGTGGCTGGCAGTCCATCGGACACAGGTCACAGTCCTCACCGATTGATTCGCTGCAGAACAGGTCACCGCAACGACAGGCGCCGCAGTCCTCTGGGCAGTTCTCGCAGTCCTCGGTGTAGTCGGGGAACGAGTAGGATTTGTCGCAGATACCGTCGCCGCACAGGTTCATGATGGGATATGCGCACCAATTATGGTCCTCATCTCCCCAGCATGTGCCAGCCCCACAGCAGGTTATCGGGGTCTGCTGGCAACAAGCGTTGTCAAAACCATAATCCTCGGGAGTGTCGGCGCAGTCGCCGCCATGAAGCACCCCCGTACCCTCCCAATCATTACAGTCGGCCGGGCAGTTGTCGCAGTCCTCGCCCGGATCGCAGTTCTCGTCACCACATCGGGGCAGCGCACCATTGAACCAACCGAAGATGGAGAAGCTGGTCACGAACGCCGTGGTGTCCTGTTCACCCAGGTAGAGAGTCAACACCTGCTCCCAGGAGTCGTCCGTCTCGTCATCAAGCTGCAGGACCATCTGGGCCGTCTGCGGCAATGTGATCACGACCGGAACATCAAACGACTGGCCGTGGGGCGTCAGGACGAGCGCGTTCGAGTACGCCCAGCCCGCGCCATCGGGCAACGCCGGCAAGGTGCCGGTGTCGACCAACGATGCCTGGAAATCAACGGAGGACGTCAGGGCACCCGGGGGGATCGTGATGGTCACGTCCTCCACCGTGATCGTGCCGCCGTCCGACCCGACGGTCACGGTCTCGACGGTGGCGTCATCGTCGTCGTCGGGTGTCCCGTCGTCATCGTCGTCGTCCGGCGTTCCGTCGTCGTCATCATCATCGGCGGGTGCCACATCGTCATCGTCACCGGCTGGTTCCGGATCCTCTTGGCAGCCACAGACGTTGACGGTCAGTCCAAAAATGGCCACCACGATCAGGCAGTTGAAGTTCCTCAATGCTTCTCCTCCAATTCTGTTCGAGAACAGAATGACCAAGCCACCAAATCTTGGCGACGATAACAAGATATCAGTCATTTATTGAAACCGTCACGACAGGTTCGGCCAAATATCTTGCCGTTTCGGTCAACACCTATCGGCGTTTTGCCATGGGAGGTAGTTCTTGGATTGAGGTCAGCTTTGCACGTAACCCAGATACATGACAGGTAATCGAAAAATGGCAACAAGCACCATACGATTAGTTATTGCCTCCAGTGCATTGTTCTTGATCGGGATTCCTGCACTTGCCACGGCTGACCTGGAAATCGCTTTTGAAGGGTACAGGCCCGGGCAGGGCACACCGGAAGGAGGAACGATCATCAGCGTGGCTGCCGGGTCCCCGGATCCCTGGTTCGGTTCGCTGCCCTATCAGTACATCGACGGCTGGAACCACGGGCCCCGCGTCCCTTCAAACTGGTACGAGGACATCTGGGCCTCGGGAGGCCATGCAGCCACAGGCGTGCAAATCGAGGATTGGACCTCCCTCGATGCCACCGATCCGGGCCGCTACGTGCTCGATTATCAGGGGTATCAATACGACTACAGCTTCTTCTATGACTCGTCGCAAGGGTATCAGCCGGGAGATCCGGAATACGGTCATGAAGATCGCTGGTACAACGTCATGACCGGCGGGAATGAGGGGACCTGGGAGATCTTCGACACCACCACTTCCACGACGGTTGTTCATGGAACGCTGGACGATCCTCTGCATGTGGACATCTTCTACGATCCAGAGAACTTCGGTACCCAGGCGTTCGATCCCCGCGTGGTAGGTACGGGTACACTCACCGCCCTGGACGATGGCGGAGTTTTTTACTCCGAACTCATGACGCTGTGTGAAACTCCCGTGCTCACCATGCAATTCATCACGGAGGAGCCTCCGCTCTGGGCGGAGAACTACGGAGCCCCATCCAGCGAGCAATGGGCCGTCTTCAGCGGATCGTTCACGCTCGGCGAGTGCGATGAACCCGCGCAGCAGGGCGATGACGACACGAGTGACGATGATGACGATACGGGCGACGATGACGTAGGCGATGACGACGCAAGCGACGATGACGACGACGCGAGCGACGATGACGACGACGCGAGCGACGATGACGCCTCCCCTGCGGACGACGACTCGGTGGAACCGGACGACAACGGCATCAAGTGCAGCATCTCCCATCCAGCGGGAGCATCCACCGGATTGGCAGTCCTTTTGATCGCCCTGACCGGTTCCTTCATCTCACGACGCAGGTCGCGCGTGTAAACCGTTGTCCCAACGCCTGATTGCCGTACTTACCATGAAAAGATCCATCTTGTTTTCCGCATTGATTGCCCTGTTTTCCTCGTGCAGCACCACGGAACAACCAGCCGATCTTCAGCCGATCTCCCTTGGGGCCGAATTCGAAGGCGTGTACGCGTCGGATGACACACCTCTTCCCGATGGCGTGGACGAGGCATGGCTCGACGAGGTCGGCCGACGTATCGCCGCGGATCAACGCCGGTTTACCGAAATCTCACCGGGCCTGATCCGGGCCCGCGTCGGGCGGACCCAGATGGAGTTTGGGGCGGACGGCCTGCTGGCTCGCCACGAGCACACGGTGTTGCAGCTGCGTTTTTCCGCTTGGGGCAGGGAAAGCCAGGTCGAACTGGTAGAGCCAGCGGAACCCAGGATCGGAGGCTGTGTTCCCGACCAGCAGAAACGCGCAGACGGAAGCTGCCTGCGCCAGATCGAACTGGCCCACGAATCGCTGACCGAGTGGTGGCGCTGTCAGCCGCGCGGACTCCAACAGGGATGGTTGGTCCACCAGCCACCTCCCGGTGACGATCTATTGGTGTTCGAGATTCAGCTGGAAGAAGCGATCTTGCTGGAGCTGGACGGCGACGGCAACGGCGCCGAATTGCTGGGCGACTACGGTGGACTGTGGCGTTACGACGGTCTGGCTGCCTGGGACGCCCTGGGCGATCCTGTGCCAGCTTGGATGGCTGCCGCGGAAGGCGGACTGCGGCTATGGGTTGACGACAGCGCAGCAATCTACCCGCTGACGGTTGATCCCGTGTTAACCCCGGAAGCGACGAAGTTGACCGCTTCCGATGGCGTGGGGGGAGGAGGGTATTTTGGCTATTCGGTATCCAACGCTGGCGACGTCAACAACGACGGCTATGATGATATTGTAGTGGGAGCGTACCAGGACGACGACAATGGGGCGTATTCCGGCTCCGCCTATGTCTATCATGGCAGCGTCAACGGCATCGACGCGGCAAGCGAAACCAAGCTGACCGCCGCTGACGCAGCGGCGAGCGATCTGTTTGGCTATTCGGT
Source organism: uncultured Rickettsiales bacterium (assembly GCA_964504165.1). Lineage (GTDB taxonomy): Bacteria > Myxococcota_A > UBA796 > UBA9615 > CAYRNR01 > CAZDDH01. The sequence continues at coordinate 1,367 of CAZDDH010000237.1, read as the reverse complement.
ATCCGGTGCAGGCGACGTGAACAACGATGGCTATGATGACATCGTCGTGGGGGCCCATCAGGATGACGACGATGGAAGCGATTCTGGCTCCGCCTACGTCTATCATGGCAGTTTCAACGGCATCGATGATGCTAGTGAGACCAAGCTTACCGCCTCTGATGCAGCGGCGAGCGATCTGTTTGGCTATTCGGTATCCAGCGCAGGCGACGTGAACAACGATGGCTACGACGACATCGTTGTGGGGGCCTATGGGGACCATGACACAGGGAGTTATACGGGCTCAGCATACGTTTATCTTGGCGGCTTGAACGGCATCGACAACGCCAATGAAATCAAATTGGCCGCCACCGATGGCGCACAGGTAGATTTTTTTGGCTATTCGGTGTCCAGCGCTGGCGACGTGGACGGCGATGGCTACGACGACATCGTCGTGGGGGCCTACGGGGACGACGACAATGGAAGTTCTTCTGGTTCCGCGTACGTCTATTATGGCAGCTTGAACGGTACCGACGCCGCCAGTGAAGCCAAGCTGACCGCCTCCGATGGAACGATGGTAGGTTATTTTGGCACTTCGGTATCCAGTGCTGGTGACGTGGATAACGACGGGTACGACGACATCGTCGTGGGGGCTTCGGGGGACGACGACAACGGGAGTTTCTCCGGTTCGGTCTACATCTATCATGGCAGTTTGAGCGGTATCGACGCCGCTACTGAGAGCAAACTAACCGCCTCCGATGGTGCGGGGTGGGATTTTTTTGGTGCTTCCGTATCCAGCGCAGGCGACGTGGATAACGATGGCTACGACGACATCGTCGTGGGGGCCTATGGGGACGACGACGTGGGGAATTATACTGGCTCTGCCTACGTCTATCACGGCAGTTTGAGCGGCATCGACGTCGCCAGCGAAACCAAACTGACCGCCTCTGATGCAGCGGGGGGTGATTATTTTGGCACTTCCGTATCCAACGCTGGTGATGTGGACAACGATGGTGACGATGACTTTGTAGTGGGGGCCTATGGGGACGACGACAGTGGGAGCTACTCTGGTTCTGTCTACATCTATCATGGCAGCTGCGACGACACCGACGGAGACGGCTTCGACAGGTGCAACGACTGTGATGATAGCGACCCTGCCATCCATCCCGGCGCCACAGAAGTAGGGTGCGACGATATCGATAACGACTGCGACGGCGCCCAGCACGGCGACGACATCGACGACGACGGCGACAGCTACGACGAGTGCGCTGGCGACTGCAACGACGGCGATGCGGCCATTCATCCATCCGCCACTGAAGTAGGTTGCGACGGCATCGACAACAACTGTGACGGCGCCCAACACGGCGACGACATCGACGACGATGGCGATA
>CAZDDH010000236.1:0-14011 GCA_964504165.1 uncultured Rickettsiales bacterium | reverse complement strand
TACGTCAAACCTGACGCGGCTTTACCAGCGCCCCCTTTCCGCCGATGCGCCCATGCGGTACACTGGCCGTGGGAAAATGGTAGTACTTGTTATTTGGAGTAGATACGTGACTAAGCAAAAGATGATATTTGAACATGCTGCGTCTATCCTACGCATATCTCCGCTACTGCTAGTCGTTTGTTCCGCAATATCCGTAGGGATTATTGTGCTGACAGGCATGCCCACCTCCATCGAACTCCTTGCAGGACTCTGCATGAGCGCGTTTTTCTATCTGGGAACCGTTGTATATTGGCGCACAGGGAAGCCGCTATTTTTTTTCTTGGTACAGATTGGATGCTTTGCTGCCGTCATGATGTTGAGGATGGGATGTGGTCAAGATGAGCCGATTACCATCATACGTACAATATCGATTTTATTTACCGGGTATTTGCTTCTTACTGTCACTACGCGCAAATATCTGGGAAGGGCAATACAGGATGACGGATAGCGTGCCTCAACGTCCAGACCCCATGTGTTCGGTTAGGCTGAAGTTCCCGGCCCGAATCACCCATTCCAGGACAAGTTGAGCCAAGCAGCACGGGCGCTGACGTGGATCGTAGCGAGGCTCTGCGCGCCATATTGTACCCAAGTGAAGGCACAAGAAAGTCCTTGCCAGGAAAGACAGAAATCGATAGGGTGCAGATCTTATGGTGCGACGGAATTATATAACAAATACAAATACTTGGGCAACAATTTACCCAAGAAAGTAACTACTCAGGTTCAGGAAGCCCTGCTACAGATCGACGGGTAGACCGGCCTCGTCTCTGAAATCAGCTGGCTGTGGCTGTGTGTGCCTCGGGCAGTTGGAGTGGGCCGTCCCTGGGATCCCATGCAGCAAGTTGTGCCGCAAACCGGATGAAGTCGTGTCCGCGGAGATCCAGGGTCCGGATCAAACTCATGAAGATTTGCTGGGCTCGCCGACCACGGTCCGATCGGTTGCCGTACGAGGTCTTCCGCATGAGTACAGCTGGCCGGATCATCAGTTCGCCCGGGTTGTTGTGGGGGACGACCTCATCGACCTCGAGGAAGACAAAGAGTTCCCGCCGGAACTTGGTGATGCGTTTGGCCAGTCGCTGGCAGTCCGGGTGCTCGAATTTCTTGCCCACGAACGCATTATTAAAAGTCGTGAGATAGCGTTTTACCTTGGATTTAAAGTATGCGTCCTCGACGTCACTACAGCCTGCCTTGAGCTTGAATCCGCGACGGACCAGGGAAATCAGTTTGGCACAAAAACGCTGGACCTCAGGGTCGTCTGGCTGATCGTCGCGGAGTTTGCGGACATCGCGGAGAAGATGGACGAAACACTTCTGCTTGCGGCTGTCGATGGCCCCGTATGCAGCATAGAAATCGGTGCACAGCACTCCGTCGAAGCGGTTGCCGAGCATGGCCTCAACGACCTTGGCTCCTCGGCTGGGGTCGATGTGATAGACGACCACGTCGTGATTGCCGAAGCACCACAGCCAGTGGTTCTGTCCATCGACTCGCCAGCTGGTCTCATCGGCGTGGAGCATCGACTCGTGGGTCAGGCCTTGCCGCATGCGTTCGTATAGATCCTCGGCTTTGGCGCCGGGCGTTGGTGCATGGCTCTCGTTGACGTCGACCAGGCATCGGGCCGAAGATGATCCTCAGATGGACCGGACGAGGAGACGCGCTGATGGCCGCACGCACCAAGAGCAAGGTCACTCCGAAGTACAAGACGAAGTATCGGGTGAGGAACTGGGCAGCCTACGAAGCTGCTCTCCGAAAGCGCGGAGATGTCACGTTGTGGTTCCACGAGGATGCCATCGATGCGTGGAACGCGCCGCTGAGCGGTCGCCCAGGCGGCCAGCGTCGCTACTCCGATCTGGCCATCGTGACCGCGTTGACCCTGCGCGCCGTGTTTCACCTCCCGCTTCGCCAGACCGAGGGTTTCCTGGCGTCGCAGTTCCGGGTGCTGCGTCTGGGCCTGGAGACGCCTGATCACACCACACTGTCGCGCCGTAGTGGCACGGTCGAGATACCGGCATTTTCCAGGCCGAGTCACGAACCGCTCCACCTCGCCATCGACTCGACGGGGCTGAAAATCATGGGCGACGGCGAGTGGCATGCCCACAAACACCGCACATCGAACAAGCGAAGAGCCTGGCGCAAGCTCCACCTCGCCGTGGACACCGAAGGCTTCATCGTCGGCTCTGAGTTGACCGACAGCTCTGTTGACGATTCGTCCATCGGCGCCGCGATGATCGGACGGAACGAGTCGGTCATCCGTCGGTTCACAGCCGATGGGGCGTATGACACGAGGGCGATCTACGAGGCGCTTGGTGCGCTCGGAGCGTCCGGACCCATAATCGTGATCCCACCGAGGAGGACCGCCACGCCCTCGAAGCCGCCGGAATGGATCCTCAGCCAGCGGGATGTGGCGATCGCACGGATCGCCGAGGTGGGGCGTCGCCAGTGGAGGCAAGAAGCCGGTGCCCATCAGCAGGCCCGAGCCGAGAACGGGATGTACCGGTACAAGCGAATCATCGGTGACGCACTTCGGTCGAGGAAGCCTTCGTCGCAGAAGAGAGAGATGATGATCGCGGTGAACGTGATCAACAAGATGACCGCGCTGGGGAGGCCGGAATCAGTGGCGGTCTCTTCGTGAAAAGGGGTTGGCGAAGGGCTGATCTGGGCTTGTGCGGAGTCGTGCAACAACGCCCTGTGGGACATGGAGGCAATGGTAATGAAAATCGAACTATCGGATGATGAATCCAAGCACGCTCGTAAATTGATAAATAACCATAAAGCAATGCGGCGATATGGCAAGCCCCTTTGCCTGACACTGCTTGTAGTATTCATTTTTTATGCCCTCTTGACGTGCTTTAGCTTTGTTATGATTATTAGGCTTAACGACGCAGACCGTCAGCTCACTGATACCTATTCAAGTGAATCAAACGCCACGGGGAACATTAAACACTACGTAGACAGGAAGTCCGAGTTGACTTATCTTCGATTGAAGCATTTATACAAGCTCGGCTTCAATACCGTCATCTCCATGATATTGCTAGCAGCGATTGCAGCAATCTGGCGTCTCCAAAAAGTAGAGCCATTGCAGGTCAAACTATATCGATCGGCACTCGAACAAAATACGGAACAAGAACGCCAACGACATGGGGTGCCATGAAAAGGGGGGGTGGTGCATGGACTGCCCGCCGTGTCGGCCATGGACTCAACGGACAGTCATAGCTTTGCCAGTCCTTTCGACACAGAAGCTCTCGACACTCCCTCGGATCGCGCAAGCTCCGCTTTGGTGCCATAGACTCCTTCATCGAGCATCCGTTGCCAGTCGCGCCAGCGTTCCATTCCTCTTTTCCGCTTGCGTTTCTCCGTCCCTTCCCCTAACTTCCGCGCGTCAGGAGATGGCGTTGGCTCTCCTTGACCACGCCCAGATGGGCGAACGACGACCTGGATGATCCAGGTTCTGCCTATGGTCAAGAGAGGGGAGCCAAGTGAAACGCCGAATCGAGGATTTCCCCCGGACGCTACCGGGGACCCACAGAACCAGCCCGTCCGCCCGAGTTCAGGTCCAGGTTCATACACAACACACTCGGGTACCAAAGGAACGAAGAAATGAAGATTTACGTCGGTAACCTGCCCTGGAGCGTGGATGAGTACAAGCTCTCCGAGCTGTTCGAGTCCTTCGGCGAGGTCGCCTCTGCCAACGTCATCACCGACCGTGAGACCGGCCGCAGCCGTGGCTTCGGTTTCGTCGAGATGCACGACGACGAGCAGGCCCGTGGCGCCATCGCTGGCCTGGCTGACCATCAGCTCGAAGGCCGCACCCTGAACGTCAACGAAGCCCGTCCCCGGCCCGACCGCGGTGGTCGTGGCGGCGGCGGCGGCGGCGGCGGGCGGCGGGGGCGGGGGGCCGCCGGCCGCGCCCGGCGGTGGGGGGGGGGGGGGGGGGGGTCGGTATCGGTGGTAGCGCCCGCTATGGCTTGGGGGGCTTTTAATGTTACCCGCCCCCGGTGACTTGGGGGGGGGGGGGCGTCTTGGTTCTTTGAGGCTCCAAAATGGCCACGGTGTTCGGTCGGGCCGGGCAACGCCGTCTTCTAGCCATGGACACATGGAGGAGTCATGGCGCGTACCGTAAACTTAGCCTGGTGGTTCCACCGGATCCTGCTCATCTCAGGTCTCTTCTGCATGGTCGCTGGAATCTGGTGGCTGTTCGGGGCTCCACCGTTTGGCCAGATGCACCTGATCGGCACGCCTGCCTGCTGGGGACTGGTCTTCATTGGCTCGGACGTCCTGGCCATGATCCTCAACTCGTCGTTCTATCTGGGCGTGTTCCTCGTCACCCAGTGGGCGTTCTTACGGCCCAGGCGGCGCTGGGGCGTGCGGCTGGCTCGAAAGGGCCGTCCGATGAAGAGCGCCCTCGCAGCGGCGGCGGTGATGGGCATGTTGCTCAGCGTGGGGCTCGTCGCCACGTTGCTGGAACTGGTGGACTGGTGGGAGTCGATCCTCGAGCACTCCCTGGGGATCTGGGGTCTATGGGCCGCGATGGCCGCGATCTGGGCCCTCTGGGTGGTGGTGTTCCTGGTTTACTGGCGCCGCGGCGACCGCTACACGCAGCTGAGCCGGATGGTCCGCGGACTGATCGCCGGGAGCGTGCTGGAGCTGATGGTGGCCATCCCGGTCCAGGCCACTAGCTCCAGCTCGGACAAGTGCTACTGCCAGCACGGGTCATACTCCGGTGTGGTCTTCGGCGTGACGGTGCTGCTGTGGGCGTTCGGCCCGGGCATCGCGCTGATGGTCTTGGGGGAAAAGGCCAGGCGAGACCGGGCCGGGAACCGGGACAATGGAGGAACGGAAGCCGGTGCAAACGGCAACCGTTGAAGGGCGTAAAGGTGAGCACCGCCTTCAGCCGGGGAAGGAGTCCGAATTCCGGACCAGCTCTGGTCGCCGTCTCGACGGCGGCGGTGGTGACCCTGATCGCGTTTGCCGCGCTCTTTGCCCACACCTGGTGGACCGGCCGCCAGCAGGCAGAGCTGGCGCGTCAATTTGGCCAGGAGGTCAACGATATCGAGTGGCTGATGCGGGCCTCCATGTTGAGCCCGCCCCACGACATCACCGCCGACCTGCTCCTCATCGAGGATCGCATGGCCGGTGTCGAGCGGGTGATGCGGGGCGCCGGCGCCTTTGCCCAGGGGCCGGGCCTCTACGCGCTGGGCCGCGGGGAGCTGGCCCGGGGTGATCCGCTGGCGGCGACCGCCCGCCTCGAGGAGGCTTGGAACGCCAACTACCGCGAGCCCGAGGTGGCCTACGCCCTGGGGCTGGCCATGGCGATGAGCTACCAGCGGGAGCTGGAGGCGCTGGCCGCCATCTCGGGGAAGACGGATCGGGAGGCCCGCTACCTGAGGGCCATTGGAGAGGATCCATCCGCGGCTCTGGAGCAGGCCAACGAACAGATCGACCGGGCCCTGGAGCTCAATCCGACGCACACGGGATTCCTGATCTGCAAGATCGACATGGTGCTGCTCGCCGCCCGTGCAGGCCTGTCCCGAGGGCTCGACCCCACCCCCCACCTAGACGCGGTGGAAACCATCGCTGCCGAGCATCTGGTGGGCGACCTGCACTCGCCGGAGTTCGCCCTGGCCGCGGCCCGCAGCTACTACATCGAGGCCCGCTGGCTGGATTCCCGGGGCCTGGATCCCGGCCCGAGCCGTCAAGCCGGGCTCGACGCCTGCGCACTCGCCCTGACTCGCAACGGGCAACACGGCGAGTCGCTGGCCGTCAAGGCGTTGCTGGAGCTAAGCGACGATGCCGGCGGGGACCTGAGGGCCGCCGCGGAAGCTAACGCCCTGGACGGCAATCCCTTGCTGGACTGGATGTACGGGTTCTCCGTCGGCGGGAGCTGACGGGGCGACGGCTACTTTACCGTCTCCCCGCTGGAGTCCTTGGCGGGTGTTGGCGGGCTGGCCAGCTTCTCCCAATGGGTCTCACCGCGGTAGCGCAAGCTCGCCTCACGCAGCTGGGCCAGCTGTTCCTGGCTGACCCCGGGGAAGTCCGTACCAGCCATCCGCTTCTCCATCCACCCGGGCCCACCGGGTACGGCGACGTCTTGCTCGAACAGCAGGTGCCGTTCGGCCCCCAGCAGCGAGCTCATGTTGTGCTGGACGAAGTCGTTGCGGATGTCCATGTCCAGCAGGCCGCCGTTCCAGCCGCCGAAGGCCTTGGCGCGATCCTTCATCCAGAAACACATGTCCGGGTCGTACTGGCTGAGCATCTCGTGGCGGACCGTCTCCATCAGCAGGTCCTCGATCCATCCGCACTCCACCTTGGCCAGCTCGCAGGTGGCCAGCACCGCGCCCAGTCCTTCACCGCGGGTGGCCGCTGGCGTGGAGCGGGGCGGGTTGTAATAGCCGCCGCGGAAGTCGGGATAATCGTCCCAGTACTTTCCGTTCTTTTCGTACTGGTATTCGACGGCTCGGCACAGAGCGATGGAGTGGTCCAGATACCGGCTGTCCTCCGTGTACAGATACAGAAAACTCAGCGCCAGCATCAGCCAGTGGTCGTTGGCAAGCGACGAGGCACCCTTGCCGGCGTCCCGCTCGTCGATGAGCCAGTCTGCGCCGCGGATGGCCGTCTCGAGCCACAGGGGGTTGGGATCCCAAGAATACAGCCGGATCAGACCAAGCAGAGCCTCGCCGGGGTAATACGGTGAGTCGTCCGTATCGGTCAGCTCGCCCCCCGGATGGCGAGGCGGGAAATACAGGAATTCACCGTCCTTCTTCTGGGACGCAACGAGGAAGCGGGCCATCCCCATGGCCTGCTCGCGGTAGGTCTCGGTGTCGCCGGTAGCCTCTACGTACTGGTCAATCATCACGAGCGCCAGACCGGCCCCACCCAGCTTGACCTTGCCCTGGGGCGCCCCGGCATCCGGAGGGCTGACGATGTACAGGGACTCGCCAAAGCTCTTGTGGTCCGCCGGTAGCCAGGGCCCCGTGCGCTCGTCGCTGTCGCAATGCTCGAACAGGTAATGCATCGCCTGCACCGAGGCCAGCAGGTACGGCTCGAAGCGGGTGCGGTCGTACATCTGGAGCAACGAATAGGTCGTCCCACCGTGCCGCAGCAGGTTGTACGAGCGGCTGTCCTTGTCGGTGGCCGTCTTGTACTGGTACCGGATCTTGCCGTCCTTGCTGATGGAAGACATCAGGTAGTCCGCGGCCCAGACCATACGCTGCAGCATCACCGGAGGGGTGGCCTCGGCGAACTCGTAGGGATGGAGACGATAGAGACGGAACACATCCGGTTGGGCTTGCCCTGGCTGGTCCCGCTCGACCCAGGCGATGGTCTTGATCTCCTGGTAGGAGAACTCCTCGTCCAGCTTGCCCAGGTTGTTGTTGCGCCGGGACAGCTGCTTGAGGATCTTGTCGCGGTCGAAACCCTTCTTCTTCTTCTTGCCGTAGAGGCCCCGCTCCAGCAGCTCGCTGGGCAGCAGCCAGGACACCTGCCCGTTGTCCGTGCTGACGAAATAGCCGTAGGTTCCCACTCGTCTGGCCTTGGGCTTGTCGCGCTGCTTGGAGAAGGTGCGGCTCTTGGTCGTGGTCACCACATCCAGCTTGAGCCGGATGTCCTCCGCATCCGCCGGATCCAGCTTGCGGCCGGCCTCTTCTTTGAGGGCTGCTGCGGCCGCCTCGACGGAGGCCGCCAGATCGTCGCCCGTTCCCGAGGCGCACAGGCTCGTGGGTTTCTCTTGATAGGCGCAGACGAAAGCCCGGCGGCCGGGAAGCTCAGCGAGGCCGGTGCGATCCGGCTCCCCCGTGCCGAAGAGCGTGTGGCGGGCGATACCCATGGCGGCGGCGGCGACCTCACGGTCGGCCAGGGCCTCCACCAGGGCGTCGTCCTGGCCAGATTCTCCCAGGGCGGTACCCGGGTCAGTGGTGCTCCCGCCACCGCAGCCGGTGAACAGGAGGAACAGCAGAACGAACAGCACGATTTGGTTTCGGTACATGTGTCCTTCAGGGCCGAGTGAATTCGAACAGAAAACTATCGTATTCTTCGAACGGTACAACCTTCACTTCCTCGAAACCCAGCGCCTCGAAGTTGGTGGATACGTTCTTGGCGCAGGTGTTCGGCGGGTCGGTGCCCATCCATTGCAACACCACGCAGCGGCCGCCGGGTACGATGGCCTCGAACACGCCCTGCAGCAACTTCTTATGGTGCTGATTCACGAAATCGAAGGCATAGAAATCCAGGTGGGAGATGAAAGCCAGGTCCACAGAAGCGGGTTCCAGCCCCACCTGATCGGCCTCGGTGAGGATGGGCCGGATGTTGTGGATCGAACGATTCTCGGGGCGCTGTAGATCCTGGGCCATGACGTCCAGCAGGCGCTGGTCAAAATCGGTGGCGTAGACCACACCGTTGTCCCCCGTCGCCCGAGCCAGGGGAAGGCTGAAGTAGCCGATCCCGCAGCCGATGTCCGCTACCTTGCTGCCCGGCTCCACGGCGAGCGCCTCCATCACCTGTTCCAGATCCTCGTGCCGGATCTCCCGGAGCCGGTCGATGTGCTGTTGCTGCTCCTTGGCGGTCCATCCGGTCGGGGTCGGCTTGGGCACCGGAATCACCAGCGGAGTCGGCGGTTCTTCCGTCTCTACGGCCGCAGGTGCGCCCCCCGTTTCGTCCGCCGGGGGGGCACCCCCACCACAGGCGGCCACCGCCAGCATGGCCACCAGCCCGATGGAAAAACACGGCCACTTCACCGGCCCCATCGACACCATCACATCACCTTCGCCACCCCTCCCGAGCCCGCGATCATAACAGCAACCCAGGCGGAACATGACCGCGCGAAAAAGCCGCAGCGGATGGCTCCCATCAGGCTGGATCTCGCCGCCCACTTGGGCGATGCTCCTGTAGCAACACGAAGCGCGACGGCCTCGGCCGTGAGGGGAAACACCGGTGTTCACGCTCCTGGAGACCTATTTTTGGTGGATCGACGCCGCCATCGCCGTCGGCGTCACAGCATTTGTGGTCATTGGCTGCAACCATTCCCTCCGCGGTAGGTACATCCGGCGGCTCTTCTGGCTCGGCGTGCTCATCGGCCTCACCTGGGAGGTGCCGATTTTCCTGTCGGCGGCCTACTCCGAGGCCCCGGTGATCGCCTTCTTCCGCGAGCCACCGTTCCATCCGCTGGTCTTCTTAGTGCTCCATTCGCTGTGGGATGGCGGGCTGTTCCTCGCTGGCGTGTTGCTCATCTGGCTGGCCCGGCCCAAACCGATCCTCTCGACGTTCTCCTGGAGTGAGCTGGGGATCTTCATCCTGTGGGGCCAGCTGTCCGAGTTCGCCGTCGAGATCGGCGGTGTGACCAACGCCGCCTGGGGGTACGTGGGCGACAAACCCTGGAACCCGGTCCTGTTCCACGTCCAGGGGCACCCCATCACCCTCGTGCCACAGCTCATCTGGCTGGCCGCCCCGATCGTCTTCTACCTCATCGCCCTGCGCATCGGACGCCCCGGAGATACCGCCAGGATCTGACCAGATCGACTATGGTGGAGATCCTTCGAGCGAGGTGTGCGATGAGATCCATCAAGACGCTGGTCGCCCTGCTGTCCTGGATGATGCTCGGGCTGGCCGCCTGTTCCGGGACAGAGACCAGCGAGGCTCCCGTGGATGCCGCCGCGACGGGGCCGGTCAACGGGGACACCCTGGTCGTGGCCTACAAGGCCGACGTCGATGTGCTCAATCCGCTGGTGACCGTCACCAATCTGGGCCTGGAGATCCTCGAGGTCCTCTTCCCCGTGGTCGTCGGGATGGATTTCGACTGCAGCTGCACGCCCCGCCCGGGTATCGCCGAGAGCTGGGAGTGGAACGAGGACGGGACCGCCGTCACCTTCCATCTGCGCGATGACCTCAAGTGGTCCGACGGCGAGTCCATCGATGCGACGGACGTGACCGCCGCGTGGGACCGCATCGCCGACCCGGCGGTGGGCAGCCCCTTCGGCCCGTTCACGGCGAGTTTCCGCAAACCCGAGCCTCATGTGGTCACCGACCCACACACGATCACGCTGCACTTCGATCACGCCTATGACCGCGCGACGATGATGGCGCACGCCGCGGGGTGCCCGGTGCCGCCCGAACACTTGCTCCGCGACATCCCCGGGGATCAGCTTCGCGCTGCGCCGTTCAGCAGCGCCCCCACCACCGCGGGCCCCTTCCGCTACGCGGGCTGGACCAAGGGGCAGCAGCTGGAGCTGGTGAGGGACGACGGCAACCCCCGGGCCGCCCGGCTGGACCGGATCATCTTCAAGATCATTCCCGAATACGCCACGCGTCTGCTGGAGCTCCAGAACGGGAGCATCGACATGATGCAGGGGATCCAGCTGGAAGACGTGGATCGGTTGCGGGCCCAACACCCGGAGATCAAACTCTACCGGCGGGGCATGCGCGCGGCGGATTTTGTCGCCTGGAACCTGCGGGACCCTCGTTTCGAGGATGTGCGCGTGCGTAGGGCGCTGGCCCACGCGGTGGACGTGGATACGCTGATGGGCGCCCTGCTCACCGCCGGTGGCGAGCGGTACGGCCAGAGGGCTGTGGGCACGATCACACCGGCCATCTGCAAGTCCCACAACAACGAGATCACGCCGATGGCCCACGACCCACAAGCGGCGCGAGCATTGCTCGCCGAGGCCGGCTGGACCGACTCGGACGGCGACGGAGTGGTGGACCGGGCCGGCGAGCCGCTGGCCTTCACCTTGCTGACCAATCAGGGCAACGCCCGACGGGAGCAGGCCCAGGTGATCATCCAGCAGCAGCTGCGCGAGGTCGGCGTCGCGGTGGACCTCCAGACCCTCGAGGCCAACACCCTCAACCAGCGGTTGATGGAAGGAAAATACGAGGCCGCCATCTCCGGGGTGATGGCCAACCTGTTCGTGGATCCCAGCAATCGGTGGCGCTCCGATGGCAAGCCGTTCAACATCACCGGCTATGCCAACCCTCGGGTCGACGAACTCATCGACCAGGGCCTGGCCACCACCGATGCCCAGGAGGCCAACCGCTGCTGGCACGAGATGCAGGCCCTGATCTACGAGGACCAGCCGTACTGCTTCCTCTACTGGCGGGACGACGTCGTGGCCGTGCACCAGCGATTCCGCGACGTGGACATCAACGTGCTGGGAGTGTTCGGCAACGTGGGCCGGTGGTGGGTCCCGGCCGCCGAGCAGAAGTACAAGTGAGGGGTCCAGCGCTCGTGTTGCTCGCCCGGGTCGTCCTGCTGGACTAGCCCGAACCGGTCCCCCCCCGCAACTACTCGACGTTGTCTTCCACCTCGACAAAACACTCGCAGCACGCGTCACCTGCAGGGCAGACCAGGCCGTCTCCGCACTCGGATTCGTCGGTGTTGGAGATCCAGCTCGCGCTCTCGAACGGCTTGCAGTAGGGCCGGCACTCCTCGGCGGTATCGAGGCAGACCGCCTCGGGCGGCTCGCATCCCGCCATGGACAGGAACGCCAGGGTGAACATCATCGTGACAACCGCAGAGGTACATCGCTTCATGGATTCCTCCTCCCAGATCCAGGATAGAGCAATGTTGCAGGCAATGGGGCCCTGGAGACGGGGGCAGAGGATGCCTCACCCGGCGGGCCTCGGATTTTGCGGTTGACTCGCCTTGAATATCGTTTATCCTTTTATCCGGATGGACGGATTATAGGATGAACAAGCCCGACACCACCCGGCCGCGTGCGGCCCAACCGGTCATCGCCTGGCTAGGCTGCCTCTCCGACGAGACGCGGCTGCGGCTGCTGAGCCTGCTACAGGGCGAGGAGCTGGGGGTGGCCGAGTTGTGCGAGGTGTTGCAGCTGCCCCAATCCACGGTGAGCCGGCACCTCAAGGTGCTGGCGGACCAGGGTTGGGTGCACAACCGCAGGCAGGGCACCGCCAACCTGTACCAGATGGACATCGGCGAGCTGGACCCCGACGCGGCCGAGCTGTGGGCGCTGGCCCGCAAACAGACCGAAGGCTGGGCCACACTGGCCCAGGACCGGCTACGGCTGCAGCAGAGCCGCCGCCGGATCAACGCCCAGGCGTTCTTCGCAGACGCCGCCGGGCACTGGCCGGCGATGCGCAGCGAGCTGTACGGCGACCTGTTCCTGGTGGATGCGGTCATCGGGCTGCTGCCGCCCCACTGGACCGTCGTCGACCTGGGCTGTGGGACCGGTGAGATGGTGGCCAAGCTGGCCGACGAGGTGGACCGCGTCATCGGTGTCGATCAGTCCGCCGAGATGCTCGAAGGCGCCCGCTCCGTCACCCACCGCCGCGGCAACATCCAGCTCGTGAACGCGGATCTGGATCAGCTGCCCCTGGACGACGACTGCTGCGACGCGGCGTTGATGTCGCTGGTGCTGAGCTACCTCCCCCACCCGGACCGGGCCCTAGCAGAGATGGCCCGCATCCTCCGCCCCGGCGGGAAGGCGGTTGTGGTGGACCTGATGCGCCATGATCGGGAGGACTTCCGTCGGCAGATGGGCCAGCTGAACCTGGGCTTCGAGGCAGGGGAGTTGGCCGACATGCTGGCCGACGCCGGTCTGGACCACGCCCATTGCCGCGCTGTGGCGCCCCAACCCCAGGCCAAGGGCCCCGCATTACTACTCGCTTCCGGCCGTGTGGCCGCGACAACTATCGAACAAGACCTTCACCCTTCACAGGAGATTCGATCATGACTACCGATACCGCCCCCGAAATCTGCGAAGTCGACGGGTTGGACTACCAGGTCCGCGACATCAACCTGGCCGACTGGGGCCGCAAGGAGCTGGATCTGGCCGAGCAGGAGATGCCCGGCCTGATGTCCGTGCGCGCCGAGTTTGCAGGCTCCCAGCCGCTGGCCGGCCTGAAGATCATGGGCTCGCTTCACATGACCATCCAGACCGCGGTGCTCATCGAGACGCTGGCGGACCTGGGCGCCGAGATCCGCTGGGTCTCGTGCAACATCTACTCGACCCAGGACCACGCCGCCGCCGCCATCGTCGTGGGCAAGGGCACGCCGGACCATCCCCAGGGCGTCCCGGTCTTCGCATGGAAGGGTGAGGACCTCCGCCAGTACTGGGAGTGCACGGCACGGGCGCTGGATTTCGGCGACGGCCGCGGCCCGGACCAGATCGTGGACGACGGCGGCGACGCCACCTTGCTGATCCACATGGGTTGCGAGTTCGAGGACGCCGGCTCGGTGCCGGATCCCTCCACCGCCTCCAACGAAGAAGAGGCGGAGATCCTGCGGGTGCTGGGCCGCACCTACGCCGAAGATCCCCGCCGCTGGCACAAGGTGGCCAGCAAGATGCGCGGCGTCACCGAGGAGACCACCACCGGTGTGCATCGCCTCTACGAGCGTGCCGAGGCCGGCACCCTGCTGTTCCCCGCCATCAACGTCAACGACAGCGTCACCAAGAGCAAGTTCGACAACCTGTACGGCTGCCGCCACTCGCTGGTGGACGGCCTGATGCGCGCCACGGACGTGATGCTGTCCGGCAAGATCGCCCTGGTGTGCGGATACGGCGACGTGGGCAAGGGCTGCGCCCAGTCCCTCAAGGGCCAGGGGGCCCGGGTGATGATCACCGAGATCGACCCCATCTGCGCCCTGCAGGCCGCCATGGAGGGCTTCCAGGTCGTCACCGTCGAGGACGTGGTCGGAGAAGCGGACTTCTTCATCACCGCCACAGGCAACTACAACATCATCACCGCCGAGCACATGTCCCACATGAAGGACGGCGCCATCATCGGCAACATCGGCCACTTCGACAACGAGATCGACATGGCCGGCCTGAAGGCCACCGAGGGCGTCGTGCACACCAACATCAAGCCCCAGTACGACAAGTGGACCTACCCAGACGGTCACTCGGTGCTGGTGCTGGCCGAGGGACGCCTGCTCAACCTGGGCTGCGCCACCGGCCACCCCAGCTTCGTGATGAGCAACAGCTTCACCAACCAGACCCTGGCCCAGATCGAGCTGGCCCAGAACCTGGAC
>CAZDDH010000235.1:0-14038 GCA_964504165.1 uncultured Rickettsiales bacterium | reverse complement strand
CATGAATACACCTGTGATTTCAACTGGTTTGATGGAACCGGAACGAGTGGGATCCCCCGGATGCTCCGTGGGACGGGGATTTACGATAGGTGCCCTGGCGCGTTTTGCGTCAGGCGCCTCACGTCTTGGGTTCCTTCTGTCTCCGGTTTCTTCTCCTACCATTCCAAAGCCTTCCCCTGTCCGAGTTTCCGATATGTGGATATGCCTGTGGAAACCCTGTGGGTAATCCGGACTGGTGTAAGAACACATAGGTTGTAGATCCTCATCAGGATGTAGGATTGGACTGCATCGGTATCCTGCATTTTCCAGGATCGATATACCCAGGCTGCGGATATCCTTCGAGACGGTCCACGTTGGGGGTGTTGCTCGTCAGGACCCCGTAGTTCTTGATGATTATCAAGGTGCCGAGAGGTTTGTCCCTGAGCCGTTTGGTATTTGCCATCGCCTCGCGTGTGGCCCTGATGCGCCCGAGAATAACTGAGGCAGGCGCTTCGTCTGGATTTTTAAGCCGATACTCCGCAGAAGGCTCTAGCGAGGATGGACAGTTCAAGGTCCGCGCGATCCCGTACGGCTTCGGAAACCAATTTGCTAACGGCGTCTGCGTAAACTAGCTGGCCCGCTATCGCTTCGACAATGGCCGGCTGCTCACCAGCTGCTCACCTTTACGCGGAAAAGTGACCGGAAGAACCACAAAGAAACCCACGGTCAACGATGGCTGTGCTGTCGATTCCACGAATGATATCACCCACTGGAACCCAACAGGCGGATCGGAGGAAATGCTCTGCGAAGTGCGTTGATACGTCGTCGGAACATAAGAATCCAGTGTTACATGAAACTCGCAACTCTCATGATGAATTGAATCGTTGGGTCTGCTGTAGTGCACGCTCAGACGGGTGCTTTGCGTCGACTGGCGAGAATAGCAGCCCTGGGAGAGGTACACGGCACCCGTTGACTCGTGGCTTGGTCTACTGGTAGACAATCTTCTGTCTCGTCGCCGGATCCAACTGCCAGAGTCGAACCGGCGCCTTGGAGGTGCCGCGGTCATGACATACCCGTTTGAACTTGCCAACGAGGAAATCGAGGCGCACCTCGACGATCTGGTCGATGTGACCTTCGGTGATCTTCAATCGCACTTCCTCGTCTTGCCGAAGGGGAACAGCTACATCCAGTATCGGGACTTCCAGGATGCCTATGAGGCACTGAAGCGGCACACCAACGCGTTCGAGCGAATCTCCGAAGACACAATCTGGGCAGCGTTTCGGCATGATTCTCTTTCCTTGGTTGTACTCCGAACAGTACTCGGCCTCTCACCGCCCGAATGGGCTGACCTGGCCGTGAGTGAAACGGGAGTAGAGATTCCCCAAAACGCAGCCAGAACCCTTGATACTCGTGTTCGAAGAGACAGGACGTATCTCAACAACCTGGACCGTGCGCAGGTAACGCGAGATCGTGTGCAAGCGCTTGTTCAAGTTGCAGTGCAGTGGTTGCGCCGGGGTGCACCACTGGGTGCTGCCGACACGGTTCACCGGCTTGCGAAGTTCGACACCGAGCGTGGAATTGATTCCGTTCGGCATGCCGCGCAACAACATGTTCCCTACGCGGTATTGCTTTACGAGCGGTATCTCGGCCGTCCTTTCGCCAGTCATCGAGATTCCGTATCCGAGTTGGTGGGTGACGTGATGGAAAACGCCATAGAGGGGCGTTTGCTCGCGTCTAAGATCTCGTTCAGGAGAACGAAGGGTGCAGAGCGTATCCCGGGGTTCGACCAAGCTCCTGACTTCTTCATCCCCACTGAAGTAGCTCCCCGACTCATCATCGAAGCCAAGATCACCCAGGACGACGGCACCGCCCGTGACAAAGTCGCTCGCATATTCCGGTTGGCAGCAATGCGAGATGAGAGAGAGCGCAAAGGCGAGCCCGGTTTTGAAGTAGTGGCATGCATCGATGGAAGAGGATTTGGAATACGACGCAATGATATGTATGACATTATTCGAGCTACACGAGGAAAGGTGTTCACCTTGGCAACGGTCGACCGCCTCGTAGAAAATACGGTTCTCAAAGACCAACTGCCAGTGGAATAGCGACCACTCGGCGCCGGTACATCGCCCAACGAAGAAGATGGCCTAGTCAGCTGAAAAAAGCACCAGTTGTGGCGGGGATGGATGTGTTTCCGTAGGCTTTTCAACACGGATAAGAGAATCCATGCCGCCGAGTTGATCGATAGCGTTTTCCATGAAACGAGATGCGAGAGCCAGCCTGTCAGCAATTGCTATTGAAAGTACCCAGCTATCCGAGAGTCGATTGACCGCGTAGACTGTCAGAAGACCAAGAACCATACATCGAAGGTCTCCATCGGTCGGCTCGACTCCACCGTATGTGAGTGCATCATGTTGTTTCTGGAGTAGCTCTGGTATTTCGAGCAGAGACATGTCCTTCTTCTGTACGTCATCGCTGGCTTTCCTTGAGCAGATTATCGAGTCAACGACAGAGGAGCCAGTCCTGGCGATGTGCAATGAGGCGGCCATCTCAGCAGGACATGGGATGCTTGCTGTAGCTACTAGACCAGCATCCAGAAGCGCAACGACAACGGGCAAATATGCTGAGGGGTTGTTGTGGTGGTAGGTGAACGCAAAGAGGCCACCGGGCTTTAAAGCCCTCGCCGACGTTGTGTAAACGCTCGACAGGCCGCCAGTGAAATCTAGGAGATCGCGGCCGGCGGTACGATTGCCGGTCAACTCAGCGGCCGAACGAGTGGACTCAGCTTGGAATTCAGAGAATTCCCCATTAATTAAACGACGCAGCCACACGTAGCAGAAGTCCATAAGTTCAGCATATTGGACGTTGTCATAATAGGGAGGATCCGTGATTACAGCGTCAACAGACTCTGGTGGAATGTCAAGGCTTTCCACGGTGTTACGGGATATCCAAGCAGTTCGGACCGCATTGACGCCGGGCATTTCGTCGGTGAACACTCCTCCGATGTGTTCCTCAGTCGCATAAATTTTCTGCTTTCGGCTACCTGAACGTCTTACTTCAAACGGGCGAAGATTGTATTCCTTCGCGTTAATATATTTCTCTACAAAATGCTGAAATCCGCCTGCTCCCACTCTTTCAATTCCGAGTACGTTGTTTTCACATTGCACTAGGCCAACGGGAAAACCGTGCACTGAAAAGATATCCTGGCACTTGAGAGCGTATGTATCGTATCGCCCTAACATGTTCTGGTAGCGCAGAAAATCAGAGAATACGGTTGCTAGAGCGTGGCGCTGGATGTCGTCAGGCACCTGTGCGATCGAGTTAGCTGTTACTGAAAGAGAAAGTAGTTGCCGAGCATTGAAGAGGTCTCTGTAGCGACGATAGCCCCATCTATGTAGGCGTGTAGTTTCGTCACCTGCGGGTACTAGTTCATCTGGTACCCAATCATCTAGGCTACTTGAAACGGCGGTGTCTTCTGAAGCGTTGTACCGTTCAATGTCATCGGCCCCAGGAGCTTTGAAGAAACGCCCTTTGTGATTCGGCTTACAACTCGGACAATGGTATTCAATTGCCACCATCGTGTGCCGAGGGACGCCCCTGCTAGCGAGATCAGCCGGGTATTTCCCCTCGTGACCACAATGGCTACAGGTATAGCGATTTCGGTACGCAACAGGCGTGTTTTCCCAGGTCTCTTCGCAAATAGAGCAATGGACTTGGTCACCCCTCTTTGGAAGCTCGCTCACTTCGAATAGGCCGGCGCATTCGCGGCATACGAGGACATAGTTCGGGTGCCTCGCGTTGGATGCCACAAGGTAGCCTGGGAACAACTTGATGTCTTCATTGCAAGCCGGGCAGGCCAGCGTTTTAACCCAAATGAAGTATTTGACCGAGGCATCGCCTCCACAAATCTTACATGCGGTCTGATACATGTGGCCGATTTGTCGCTCGACCTCGGCTACCAACAATTTCGAACAACGACGTAGTTCAGCGGTGTCGAGTGAAGCAAGTTCCTGGCGGACAATCCACGCTGCCATCGGATTAATGTCACACCCTACTACGTTCATGCCTAGTCGATTCGCCTCTAGAACGGGTGTGCCGCCCCCAATAAATGGATCCAGGACAGTGAATCCTCGGATATCATTACTCTTGTAATAGGCGTCTCTGAATACAGAGAATTCCCCAAATTCAGCAAGGAGTAGCGCCCTGAACAAAGTGCCAGGCCGTCTAGCAAACCACTTGTGCACCTGGATGTATGGGCGATACGACTGCTGTATCTGTTTCTCTGCCAAAGACATGGGGGCGACGAAAGAAACGTCAAACCTTGATTCGGCTTGGAAGACGCTGCGCGTGGATTCATCGCCGCCATAAGATGACATTTGCTTTCTCACCAATAACAGAGATTCAAGAGGATATATACGATACTGATTTATTGGATGGCGACGAGCAGGCAGCTTTCCCTGGCGATCCCAGTTACGCATCGTCGAAACAGAAACTCCGAGGTAGGAGGCGGCTTTCCCTATTGTCAGAAATTCGGCGTCGTGCGCTGGAGTCGTATCTGCAGGGTCGTCCGTGCTCTTGTTCTCGTCATGTTTCCGGGGCACGATGAACTCCTTCGAATCGTCGCTGCCAAGCGACGGTCGCTCGACTTAGGGGCAGAACCCTAGCAAACCCTGGTAAACCCTGTCAATGACGACATGAAGAGCGCGAAAGTAACTGAAAACACAGACAAAAAAATATATGAGGCCCCTGAAGATGTGGGACTGTTCTTTCCGGTTGAAAAAGCACTATCTTGGGTGGAGCGGGCCGGTCGTGCAGCAGATCCAACGGCCTCTCTTTCGAGGCGATCCAGAGCTTTCGTAGGTTGGTGCGGTGCAAGAACTTGAGGTGTTAGCGACGGAGAGTGCACATGGAGCCAACGCAAAGGCGCCTTCGCCAGATTCTCGACGGATACGTAGCAGCTCGGAGAGGAGAGCCGTTTGGTCGAGTGAATCCCCTATGGAACGCATTCCGGGATGTCGTGACGTTTCTTGGCGACTCTCCGAGCGTAGTGGACAACAAGAGAATTGCGCTGAAGTGGTCCGCATGTCAGGGGCGATGGGAAACGATTCCCTGGATAGCTGGGCGGAAGCCCAAAGCGGCGAGATCTTCTTCATCCTCCTCGGGCAATTCAGCCATCCGGCATACGGTGAGTCCTGAAGCAAACGCTTTGGTATCGGCCTGGCCCTCATCGGAAGCACCGGGGATAACCGAGCCTGGCACCATCGGCCCGACCCAGGTGACCGAAACGGCCAAGAAAATGGCCGAAACTGCCTTTCCCCGTCCGATGCGGTTTGTGGTTAATACCATTGAATGCTGTTGCTGGTCCCTACAGCAGCCTCCATAACGCTGGGGCACAACCAACGTGAGGATGTAGATGGCTCATTTTAATAAACCACTCATGGGTCTTGGCTCGTTGTCTTTGCTGGGTCTTGCCTTGATGGTGGTGATGGTCGGCTGCCCACAACCTGAGGCCGATGACGACACGGTGGATGGTCAACCCGCAGACGATGATGACATTGCAGACGACGACACATCGGATGACGACACCGGGGATGACGACACGAGCGGCAGCTCCGCTGATCCGGACGGGCCATACGGCGATTGTGCGGATGGGGCGGCGGGCTGCGCGGTGCCGGACAGCCTATGCCCGGGGGACATCACCGGCACGGTCTGCGCCCCCCCTTGCGAGACACAGGATCAGTGCCCTGACCTTGCGGGTGCGGCAAACGCTCCTTCGTGCGTTTCCGCGGGAGAATATGGCCCGGGGAACGTCTGTATCGTGCCCTGCACGAACGGCGAATGCCCGGACGGTATGCCGTGCCTTTACCTGAATCTTGGGGAACCCCAATGTGCTTGGGAGCCCACCTGAACCCACTGGCGTAGATTCCCATCGTTCGATAGGCAGGGCACGTGGCCGATCTGGATTCCGGGCACGTATTCTGCGATCGCTTCGAGATCACCGGTGTGGTGGTATCCTGCGCTCGAAGGGAAATCAGCGATGCGCTCCATCCCACGGGTACGATGCAATGCGGTCCAACAGCCTGCTCCGCCGTTCGGGCACTGGTGCACCCTTCAACTCCGGGCACCTATGCCGATCCATTGGGGAAGGTAGGGCGCCCAACCATGGATTCTCAGGCCCGCTACAGCAAAATATCTCGGGGTATTCGGATGGTGCTGTGGTGCGTTGGCGGTTCGATCTTCCTGGTCAATGTGGCCAATTTTTGCCTGACGCTCGGGCTGCCGTGGCTCGGGTATGAGGTCGAGGAGGCTGTGCGGCTCTCACGCATCCTGAGAGCCTGGCTCACGGCCATTCCCTTGCTCGGGTTCTTGTTTGCTAGCTGGGGTGTATACGGAGCGACGATGCCGTTCCCCACGGACCAGGATCCAGTGACGAAGACGTTCGGGTGGGGGATTCGGATTCTGTTCGGGTTCTTGCTCGTCGTCATGACGATCGGGTTTCTGGTGCATGTCGCGAATCCGTTCGAGAGAAACGAGTTGCTGGGGAGATTGTCGATCATCTTGTCCGGCACTCTGATGCTGGCGTGCCTGCTGGAAATGGCAGTCGTCTTCTATCGGGAGAAGATTCTCTCACTGGGTGCCGCTGCCGTCGTCGTGGCGGGGTACTACGTACTGATGGTCAGCGGTGCGGCGGTTTCCCTGATAGAGGACCTGTCGGGGGAGGTGGCACCAAACAGCGCCATGGAAATGCACGCGGAGATCCTGTTCGGGTTCATGTTCCAGATGCTCGTCCTCATCTCGTTCATGGTCCTGTTGTTCCTGGTTCCAATCGCGGTGCGGAAGAGTTTGAGGGAGGCGGAACCGGGGACCAGGCCAGCTGCGTGAGCAAGTCTTAAGAGGTTCCATTCACTGCGGTATTCCCATGACCCGCGAGATGCGGGACTGGAGATACTCACGTGAGTGGTCCCCGCCCCGGCGGCCAGGACCGGTGGCCGCCCATCGCGCCGAAGGACACCCGTGGTTGCCGCTGATGGGTGGGGCCGGGCAACGCCCACTCCTGCATCCAGCGTTCCTCGAGGGTGTAGGGCGGCAGCCGGTAGCGGCCGTCCGATGTGGATTCGACCTTGCGGTAGAGCTTGGCTTTCATCAGGGCGGAGGTAACGGCGGCTTGTTCGACGTCGGCGAGCTGATCGGTGATCTCCCGGGCGAGGACGGCTCGGCGGACGGTCGGGGGGATGGTGCGGTGGATCGGGCCACGTTTGCCGGGACCGGTCCAGGGAAGGGAGGCGGCGCAGGCGGCGGCCGAGGGTGACCAGGTCGTAGATCTTGTGCGGCCGGAAGCCGAACTCCATCTCGCCGTACTGGATGATGGAGGCGTAACCCAGCTTGCGGTAGAGCTGGGTGCCGCTCATCTTGGCCATGGCTCGGGCCAGGTCGCGCAGGGCCTGGCGTTGGCGTTCGACGGTGTGGCGGATTTCGTGGTGAAGGCCTTGAGCTAGACAGTCGTCGGGACGGATCTTGGACGCTGATTCTTTCATGGATTTCCCCTCTGAACGGATGGGTTGATTATTGGCTGAACATGTGTACAGTGCTAGGGGGATGTTGAAGAACCATATAAATTTGGAATGTATCTCGTATTGTATGAGTTCAGAGACCTACGAATCAGTACTCAAGGTATTGCCAGAGGGGGGACGTGGTCCGCCGTGGCCGTGGATATGAGCCGACTGTGGACAGCCCTTCGGGACTGACCATAGCCGGTGGACAACCGGGGCGGTTGTCCACATATCCACCGCCTCTACTATTGGGACGTATTTTTGGTTGGTAAATGGTGGAAGGGATTGGATGAGGTTGTGAGTGGGATCCGCTGAATTCCGATGTGGGCCGGATAGACGAACTCCCAAAACGGGAACCCAAGCCTCGGCGTGCTAACCTCGGAACGAGTTGGCGAGAGTAATCCACTGGGCAGGCACGACCATGGCCGATATGGAATCAGGACACGTATTCGGTGAGCGATTCGAGATCGCCGGTGTGCTGGGCCGTGGAGGGACGGCGACCGTTTACCTGGCCCTGGATAGGGTGCGGCAGGAACAGGTGGCCCTCAAGGTGCTTCATGATCATCTAGCCAGTAGCGCGTCCATGCGGGAGCGACTGCGGCTGGAAGTGACCATGGCGAGTCATTTCCGGCACCCGAACGCGCTGACGGCGCATGAACTCCATGAATCGGATGGGAACCTGGCCGTTTCCATGCCCGTCCACCGGGGGGATAGCCTGGCCCAGCATGTGGAGCGCCACGGGCCGTTGCCGGAATCCCAACTTGCCGACCTGGCGCGGACGCTGTGTGACGTGCTGGCAGACGCCCATCGGCTGGGCCTGGTCCATCGGGACGTCACACCTTCGAACGTGTTGATCGACGGGGAAGGTGCGCTGCTGACCGATTTTGGATTGGCGCGCCTCATCGACCAGCACACGGCCACGACCCAGGCGCTGGGGACGGCTGGGTACGCGGCGGTGGAGATCTACGACGGGGTGCGGGCCGATCCGCGTTCGGATGTATACAGCCTGGGGGCGGTGCTGTACTTCGCTGCTACAGGCCGAGCCCCATTCTCGGGCGCTACGGCGATGGCCAGCTTGCAAAAACAGCTCGCTGAGGACTACCCGCCGATCACGGAGCATCGCCCCGATCTGCAGCCGTATATCACCGCCACCATCGAATCGATGCTCAGCAAGCAACGGCAGGCGCGGCCGGAACTCGCTTCGGTGCAAGAAGCCCTACGGACATCCCACGCCCCCGCGGCCTCGCGGTCCGCCCAGCGCGGGGCACCATCATCGGTACAGCGTGGCATGGCGTGGTCCACGCTCTCGCTGGCCGGCCTTTCTTTGTTTCAGGATGTCGGCGCGTTCGTGCTGAGCCGGATCATCGATGGCCAGACCGTACCGGAACCTGGCGTCGTCGCCATGACCCAGGGCATCGCCCTCGTGCTGGGCCTGCCGCTGTGCCTGATACCGACCCTCGTGGGCGGCCTGCGCAGCACCGATCCAACCCCTGCCGGCCCCCGGTCGTGGGCGGCGCTGGCCTCCATGGCGATGTTCGTGGTGGTCTACGGCGTGATCGCCGCGCTGATCCGGCCCAACTGGGGCGGCCCGGAAGATACGGTGACGATGGCCACCATTGGCGTCCATCTGGCGCTGCTGGTGCCGCTGACTCTCACCATGCTGTGGGCCGTACTGCGCCATCTACGGCCCCGTGAGCAGGCGCTCGAATCGGGACCCACCCAGGACTCCCTGGCCCGGCGAGCGTTGGGGGAACTGGCCGCCCTGGAGGCCACGGTGGACCGCAACCGGACGGAACCCGCGGTGCGCGCCGATATCCAGCGGCTCGTGCGACAATTGAACGGACGGGTCGCGGAGCTGGACGCCGATGTCGAACGGACCTCGGAACAGCTGACACGGCTGGACGTGGAACACAGCACAGCCGAGCTGGACCGGATCAGCGAAAAGCTCGAGCGGCTACAAACCCTGGGTGGAGATGGTGCCGAGCGCGCGGAGCTGGAGAAGGCGCAACAGACACACCGCGAGGCCCTGGCGTATGCGAGCCAGCTGGAGACCCACATCACCCGGACGACCGCCCGCTTGCTGGAGATCGTCGCCGTCGCAGTCCAGACCCGCCGCCAGCTGGATAGATCGGAAATGGACCAGCCGCTCACCGGCATCCTGGCGCGCCTGGAACAGAGCACGGCCCAGGCGATGGCGGCCCGGGCGGAAGTGCAATCCGATACCCCGGCACCGCGCCAGGACGCTCGTGTAGCGATCAAACACAACGACGGGGGTCCATGACCACCGAAGAACAGACATCAGCGAATGCGCCGCGAAGGGATTGACGACACCTTTGGGAACTCCCCTCGAGGAGATCCATTGTGTCTCTCAATCGCAGCTGTGGTCGTCGGCCGCGACGGGAGTCGTATCATGCTGCCGCCAATCAGCCGGTGCCGACCGATGGGTCCACAGACAGCCAGAATTGGGGAGCCATTCTTCCCGTTGTTCGTTGCCTACGTCGTCTGACACGGATGCCAGGACCGTGACCAACCCCTCCTTGCGATCCCGATGTAGTTGCCAGCGTTCCCAGATGATCGACAAAGCCAACAACACCACAATCGAGAGGATGGCGGTCATCGCGATGGCGCCAGCGTACTCCGCTTCCAGTCCGAACAGGTGTTGGCACAAAAACATGACAGATCGGGTCAGGAAGAGTCCACTGACCAAAAGCCATGCAAGCTGGCTCCACAAGCTCCGGGTGACCAGTTGTGCAAGTTCCCGCCGTTCGCCGGTGCTGAGATGGCGTTGCCTCAGCGAGATGTCTGGGTCGCTGTGGGTGCAGCAGGCGTCCGCAAGCGGCGCGGTCAGATGCTCGACCCCGTCCGTCGCGTGGGTTGTGACAGGAAGGATCGAGATGTCGTCCACGAGCTGGCCATCAAGACGGACGAGCACACGGGACCGGGGGCACAGGCGAATGGAGCGGGCCTGGGGACGACGGGCCTCGGGGGGGCTGGAGCCCTCTTCGGTGGTTTGCGGTGGCGAGCCTGCAGGGCCCTGGCTGCCGAACACCCAGGCGGTACCATCGACCAGATCTGTTCGAAGCCTTTCGAGATCTCTGGTACATCTTTTCAGGTCGCGGCCCCGTAGGAACAGCATGGCGCCACCGCCATAGAACGCGACCGAGAGGCCTGCCAATCCCAACCCTGTTGCCCAGGGGTGGTCTATCCACAACGTGCCGGCCGGTATCAGTAGCGCAAAAATGAAGACCAGCCGCGAGATCCGGCTGAATCCAAACAGGATCTCCCCGAGACCGCCCAGAAAGGCAGCCCAAATCAGGACCACACCGATTGCCGAAAAGACGGTTAGCCCGGGATTGAATTCTTCCGTGCCTAGGACAGCAACGACAGTCCAGACGGGGATGACGGCCAGGGCAACACCAACGACGGATCGGTAGAACCACCGATATCGCTTGCCTATCCGGTTCTGGTGCTCGAACAGGGACCACAGACGGTCACGCTCATGCTGGTCCAGGGGTGAACTTTCGCCTCGAGGAAGTCCAAGGCACCAGTGGGATTCGCTGGCAAGCACGGGCAGAGTCTACAGCAGTCCAGGGAGCCCGTTTGGTATATGCTCGTCGGCCGGAGAAATGGGTGCGTGTTCGACCCTCGAGATTTTTGATCATGGCCACCGTCACGATACTCGTCGTGTTGGCCTCCACCGATGCCTCCGCGTTGGGGTTGGGCGACGCCGCAGGACCCCTGGAATTCGACACCTTGCTACAAGCCCCCGAAGGCACCGATCTCAGCTGGGACGCCCTCGACGGCCAGGCCGTCGTGATGGTGTTCTGGTCCACAGAGTGTGGTCCGTGTGTCTCTGCTGTCCCCCAGTTGAACGAGTTTGTGGGCGCGATCCAGGGAGAGGGAGAAGCGGTCCGGTTGATTTCGATCACTGATGAGGAGCGGCCGGCCGTCGAGGCGTTCCTGGCGAAGCAGGAGATGCGGGGCTGGGTCGGGATCGATCTGGATCGTTCGGTAGCTGCGGCGAATGGCGTGACCCATATCCCATGGGCCATCCTGGTGGACGGGGAGGGGCGGGTCGCGGGGATCACCCAGCCCGAACGGATCCAGATGGTCCACCTGCGCCGGCTGGCGTGGGGGCGGCCGACTGCACCCAGCAAAACCTCGCCGAGTGCTGCCCCATCGACGGCTTTGGCGATGCCATCGCGGCCCACGGGCCGGGGTACGGGGTGATGCTGTCCCTGGAGCACTACGCGGTGGCGTCCCACACCGGCGATATCGAGGATCCGCTGCTGGCCTGGGGTTTCGAGAATCTCAACACCATCTACGAGCTGGCGGCGGGTTCGGATCCCAACCTGTTTTTGTTTGCCAGCTTGTCGTGCTGGCACGACACGCCCTTCGGCGACCCGGGGTGGGTGGACGCCCGCAAGGCGGACGCGGACGAGTGGGCTGCGGCCGGGGCGTTGGGATTCAAGGACCACATCGGCAAGGCGCGCCACGACCCGGACTACGCCCGATGGCTGGGCACCTGGAACCGGATGAACGGGTTTTGCACCGTGGAGCCGGACGACCCCACGCCCAGCCAGACCTGCATGACCCAGGACACGGTGATCTACCCGGCCCTGGAGCCGGCCTGGCGGGAGGTGCTGGTCTACATCACCGAGACCCTGGGCATGCCGGTGTTGACCCACGCCACGACCTACCCCAGCGACCCGGAGGAGGCCCTGTGCCACGACCCGCTGACCGGGCTCTCCGAGGAGTGCGGGGCCGTCACCCGCAGCCACCTGCTGGAGCTGGGGCACTGGGCCGAACAGAACCTGCCTTCTGCATCCCGGCGCCGTATCGTGGTGGCCCACCTGGGCTTCTTCTTCGAGGATGAACCGGGTTTCATGGAACTACTGGACACGGGGCTCTCGGTGGACACGTCGGCCCAGCTGTGGGTGGTGGCGGCGCTGGGCTGCAATGGCCGTGCGGTGATGGCCGACCACGGCGAGCAGATCCTGTTCGGCACCGACATCAAGACCGATTCCGGCTACTTCGGCGAGACCTACGCAGCGTATTTCCACGCGTTCCAGGGCGGGGTCGACGATCTGCAGACGTTCCAGTTCTGGGACGGCCCACAAGAGGTGGTGGGCATGGACCTGGATACGCCGGTGGTGCCCGGTTGCCCCTACGACGTGCCGGCGGGAACCCTACAGCGGGTGCTGCGGGACAACGCCCTGGAGATCGTGGGGGCGCTGTGATCGTGGGGGACATGCTGATCGTGGGCGACGAACCCCCGACGTTCGGCTATTTTGTTGGAGAACTCGATGCGGAGGACGGATCCGTTGGCCTTTCGTACCCGAATTCTCGGATCGTGGTTGGCCGCCCTGTTGCTCCCCTTCAGTGGGGCCTGGGCCGGGTGCATCGACGATGTGGTGGTGGCGATCGACCCGGGCGCCTCGGACGATGACGATGCCGCAGACGATGACGATGACGATGACGACGACGACGGCGCCGATGACGACGACGATGATGACACAGAGAGCATCCAGGGAAGCATCGCATTTAACGTGCCGACCGGAGTGTTTGCCGGGGACTACACGCTGCCAAACCTGATGAGCTGTGCCGAGCAGGGGGACCATTGGACCATCGCGGCCGGGACCTACGACGAGAGCACGTTTGCCGCTATAACTGTCTACGACATGCCCGAGGATACGGGCGGCGCGGTGGACGTCGAGTTTTCGTTGAGCATCGATTTCGAGACCGTGGACAGCGAGGTACACCCCCAGACCTCCTGCACTCTGGCGGTCTCGGCCACCCTGCCGACGCGATCCGGGACCTTCAGCTGTGAAGATATCTACAACGACTGGGAGGAAGAGTTCATGGACGTGGTGGACGGCACATTCGTCTGCCCCGATTGAGGGAGCTGATCGTGCTGTGCAGCGGCCTGGCTCAACGCGGTCACTCCGATGTAGGCTCCGATAACTGGAGGGGGCAGACCACGACCCCATCAACAACACTGAACGGGACCCCCGTGCCCGTGCCCTCCAGGCCGCTGCACGAGAAGGTAGCGAGGACATCGGGCCAGTCCAGATCCACGTTCAACTCGCAGGAACCTACATCGTCCGGATAGTAGTCGCCGTCCATGTCGTTGAAGAAAAGCGCGATGAACGTGTCGGGGCTGACGAGATGATCGCCTGCCTGGGGCGCGGACGTCGTGTGGACGTCGATGAAATCGTCCCCTGAGCCTCCGCTCATGGTGTAGAAGCCCTGCTGGCCGTAGCAACTCACGTTGGATGTCATGGCGTAGGTGCCAGCCATGTGGGTGTCCGTGACCTCGCAGTAGATGCCCGGTGTGGACGGGTAGTTGCCACCCACCGTGTCGTCGTCGTCGTCCGCGGCGTCATCGTCGTCGGCCGTTGAACAGCCGATCATCAGAGCCATAGCCGCGAGTATGGGTGACAAACGGGACGTGGGCAGTACACCCCCTGGTTGCATAACCAGTGAGCGGTTTATATAAGGTGCGGCGCCTC
>CAZDDH010000234.1:0-14073 GCA_964504165.1 uncultured Rickettsiales bacterium | reverse complement strand
GGTCAGAGTCTGTGTTGCAGTACGGCCCAGTTTGGCGTCGCAGTCGTTGTCCATCACCCCATCACAGGCATGCTCGGCGCCGGGATGAACGGCGGCGTTGTTGTCGTTGCAGTCCTCGTCCTCCGGGCTGCCGTCGCCGTCGTTGTCCACCGGGGGTGGGTCGGACGTGTCGTCGTCGTCGTCGGCCGAGTCGTCGTCCGGAGCCGTGTCGTCGTCCGCCACGTCGTCGTCGTCGGCTGTGTCGTCATCCGCGGCATCGTCGTCGTCTTCGATCTCGCCTTGGCAGCCTGGCTGCAGGAGTGCAGCGGCCAGCAGCAAGAAAGCCCAGCGGAACCCAACTCCTCGGTGATGGCGCATCGTGGACCTCCTATCCCCACCGATTATGCACCGTGAACTCCCCTCGCGGGCGTTTTCGCCGTATCATCCGTGCGGCCCGGGAGGTGACATGGACACGCAGATCGAAGTCAACGGCTCCCAGCGGTCGCTACCCGACCCTCCCACGCTCGCAGCGCTGTTTGCCGAGTTGGGGATCTCGCGGCAGGGTACGGCGGCCGTCATCAACGGCGAGATCGTCGAACAGGCGAGCTACGAACAGACCCCGCTGACCCCCGGCGACTCGGTGGAAGTCGTCCGCATGGTGGGTGGCGGCTGAGTCCGGATTGGAAACCACATGGAAGACTCAACGTTGACGGACGCCCTCGTCTTTGCCGGCCGGAGCTTTGGCTCCCGCCTCCTGCTGGGCACCGGCAAGTTCGGTAGGCCGGAGCAGCTCTCCGGCGCGGTCGAGGAGAGCGCCTCGGAGATCGTCACGGTGGCGGTACGGAGGGTGAACCTGGAGGATCCGGAGGACCCGACCTTGTCCGCCCTGGATCCGGAGCGGGCGCTGATCCTGCCCAACACCTCCGGGGCCCGTGACGGAGAGGAGGCGGTCCGCATCGCCACCGTCGCAGCGGCCATCGTGGGCCACAAGTGGGTCAAGCTGGAGGTCACCCCCGACCCGGACTACCTGCTCCCCGATCCCATCGGGACGCTGGAGGCGGCTCGGATCCTCGTCGAACGGGGATTCATCGTGCTGCCCTACATGAACGCAGACCCGGTCCTGGCCCGGCACCTGGAGGCCGCAGGCTGCGCCGCGGTGATGCCGCTGGCCGCCCCCATCGGCACCAACAACGGGCTCAAGACCATCGACCAGATCCGCATCATCATCGAACAGGCCAGCGTGCCCGTGGTGGTGGACGCCGGCCTCGGTGCCCCGTCCCACGCGGCGGCGGCCATGGAGCTGGGCGCAGACGCGGTGCTGGTCAACACGGCCATCGCCACCGCCGGTGATCCGCCGGCCATGGCGAGGGCGTTTGCCCGGGCCGTACGCGCCGGCCGCGAGGCCCATCTGGCCGGGCTGGCCGGTGCCAGCCATCGGGCCTCCGCCTCCAGCCCGCTCACCGGCTTCCTGGGAGAGCGGGAGGCATGAACCCGGACCTGCCGGCGCTGGGAGACGAGGGGAGCTGGGAGCAGTTCCGCGAGATGGTCTACGGCGCCAGCCGCCGGGACGTCCTGCGGGCCATCGCCAGCGACTCCCTGGAGCTGCCCCAGTTGGCCGCCTTGCTCAGCCCGGCCGCCTCCGGCGAGCTGGAGGCGATGGCCCAGCGGGCCTCCCGGGTGACCTTGCGTCGTTTCGGACGGGTCGTGGTGCTGTACACCCCCCTGTACATTTCCAACGAGTGCGCCAACCCCTGCACCTATTGCGGCTTCGCAGCCCGCCGCGGAACACCCCGCCGGACCCTGACCGCCGAAGAAATCCAGCAGGAATCCAGCCAACTCCTCGACGAGGGCTTCGGCCACGTGCTGCTGCTCACCGGCGAACAACCCAAGCTGGCCCCCGTCTCCTACATCCGGGACGCGGTGGCCTCGTGCCACGGCCGCTTCAGCTCGGTTGGCGTGGAGATCTACCCCCTGGACGAGGCGGGCTATGCCCAGCTGGTGGGGGCGGGGTGCGACGCCCTGACTCTGTATCAGGAGACCTACCACCAGCCCACCTACGCGGCGGTCCACCCCGGGGGCCCCAAGGCCGATTTTCACGGGCGCCTGGCCGCACCGGCCCGGGCCGCTGCCGCCGGCATGCGCTCGGTGGGTATCGGTGCCCTGCTGGGTCTGGCCGACTGGCGCGTGGAGGGGATGTTCCTGGGGCAACACGGGCGTGGGCTGAAGCACCGCTACTGGCAGTCGCGCCTGTCCATCGGCTTCCCCAGGCTGCGGGACGAGCCCGGCGCCGGCCTGGCGTTGCAGTCCCTCTCCCAGCGGGACCTGGTCCAGATGATCACCGCCATGCGGATCTTCTTCCCCGACGCAGACCTGGTGCTCTCCACCCGGGAGGACGCGGCCTTCCGGGACGGCATCGTCGGGCTGGGCATCACCCGCATGAGCGCCGGCAGCCGGACCAGCCCCGGCGGTTACTCCCTGGAGGGTTCGGGGGACCAGTTCCCGGTCACCGATGACCGATCGCCGGCCCAGATCTCGGAGATGATCGCCGGCAAGGGCTTCGAGCCGGTCTGGAAGGACTGGGACCGCGAATTCCTGGCGTGACGGATCTTCACGCCCTGAGGGGCGGGAGGTACGTCGTGTTCGATCCCCTGACCTGGATTCCCAACCGCCTTGTCCCGTGCCTCGTGGCAATGGCGGTCCTAGCCCTGGGGTGCTGCCGCTCCCCGTCCGCCACGGGTAAGGGGCCGCCAAAACGGCGTTACTGGATGGCCTGCCCGGCACCGCCGCCAAGCTGTTCCTGGTGGACATGTCCGGTTCCAGCCAGGCCTATACGCCGGTCACGTTCGAGGAATACTCGTCGGCTTCGTTTTCGATCCAGGCGTTGTCTTGTGATGTGATCGAAGGGGTGAGCATGAGTGCGGTTGGGGGGAGGATTACAAGATTGGTGGCGGGGGGCGGCCGGGGCGGCGGTAGGGGAAGAGGGGAGAAGAAGATCCTCTCAGGAATGCAGGAAAGAAGGAATTCAGGAAAAGAAGGGGCGGGGGTATGCGGGCCACAAGATGTCGTAATTCACAATGCAAGGAGTAACAGAAGAGCTCTTCTTCGCGATCTTAGCCACCCAGGACGGGCGGCCCTCTTCCTCCTCTTGCTACTTGAGAATCACCTCCTGCACGAACGAATGCGACGCCGCGTCATACCCCACATAGAGCCGGTCCCCCACCTTGAGCAGCTTGGCCCGGTGGGCGCCGGCGGCGCTGCCGTGCTTGAGGGGGATGCGGGTCACGTCCACCGTCTCGATTTCTTTGAAATTACGATCGAAGGCGGTGATACGGATGTTGCCGTTGTCCGGGTGGGGCGGCCCGATGACCGGGCCCTCCTCCTTGCGGCGGAAGGTGTAGGCGATCCAGGTGCGTCCATCCTCGTGCCAGCTGCCGGTGAACCAGTAGTTGTCGTGGCGGGTGTCGCTGAGGGGCCCGATGGCGTCCACGAACTTGTACTCCTCATCGAAGCGGATCACGTACAGCTGGCGTGCGCCGATGCTCTCCCCGTGGTCAAAACGGCTCAGGTCGCCGATGGTGGAGGCGGCGAAGACCACGTGCTGATCGCCGATCTTCAGCTGGCTGGCCCCCATGCCCCAGAACTGATGCGGCAGGATGGCGCCGGGCAGCACCCCGTTGAGCCGGTGGAGCTCGATGGGATTGAGATCCCGGCTGAAGATGCGGGTGTACATCCCCCGTTTGGAGTCGGCGTACGGGGGGAGGTTGCCGTCCGGCCACCCTACGCGGGCGTCCATGTCCCGGTACTCGGCGCCCAGGTAGAGGTTCCCGTCGATGAGGACGAGGTTCTGGTCGAGGACGTATTCCGTCTCGTCCGTGATGGGGGGCAGGGCCCGGTCCCCGACCATCTCGAACTCGGCATTGTACTTGCGCAGTCGGTGGCCGGCCGTCGTCACCAGGCTGAAAATGTAGACGTGCTCGCCGTCGGAGATCACATCGCAGTCGCCCTCGGCTTGCCCTTCGGGGGTGATGCGGACGTTCTCCTGCGTCATCTTCCAGTCGCCGTCGAAGATCGTCGCGTACAGCGTGTGCTCCACCTTGCGGACCACCGCGTAGCCGTCCCCCAGGACCACGGGTCGGGAGAAGACCCCGTGCCCCGCCTCGATGAGGCGGCCCAGCTCCATCGTCGCCGCGTTCCAGGGGAGCACGGCCTCGTGACGGGGCGGTACCGCGGGTGCGTTGTCGCGCAGGTAGTCCTGGTAGGAGGCCCGCGTTCCGGCGACGGGTTGCTCCGGTGGGGTGCCCTTGGATTCGGCGGGGGAGGTCTGTGCGTCCCGCGGTGGCGGGGGAGGACAGGCGACGATGGCCAGGCAGAGAAGGGTAGGTAGCAGCCTGAAACAGGCGACGATCGGATGGGATCGAATCACGGACCTCTAGGGTCTCAAGCCTCGATGAAGCTGTCCAGCCGGCCGGCGATATGCGGCCGGCGGAGCTTACCCAGCGCCTTGGCCTCGATCTGCCGGACCCGTTCGCGGGTCACGTTGAACTCCCGACCTACCTCTTCGAGGGTGCGGGGAGCCTCGCCACCGATACCGAAGCGCAGGCGCAGCACCCGCTCCTCGCGGGGAGCCAGCGTCGACAGGGCGTCGCGCGTGTGCTGGGCCAGGTTGAGCGAGATCACCGCGTCGGCCGGATTGACGGCCCTGCGGTCCTCGACCAGGTCACCCAAGAAGGCGTCGCCATCCTCGCCGATGGGGGTCTCGAGGCTGATGGGCTGGCCGCACACACGCAGGTAGGTGCGGACCTTCTCCACCGGCAGCTCCAGCTCCTCGGCGATCTCCTCGTCGGTGGGCTCGCGGCCCAGCTCCTGTACCATGCGCCGGTTGGTGCGCATGAGCTTGTTGATGGAGTCGATCATGTGCACC
The DNA here is from genome assembly GCA_964504165.1 of uncultured Rickettsiales bacterium. GTDB lineage: Bacteria > Myxococcota_A > UBA796 > UBA9615 > CAYRNR01 > CAZDDH01. Next base: position 9,173 of record CAZDDH010000234.1, on the reverse strand, counting down.
GGCACGCGGATCGTCCGACTCTGGTCGGCGATGGCCCGCGTGATGGCCTGACGGATCCACCAGTGCGCGTACGTCGAGAACTTGTAGCCCCGGCGGTACTCGAACTTCTCCACGGCCCGCATCAGGCCGATGTTGCCTTCCTGGATCAGGTCCAGGAACGGCAGGCCGCGGTTGGTGTACTTGCGGGCGATGCTGACCACCAGACGCAAGTTGGCCTGGACCAGCTCCATGCGTGCGGCGGCAGCCGCGTGGTCGGCCTGACGCAGCCGTCGGTCCACATCGAGCAGCTCCTGGACCGGCAAGCTGATACGTTCGGAGACATCTGCCAGCGCGCGGCAGGAGGTGGAGATGACGCGAGCCAGCTCCAGGTATTCGCCGGCCACAGCCTGGCTGCCGTTCTTGCCTTCGTTGCCGGCGGCGGTCGCCTCGGTGACGCGCTGCAGCGTGTCGAGCAGCTCGTCGGGGCTCATGCGAGCGGCCTTGGCGCAGCGTTCGATGCGCTGGGTCTGCTCACGCGCGTCGCGGGCGGCGGTTTTGATCTCGTCGCACAGCCGCTCGAACTGGGGCCGGTCGAGGCTCATCTCCTCGAGGGCGATGTAGATCTCCTCGTAGACCTCGTCCAGCCGGCTCAGCTTCTTCTGAGCTGCCGCGGTACCGGTGTTGGACAGCTTGTCCAGCGCCGTCTTCAGCTTGGTCTGTTCGCCGGCCAGCTTGCCCAGCCGTTTGCACAACCCGTCCAGCCGCTTCTCCTCGGCCTCCTCCAGCTCCTCGGGATCGATGTCGTCGCGCTTGGCTCCCCCAATGCAGCTCAAGCACAACGCCTTCTTGATCGACATCGAGCAGGTCAGTACCGCGATACGCGCCTCGAATTCTCCCCCTTCGATGCGTCGCGATAACTCGACCTCTCCATCCCTGCTGAGCAGGGAAACGGACCCCATCTGCCGCAGGTACATGCGCAGAGGTTCATGGCTCAGCCCGACCTCGCCGGGGCTCAGGGCGCCTGTCTTGCGCTGGTCGAACAGCTTTTCGGTACGGGCCTTGAGCTGCTCACGGACCTCGGCGGCAGCGCGTTCCTCTGGATCCATGGTGGCCAGGGCCATCGTGGATAGCAGCGGTGCGAGCTCGTCGAGCCGTAGGGACTCACGGTCTCCGTTCACACGGGTTGAGGAGGAGCCGACGGGCCGATTCCGGGTGGAACCGGATTCGGTTCGTCGGCCAGAGCCTTGGACATTACATGCACCGGACATGGGGGAATCTCCAGCATGTGCGTTGCGCGAACACAAGCCCGCGCAATCGGGGTTAACGTTTTATTCCTGTCTCTTCGGGGTCTGCGATGGGCGCTGCTTTATTGTCGCCCGTTTGGCAGGTTCTCCGGACTGCTCTTCATGAACAGCAGGGGTGTAATCCGCACAGGTACGCGGTTTAACCAAGAAACAACTGACCCATACTAACCATCGTTTTGGGATCGTCAACCTTTTTTAGAAAAAAACGAAACGGATTGACTAGTCCGTCCGGGTGGAATAGGTTGAGTTCAGAACACGAGCAGGAACGGGAGAGCCCATGGTTTCCGAGTTGCGAAAGCAAAAAGACGCCGAGCGTAAGGAGCAAACCCGCCAGGCGCTGTTGATCGCCGCCGGCAAGGTGTTTGCCCGCAAGGGGTACCACGCCACTCTGATCTCCGACATCGTCGCGGAGATCGGGGTGGGCCAGGGGACCTTCTATCGCTGTTTCGAGAACAAGCGGGAGGCTGTCGAGCTGCTGTTTGGCCAGTTCGTCGAATCCATGTTGGCGGAGTTCGCGCCCATGCAGGCCACCATGCCGACCAACGTCGAGGAGTACCAGCAGGCCTCCCTCGACGCCGTCCTCCGGGTGGCGCGCATGATCGAAGAAAACCGGGAGCTGGCCCGGATGTTCCTGCGGGAAGGTCCGGCCATCGACCGGGAGTTCGAGGAGCTGATGGACGGAGTGATGGACCGCTTCGCACAGGTGGCGGCCGGGCTGTTGCAGCTGGCCATCGCGGGCCACTTCGCCCGCCCTTGCAAGGCGGAGTACGTGTCCCAATCCATCGTGGGTATCGGGTTGCGCCAGATGCAGCTGTTCCTGTCCGGGAGGCTGGGTGACGCGACGATCGAAGACGTGGCGACCGAGGTCGTCGATTTTGCCTTCTGGGGAATAGGACCCCGGGATATGGCGAGGAGCGCATGATGAGGAAAGTCAGAGGAAAAAGGGTCCTGATCACCGGTGGGGCAAGGGGCATCGGCCTGTGCACGGCCAGGGAATTCGCCCGCGCCGGGGCCAATCTGGTGTTGACCGATATCGACGCCGATGCCCTGGAAGAGGCGGCAGCCGAGCTATCGGTCCACGGCGTAGCGGTGGACTGGCGGATGGCCGACGTGTCGAACCGCGAGCAGGTGACGGAGCTGGCCTCCTGGATCGAAGAGGACCTCGGTGGGTTGGACATCCTGATCAACAACGCCGGTGTGGGGCACCACGCCGAACTGGCCGAGACCTCGCTGGAGACCTGGGACAAGCTGCTGGCGGTCAACCTGATGGGGCCGCTCAACCACGTCTACGCCTTCCTGCCCCAGCTCAAGCAGCGCAAGGGGGCCCAGATCGTCAACGTATCGTCCGGGCAGGCGTTCTTCCGGCTCCCCACCTGGGGTGCCTACGCGGCCATCAAGGCGGCGCTGGGAGCCTTTTCGGAGATCCTCCACTACGAGCTACGCAAGTACGACATCCGGGTGACCACGGTCTATCCGTTCATGGTGGACACGGGGTTCTACGACGGCATCGAAGGGGAGACGTTCACCGGCAAGCTGGCGATGAAGCTGGTGCCCTATTACTCCATGTCCCCAGAGAAGGTGGGGCGGATCGTCTTCAAGGCCGCCCGCCGCCGGACCAAGGTGGAGATGGTCAGCATCATCAACGACGTGGGCATGTACTCCAAGATGGTGCCCTTCGCCGACGGCGTCATCTCCCGGACGAGCAACTTCTTCCTTGCCGGCTCCAAGGACTCGGCAGCCTGAACAGGGGAGGACCAGAACATGGCAACAGCCACAGCATCCGCAAAAAGCGAGGGCCAGAACATGGGATTCCGTATCCAGGAGGTGATGACCGGTCGGCACGAGTTCGAACCTTCTTTTGGTGAGCCGGGCAGGCGATTCATGGAGTTCCGGGTCTTCTGGGGCCCCAGCAGCGTCCTCGAATGGGTCAATCCCTTCGGGGAACGGTTCATGACCAATCAGATGGAGGGCACGATCACCATCGAGGGCCTGTGTGACGCCGCGCCCTGCAGCGGGACCCTGGAGCTGCGCTACTTCCGCGACGCCTCCATCCGCTACACCTTCGAGTTCGAGCACGATGGCGTCCCGTACCGGTACGTGGGCGAGAAGATGTACATCCGCCCCTGGAACCTGGCCTGGTCGCACACCACCTGTTACGGCCGCCTGACCCGCCGCGAGAGCGGCGAGCTGGTGTCGGTCTCGCTGACCCACTTCCGACTGCGCACGGCGCTGAGCTTCTTGACCAGTTTCCGGCTGCGGGCGGGGTAATTACTCGAAGAAATCCAGGAACTCGATGGGGATCGCCTCCCGGCGGATCTCGAACAGCTCGATGAGGATGTCGTCTGGGGCGAGCACCATCAGGTAGCGCCATGCGCCCAGGTCGGTGATCTCACCCTTCAGCTCGACCCCGTGTGCCTGAAGCCGCTGGACGGCGCCTTCGATGTCATCGGTCTGGATGCCAAAATGGTGGATGTTCCCCCGTACCTTGTTGCGCGGGGGCTGGGCGTAGAAGTGCAGGCGGCCCGTACCGATGCGCATGAACACGTTGCGAGCGCCCGCAACGTCCGTATCCAGGATCACTTCGCCGTCGAAGAGGCGCTCGTAGAACCCGACGCTCTTGCCGATATCCGACGCGAAGATGTGCACGTGGTGCATGTGGAACGCCATGCGCGACTACACTCCCCAGTAAGCCAGAGTCATCTCCGGCGCAGAGCACTATACCCGAACATGGGCGGTTTGTTTGTCCAGAGGTTGTCAGGACGGTTTGCCGAAGGAGAACAAGTTTTCGTGGAACACGGCGATGCAAGCCTCGACGATTGGTTTGTCGTAGAGGGTCCCGCGATGCTCGGAGATCTCCTCGAGGGCGGCATCCAACGGCAGCGCCTTGCGGTACGGCCGATCCTCGCAGATGGCCGCCACGACGTCCGCGACGCCGAGGATGCGGGACTGCCAGAGGACCTCCCGGCGGGCGATGCCATTGGGATAGCCCGACCCGTCCATCCGTTCGTGGTGCTGGAGGACGATGGTCTCCACCGGCCACGGGAATCCGACCCCGGTGAGCAGCTCGCTCCCGTTTTGCGGGTGGGTGCGGACCAGCTCCATCTCCTGGTCCGTCAGTGCGCCTTCACGCATCCGCGCATCGGAACCGATGCAGGACATGCCGATGTCGTGCACCATGGCCGCCACGCGCAGCCCGTGGATCTGGTCACTGGCGAAACCCATCATCTCCGCGATGGCCGCCGCCAGGCCGGCCACATTCCGGTGATGCTGGCGAATGTACTCCTCCTGCAAACCCCGCTGACCGCATAGGACCGTCGAGAAGGCGTCCATGCAGGCGAACAACCTGGGGCTGAGGTCCGGCTCCGCCACCGGCTGTTCCGGCGCCTTGACCGACGACTCCAGCTGACGGATCCGTTGCCGGGCGAGCTCCAGCTCCCGTTGCCGGTCTTCGAGGGTACGGTTGCACTTGACCGCATTCTCGAAGGTGGACAGCAGCAAGCTGAGCATGCGACGTCGGTCCGTGGTGATGATGTAGGTGTCGTTGCCGAACGTGGCCTCGAAGGCCTGGGTGCTCTCCTCGACCTCCAAGCGCCCCACGGAGTTGAGCAGCATCGTGAGGATGCGCGAGATCAGCTCCCGGCTGTCGAAGGGCTTGGTGAAGAAGCAGTCTGCGCCCACCTCCAGCCCGCGGAGCACGTCGGATGGGTCGGAGAGGGACGTCAGCAGGATGATGGGGATGTCCCTCAGTTCGTCATCCGACCGGACCGTCCGGCACAGCTCGTAGCCGTCCATCTCCGGCATGATGATGTCGGCGATGATGATCGCCGGCCGGTCATCGCGGATCATCTGCAGGGCCATCAGGCCGTTTTTCGCGACGCGGACGCGATAATGCTGGCCCTCGAGCATGTGTTGCAGCTCGAGGGCCTGCGTCAGGCTATCCTCGACGATCAGGATCTGGAAACGGTCTTCGGCCATCCCTTGTTGGCCTCCCTCAATTCAATTCTACCAGGATGAGCAGGGTTCACCACGTATCATGCCCGGAAGATTTTCAGGAGCCAGCATGAGCGGTGCGCGAGACCTGGGTTCGGTAGAGCTGTTTTTGTTCGACATCGACGGGGTTTTCCTGGAAGGGAAATCGTCTCCTCGCCTCGTATCGGGCCTCCGTATCTTACCGGCTTTACGGGCGCGAGGCCTACCCTTCCGCCTGGTTACCAACACCTCCACCCATCCCCGCACGCTCATTGCCCAGCAGCTGTGCGACAAGGGAATCCAGGTGGAACCGGAGGAAATCCATGCCGCCCTCGAGGTGACGGTCGGGGTGGCGGCGCGGCGGTACCCGGGTGGGACGTGCCACGTGGTCGGCGAACCGGGTATGGCCGAGGTCGCCCGCCAGGCAGGGCTACGGGTCGTCGAGGATGCCCCGGCGGATGTGGTGCTGCTGGGGCTGACGCGCTTCGCCGACTACGCGCTGCTCTCGGCGGCCGCGCGCTGTCTTCGCGGTGGCGCGGGCCTGCTGGCCTGTCACCGCAATCGGATGTGGGTCGACCAAGGCGGGCATAACCTCTCCTGTGGCCCCTGGATGGCGGCCCTGGAATACGCCACCGGCGTCCGCGGCGAGAGCTTCGGCAAACCGTCGCGTACCTTCTACGAGGAGGTGCGGAGACCGCTGGGAATCCCCGCCGAGCGGACGCTGATGACCGGCGACGATCCGGACTCGGACGTGGGTGGTGCCCAGCGGGCCGGCATGCTCGGTGCCCTGGTGCTGTCGGGCAAGACGCGCCGGTCGGACCTGGAAGGCTCGGACGTGCAGCCCGACTGGATCCTGGACGAGGTGGACGATCTGGTGGAACTGCTGCCCCCCGGCGTTGGTTGAAAGTCTCCGCTCAGCCCTGCCAGGCCGTGTCTGTTTCACCGGCCAGGTGATTGCAGTAGCGGGCCACGACGAACAGGTAATCGGAGAGCCGGTTGAAGAAGGTGCGCAGGGCCTGCGGGAGGGGCGCTGCCGGGGCGCTCTCCACCGTATACCGCAGGATCCGGCGTTCGGCACGGCGGCAGACCGTGCGAGCGATGTGCGCCTGGGCTGCGGCCGGATGCCCACCGGGCAAGATCAACGATTTCAGCGGCTCCAGCGACTCCTCCATCCGGTCGATAGCCTGCTCCAGCATCCGAAAATCGGCCTCCTCGATGGGCTGGAGCCGGGCGTACTGAGGGGATTGGGGGCGGGTGGCCAGCAATGCCCCCGCGCGCAGTAACCGCACCTGGATCGCCCGGATCTCGCTGGCGAGGACATCGTCGCCGGGGGGGAGCTGGGCCGCCAGGCCACCCAAGGAAGCGTTCAACTCGTCGATGGTGCCGTAGGCCTCCACCCGATCGTCGAACTTGGGCACGGATTCGCCGCTGAACAGCTGCGTCTGGCCGGCGTCGCCGGCACCTGTATAGACCTTCATATGGATCTCCCTACGGCTGGATCCTATCCACGGCAACCGTGGAGGACCAGGCACGGTGGCCGTGTGTGTTCGGTGTGGCGTTTTCCAACTCCTTGTCAATTCGCGCCTGTGCGTGGCGCCATCGGATTCGTTTTGTGGAAGAATCCCCGCTGGGAGACTCTGAGATGAATAGACACAGTACGATTTTGAGCATCACGTGTTCGATGATGGCCCTGGCGGTGTCGTTGCTGGCCGCCCAGCTGGCCGTTGCCCAGGACCAGCCGGCGGCGACCCGTGTGGTGGTGGACGTTTCCGGGCAGGTGGACCAGGCGGCGCTGAAGCCCCGGCTCCAGGCCGGTTTCGGTGAAGATTTCTCGGCCCCCATCCTCACGTCGGAGCAGGCGCTGGATCTGGGGATCGGGCCCTGGGGCGTCTCGGCGCCGGGGACCCTGGCCGGGTGCGCGGCCGATCCTATCGCCAACGCCGAGCTGGACGAGGCGGTGGCGAAGATCGAGGCGCTCATCCTCGAGACAGACTACGCCGCAGCCCAGCAGAAGCTCACCACGATAGAGAACCGCCTTTGTGCCGCCAACGAGCTGCTGTCCCCCGCCGTGCTGGCCAGGATCCCATTCCTGCAGGGGGTCTTGCTCGCCTATGACGGCAAGACCAAAGACGCTCGCGCCGCCTTCCTCAAGGCGGTGGAGCGGCAGCCGGAGATGACCTGGGACGATGCGTTTCCGCCCCTGCCGCGGGAGGCCTTCATCGAGGCCAGGACAGAGGCCATCAAGGGCTCCCGGACCACGCTGACGTTGTCGGCTACCGAGCGGCCCTTGCCCCTGTACATCGACGGCGTCGAGATCCCCGCGGGCAAGAACGAGGTGTTGCTGGTGGGCGAGGAGCACTTCGTCCAGGGGGGCGACCCCGCCGCCCTCAGCACCGCCGTGCTGCAGACCAACGCCGCGCGCAAGCTCGAGCTGATAGGGGCCATCCGCTTCAAAGCCGGGCTGGCGCAGGCCCCGACGGATGCGGAGGGCAAGTTGGCCTTCGGTATGCTGGTCACGGCGCTGGTGGCCAAGGGATTCTCGGAGATCATCGTGGTCCAGGAGGGGAACCTGGATCAGGTGTGGCGCTGGAACGTCATCGGCTGGAGCTGGTCGCAGGTGGCCCTCGACACGCCCCAGGCCGTGGCCAAGGCGGGCAAGATCCGGACCGTGGGCGGGATCCTGCTTGGATCGGGCGTCGCCCTGGGGCTGGCGGGATCCATCGGCGCCGTCACCCAGTGGGATCAGGGCAACAGCCTGCAGGACGGCATGCAGTCGGACGCCGGGCTGTGGGACATCAACCACGAGGAATACGAGTCACATCGATCCAATCAGCAGGCCGGCGTGGCGCTCGCGGTGACGGGCGGCGTGCTGGCGGCGGTGGGCATCCCACTACTTGTCATCGGCAAGAAACAGCAGGAGGCGGCCGGACCGGTACAGGCCAGCTTTGCGGTAACGCCCGGCGCGGTTGCGGTGGGTGTCGGGGGGAGGTTCTGATGGAGCGCTTCACCAATCGGACGTTTACCAGTGTCTCCCGCATCGGCGTGGTCCTGGCCCTTACAGCGGCCCTCGCGGCGGCAAACATCGGCTGCCTGGAGGCCATCGAGAGGCCCGAAGAGACCCCGGACATGGTCCATCACGACTACGACGGGGACGGCTACTGCGAGCAGGATCCCTGTTCCGACGGCATCGTGTCGGGGGACTGCAACGACGAGGATCCCACCATCCACCCCGGGGCGGACGAGGGGTGCGACAACCTGGACTCGGACTGCGACGGATTCATCGGCGAGCTGGAGTCGGACGACGACGGCGACGGCGCCAGCGAGTGTGACGGGGACTGCGACGACGAGGATCCGGCGTTGAACATCCTGGACGCGGACGGGGACGGCCGGGACACCTGCGACGGGATGGACTGCGACGACGAGGACGACACCGTCTACCCGGGTGCCGACGAGCTGTGCGACCAGATCGACAACAACTGCGACGGCGAGGTGCCGGACGACGAGTTCGACCTGGATCTGGACGGCCAGATGGGTTGCGAAGGGGACTGCGACGACGCCAACGCCGATCGGTTCGAAGGCAATCCCGAGATTTGCGACCGCCTGGACAACGACTGCGACGGTGTGGTGCCGGACGACGAGCTGGACACGGACGGCGATGGCATGACCGGCTGCGAAGGGGACTGCGACGACACCAATGCGGACGTCTACGACGGCGCCACCGAGCTTTGCGACGGGCTGGACGGCAACTGCGACGGGGCTCCGTCCGAGACCGAGGCCGACGACGACGGCGACGGCTACATGGTCTGTGAGCTGGACTGCGACGACACGGACGCGTACTTGAACCTGGACGACGAGGACCGCGACGGCTACACGACCTGCGACGGGGACTGCGACGCCACCGACGCCTGGTACAACCTGGAC
>CAZDDH010000233.1:0-14136 GCA_964504165.1 uncultured Rickettsiales bacterium | reverse complement strand
GACGACGACAGCGCGGACGACGACGACAGCGCGGATGACGACGACAGCGCAGACGACGACAGCGCCGATGACGATACGGAAGACGACGACACCGGCGATGACGACACGGCCGATGACGACAGCGCGGACGACGACGACGATACGGCCGAGGACGATGACGACACGGCCGATGACGACGATTTTGCTCCGGACGACGACGACACTTCGGCCGATGACGACGGCTATCTAGCCGGCGGCTGCGGATGTAGTGCGCCGGTGGAACGCGGCGCCCCGGGGTACGGCTTGCTAGCCCTGCTGTTCGTCGTGCTGGCGTCCCGTCTCCGGCGTCGCGGGTAAACCGCGGTTCCTCACCACAAAGAGACCCACACCGACGCATCCCACCCCTGGTACGCCGAGCAATCCTCTTCGGCCGCCGCCACCATCAGGTAGGTGTACGAGCCATACTGGGCGTCCGGCCACACCAGCGTCGTGCTGAACCAGCCGTCGTCGTCGATGGCCAGGCAGTCGTAGTCCCAGCCGTCCCCGTTGGTCCGGTAGCGCCCGATCATCACCTGGCCGTCATCCGACCCGGCCCAGCCTTCCAGCGGGTAGGAGGTACCCGGCTCGGCAACGGAGCACGGAATCTCGCTGTCCAGCTCGACGCCCATGTGCAAGAAGGTGTCCCAGGGGCACGCGCTGAACTCCACGGTGGAGGGGGTCTGTTCCTGGTTTTGGGAGGCCACCTCCTCGCCGGCGTTGGGGACTCCGTACGTCAGATCGCCGTATTCCTCGACGAACAGGGGCAGGGAATAGCTGAACAGATCGTCCACCGAGAAGTGCAGGTGGGGCCCGGTCGACCAGCCCGTGTTGCCCGACAGCGCGATGGCCTGGCCCCGTGCCACCAGGTCCCCGGGGTCTACCAGAGCGCCATTTTGCTGCAGGTGCCAGTAGCGGCCCAGCGTCCCGTCGCCGTGGTCGATGATCACGTAGTTGCCGTCGTCGGCGCACGAGGAGTCGCCGCAGCCCGTGTCCGAGTCCTCGCGGATGGCCCGCACGACGCCCTCCCGCGCGGCGACGATGGTCGTGCCCTCGTCACAGGGGAAATCCACCGCGTACACCGAGTCGTCGTAGTGGCTGAAGTAGCCGTGATGAGCCTGGGAGATGGACACGGTCATGCCGGCGGGGAAGGGGATCCAGACGTACTGCAGATCCGCTTCGACGCACTCGTCGCCCCGCAGCACGGTGCCCGGGCCGCAGTCGATCTCGGAGTAGGTGGGCACGCACTCGCCGTCCACCATCTCGGTGCCCGGGCCACAGACCACCTCGTCGTAGCCCGGCTCGCAGAGGCCGTCCACTTCGCGCGTGCCGGGGCCGCACTCGATCTCGTCGTAGGTGGGGACGCAGATCTTGTCGGCCTCTACCGTGCCCGGCCCGCATTCGATCCGCTGGCACCCACAACACAGGGTCATCGTCGCCGCCAAGGCGGCGGCCCATGTGATCCACATTGGCTTGATCATGATTCTCCCATCAGAAAGGAACGTTGGAGTCGAAGCGCAGCCGTTTACCGCCGACCGGATCGGTGAAGGACAGGGACGCCGCGTGCAGCTGCATGCGTGGTGCGGTGGCCGCGTCCCCATAGAGGGTGTCTCCACGGATCGAATGGCCCAGGCCGTGGGCCAGGTGAATCCTCAGCTGGTGAGTCCGCCCGGTGTGGGGCACCAGCTCCAGCCGGGCCCAGTCGTCCCCGGACTCGATGAGGCGCCAGTCGGTCCGCGCCGGCTTGCCCAACTCCGGATCCACCATCTGCAGCGGTCGGTTGTCCAGGTCCAGGCGCAGAGCCAGCTCGATGACCCCCGCCGCTTCCGTAGGGCAGCCCTGCACGATGGCCTGGTAGCTCTTGGCCACCTGTCGTTGTGCGAACTGTTGCGACAGCGCGCGGTGACAGGGCCGATCCAGCGCCACAACCATCACCCCCGAGGTCTCCATGTCCAGCCGGTGCACGGTCATGGGGCCGTCCGCTTCCGTGAACCGTCGGCGCAGGCGGGTTTCGAGGCAGTCGGCGTGGTGCGGCCCCCGCCCGGGCACCGACAGCAATCCCGCGGGTTTTTCCACCACCAAGAACCCGTTTCCCTCGTACAAAACGGGGATCTTGCCTTCGGGGGGTGTGTATCGGATACCGATCATGGCTGCCGGCGGATTATACTGGTACTCGCTACGGGAGGCCCATTGTGAAGAAAACCTTGCAGATTCTGTTGATGTTCGTGGCCTGTAGCCTATGGGGCTGCTCCGCCGCCCTACTCCTGTGGGACGACGACGACGACGTGTCCGGTGACGACGACGACGCCACCGGCGACGACGACGACGCCACCGATGACGACGACGACGCCACCGATGACGACGACGACGCCACGGACGACGACGACGACGCCACCGGCATCGACGAGGCGTTGTTGTGCGGTCCGGAGCCGGACCTCTCGAACGCCGGCAGCGAGATCTACACCGGCGAATTCGACGTGGAGGTCAACGCCCAGTGGCAGCACCACTGGCGCTGGGATGGCTGTGAGTCGTCGTTCTACGTGGGCGCGGGGGGCCAGCTGGATTGTGGCACCCGGTATGAGGTGAGCGGCGAATCGGCGTGGGAAGATCCGAACACCGCTTCCTACGGGATGGACCTACAATTCGTCGTCGATCATGACACCTGTGGGGACGCCGAGAACTTCTGGGTGCAGTTCGCCGTCGAGGATGTCAGCGGCAGCTGGTCCATGTTCGAGATCTGGTATTCCTACGGCAACGACTGGTACCTGCTCACCAGTTCGGCTCCCGGGATGATCAACTGGGACGGAGGGGGACAGTCCGGCGTGGGCTGGATCGAGTACGAGTCCATCAACTAGGAATCGTCAGTCCAATATCTGGGGATCCGGTAGCTGCAGCGCGTCGACAAACGTGCTGATGCGCTGCACTGCATCGTCTTCGAGTTCGAAGAACTGGATGTTCATCCCGGGGTTGTCGCCGCTCTTCACCGAGCGGACCTCACCTCCGCAGCGGATGGGGGCACTATCGCCGGGGAGCTGGAATTCCAGCATCATCACCGAGCCCCTCGGTAGCGGTAGGGGGCTTTCAAGATAGAGGCCCCCGGGGGAGAGATTCCCTGCGCGCTGGAAGGTCAGCGCATCCCCCTCGGATCGTTCGACCCAGAAGCTGGCTTCGACTCGGTCGGTCATCCGGCGTGCGTGCGTTCGGCGCTCTTGCCCCGTCGGAGCGTTTCCCCATCCATCTCTGCGTTCGGTCATCGAAGTCCTCCGTGGCGCCAATCATACTGCAACTGAGGGTCTGTGACAGCCAGGTTCGACGGGCGAATATTGCCAGCCCCGCAACCCATCGCTACCATAGCGACATGGCGCGCGAAGGACAGCTTGTCGGTCGGAAAATCGATCGATATCGATTCCAGCGATTGTTGGGTATCGGGTCTTCCGGTGAGGTGTACCGCGCTCACGATACCCGCCTGCGTCGGGACGTGGCGATCAAGGTCTTCGATCCCAAGCTGGTCAAATCCCCGGGTGTGCTCGAACGGTTCATGAAAGAGGCGCGCATCCAGGCCCGCCTCGAGCATGCCAACATCGTGCCGATCTACGACCTCCTGGAGCACCGCAAGCAGCTGTTCATCGTGATGCGCTGTGTCAACGGGCTCAATATGCGTGCGGTCATCGAGCGCAAGGGGCGCGCGCTGACGCCCAAGGAGGCGATGACCTACTTCCGCCAGGTCCTGGATGCCGTCGGGTTTGCCCACAGCAAGGGCGTGATCCATCAGGATCTCAAGCCCCACAACGTGCAGGTCACCCCCGCCGGGGAGGCGCTGGTCCTCGACTTCGGTGTCGCGCGGCTGGTGGGCGAACGCCGGGACGAGGGCCCCAAGATGGCCGGGACGCCGGCCTACATCTCCCCCGAACAGGTGGAAGGCCGCTACACCGACTCCCGGACCGATATCTACTCCCTGGGCATGAGCCTGTACCAGATCACCACCGGCCACCATCCCTTCGAGAGCGCGGAGGATCTGGACCAGATCCTCCGCTGGCAGGTGGAACGTAATCCCGTGCCACCGACACATTTCGCCCCGGACCTTCCCACCCGCTTCGCGCAGACGATTATGAAGGCCATTTCCAAGCAGCCGCGGGATCGCTACCGCTCCTGCCGCGAGCTGTTGCAGAGCCTGGACCGGTCCCTGGAGCGGGCCAAGAAGCCGTCGGCCCAGACCTCCGAGGACGTGCGCTGGGACCCCCGCGCCGAGGTGGCCATCCCCGCTCTGATCCAGGTCATCGGGCAGGAGGAGTCCCGCTCGGCGCGCACCATCGACCTGTCGGTCAGCGGCGCGGCCATGCAGATGGCCGAACCACCGCCACCGGGGACGCCGGTGCGGGTGGAGCTGTACCTGCCCAGCGGGGGCAACCGCCCCACGGCGGTCACCGCCGAGGCCATCGTCGTGCGGGTCAGTGAAAAGGGCGTCGGCGCGGTGGTGGGCTTCGGCGTGCGCTTCACCGCCATGGCGGACGGCGAGCGTGAAAAGATCGGTGCGGTGGTTCGAGAGTCCCTGGTGCTGGGAGCCCGGCCCACCCATCCCGGCCGTTCGGCGGGCTGACCTGCTGGACTATTCCTCTTCCAGTTCGTAGTAGCCCAGGTAGCCCGGCAGGCCCGGTGCCGTCCATTCCCCGTCCCCGTCCGCATCCACGTACACGGCATTGGTGATGCCCCAGGGCACGATGGGGTAGATCGTGTGGAAATCGGCGCCCATGTTGATGTCGATGCCGGAGAGAAGGGCGCTGCTCATGTCCTCGAAGCGCAGCGCCGCCATGGACGCGCTGAGCACGTCCGCCACCCGCAGCGGCTCGCGGGTGAGTTCGCTGGCCACCGGGGCCATGCTGCTGTCCCCCATGGCGGCCACGGCGAACCAGGAATCCATCGGCTGGGGGGCGCCCGGGATCTCGTCGTCGGGCATGGCCTTGTACCACCAGTCCGTCAGGTCGATGGAGACGCTGCCGTCGAAGTTCACCACATCGTGGTTGGGGTGGAACAGCCCCAGGTTCTCCGCCGGCTCACCGCAGGTGAAATCACTGGTGATGGCGCAGACCATGACGCCGTTTTGGTAGACCTCGATGCGGTCCACGTCGAACCAGGTGGGGCTCTGGACCTCGATGTGCAGATCGACGATGCCGTCGTCGTCCTGCACCGTCCCGCCGATGTCCCCCGTGCCGTTGGCACCTCCCGAGACCTCGAAGTCGATGAAGGGGCCGTAGGAGTGGGTGACCTTACCGTCGTTCGTGTTGCGCGCCAGCTCCCGTTCGTCGATGAGATCGGGTAGATCCGTGCTGCTGCGGATGTAGTTGCGCACGATCCCGGCCTCGGTCTTGGTCTTGGTGTGGGAGTCGGAGTTGCCCGTCAGGGTGTACTTGTAACCCATGTTGATCCAGTTGAACCAGTCGTCGAGGCCGCCGGCATAGTCCCGGTCCAGCATGGTCTCGCCGGTGCGCAGCGCCTCCTGCTCCTCCTCCGTGCGCGCCAGGTAGGTGTACACGGTCCCGCGGCCCTCCAGGTAGTCGGCGGTCTCCGCCGTGGTGGGGGTGCGGATGATGTCCTGGCGCTTGCCATTGCTGACCTCCATCGCGTTGAAATCCCAGTCGAAGAAATCCATGTTGATGCGGGGGTGCATCAGTAGCAGGTAGTTGAGCTCCGAGGTGGGCTCGCCGATCTCGATATCCACCATGAACTGGTAGGTGTAGCCCAGCATGCCGTCGCGGTAGTGGTTGATCTGCACCACCGTCTCGTCGGGGCCGTACGTCCCCGCATCCCGCAGCGCATCGAAGATGTTGGCCGGCGTGTGGACGTTGAGCTCCTGGTACAGCAACGGGTTGTCGAAGGCCGCCGAGTCGGTGGGGGAGGGCAGCTGCCAGTCCACGGCTCCGTCCTCGGGGGCCGACGGGTCGAAGGTCAGCGGCCAGCCGTTGAAGTGGCCCTGCTCGATGGTGGTCAACTCGTCGCCCGGGCTGGATTTGATGAACTCGGTGGCTCCCATCGCCTCGATCATCGGCCGCAGATCGGTGACCACGTCGTGGTCGGAGGCGACGACGTACTCCACGCCCTCGCAGAGGTTGGTCAGCACGCGGTCGTGGTAGGACAACCCCGAATCCTGGCTGCCGTACATGTGCTGGTGGAAGTCGCCGGAGACCCAGCCGGTGGTATCGACCACCCGCGCGATGTGGGCGTTGAGGCGGACGGCTACGCCGGGTTGCACGGTGAGGGAGTGCTCGTCGATGCTGTATTCGGGCCCACGAGAGACCTGGACCTGGTAGTGGCCCGGCTCCAACTCCACCTCGCCCATGCCGTCGTCCGCGAAGACGACCTGGGCCAGATCGCCGGGTAGGTAGGAGTCGCCGAGGACGGGGTCCGGTTTGCCGACGCCCTCGTCACCGACGAAGGTCAGCTTGCAGGGGATGTGCTCCTCGCGGGCGTCCACGACGTCGTAGATGACGGTCCCGGTCTCCGGAAGGACGATGGTGGCGCCGGCGGTCTTTCCGGCGATCACGGTCACCCGCACCGGGGCGCTGTGCACGTGGCCCGGGCCGGAGGCGATGAGGAGGTAGGTGCCGGGCCGGACGGGACCACCGAAGGACCCGTCCTCGATCCGATCCCGGTAGAGATCGGTCTCGAAGGCCGTCACCGGGCCCGCCAGAGCGCTGCGGCCGGGGAGTTCCTCCGAGCTGGGGTCCGGGTCGCGGAAGGCCAGCACCTTGACGCCGGAGATGCCCGTGCCCTTGCGGCCGTCGAGGACGTGGCCCTCGATATGCCCCAGCGACTCGCCGCGGACCTCCTCCATCAGCACCCCGGCCGCCGACGCCACGTCCCCCTCGCCCACGGTCAGGTAGCGGGTGAACCGCAGGCCGTTGCCGGGGACCAGGTAGGTGTGGAAATCGGAGTCGTGGGAGAACAGCACGGAGAACGACTCGGCGAGGATCGGCACGGAGACCTTGCCGTCTTTTGTGCCGTAGGCGTAGGACACGCCCTCGGCGGAGCCGGCATAGAAATCGGTCAGGAAGGGATCGGTGAAGGTGCTCTGGTCGGCGTTGAAGACCTCCAGCATGGTGCCGGTGTGGTCGTAGCCGATGCCCGGGCCCATGCCGCCGTTCCAGTCGGCGCGGATGGGGTTCTCGTCGTCGGGCAGGAAGAAGTTGACCTTGGCCCCCATGAAGATGAAGTCGCCGAACACCTCGCCGGCTTCGCCCAGCGGGCCCAGCACACGGAAGTAGGCGCCGCCTGCGGCGATGGAGACCGACTCATCGAGCTGCAGCTGGGTGGCGGAGACCGCCTCGATGGTCCGCTCTACGAGCCCGCCCTCGCCGTCGTCGATCTTGATCTCCTGGCCTATCAGCACCCCGCTCGCCTCGAAATCCGCCGAGGGGGAGCTGACTACCGCGTCGTCTATCTCATCGACCACCATGTCCTCCCCCTCGATGACGATGGGGGGGACCTGGCCGTTGACCAGCTGAGCGAAGGCGTCCACGGCGTTGGCGGCGTCCACCAGTTCGATCCAGTCGAACTCCGGATCCAGCCCGTTGGCCGCGGCCGTCTCTTCGTCGATGAAGACCTCGGTGCGGATCTCCACGTAGCGGGCCCCGGGGTGGAGGATGTAGTCGGTGCGGACGGTGAACAGGTCCTCGTCGCTGTTGAGCAGATCGGTGAGGAGGCGCAGCAGGTACAGGTAGCCGGCCCGCCGGCCTTCGACGCGGATGATGGCGTCACCGCCGTCCGATCCGTCCTGGAGGACGAACACCTGGGGCTCCTCGGCGTCCGGATCCGGCTGGGCCGCGATGAAGTTGACCATCGAGAACAGCTCGCCGAAGCGGTCGTTGCCGCGGCCGTCGAACTCCTCCGGCCCGCGGACCAGGTCGATGTCCAGCAGGCAGCCGCCGTACAGGCCGAAGCCGGGGGAGGTGCCCGAGTTGCGGATGATGACCTTGATCTGGTCGTTTTGCATCAGGTAGTCGCCGACCTTGCCCAGGGCCGCCGGGCCGCCGATGAGCTGGGCGTCGGAGGTGATCACCGTCGCCGAGGCGAAAGGATCCGTGCCACCGCAGCTGGCCGAAGCCAGCATGCCCAGCACCACGACCGACCCGAGTATCCGGGACAGGGGATGGGGGATCTTGCGTCTCATGGAACCCCTCCTCACAGGACCAGCGTGCCCTGGGCCATGATGGTGTCGTTGGACAGGGCGTCACTCCCCGGCTCGAAGCGGTGGATGTAGTTGAGCTGGAGCTTGGCCCGGCCGTCGAGGAAGAAGACATTGGCCCCGCCGGTGAACGTCCGCACCGCGCTGTAGTCCCCCACGTCCTCCAGGTCGTCGTCGTAGAAATCGTGGCGGAAGGCCACCTCCAGGGTTCGCGGGACGATCATGAATCCGATCTGGGTCAGGTAGCCGGTGCGCAGGAACTGCTCGGGGAAGGCGGGCACCTCGGTGCCGGTGTAGCTGGCGGTGCGCTGGGCGCGCATGTACTCGCCCCGCAGGGACAGGCGCCACAGCTTGAGGGTCACGTCGCCGCCCACGTAGCGGTCCACGCTCTCCCGCTCGTAGTTCATGCCGCCGCCGCCGCCGATGCGCAGGCCGAAGCCGCAGTCCTCGAGGCAGGACTCGGCCCAGCCCAAGGATTGGCCGAAGTGGATGGCGACCCGGCCGGCCCACAGCAGGCCCAGGTTGTCGTCGGGGGTCATCACCGTGCCGTCCCCGCTGTAGCCGCCGACCCACCAGGAGATCCCCTCGGGGGCGAATACGTTCTGGGGCCCGGCGATGGTGCCGCTGAGGCGCAGGCCCACGTCCCGGCCGGGGCCGATATTCTCGGAGGCGACCGCGCGCTCGATGAGTTGCAGGCCGCCGGAACTCTGTAGCGCCTGGGCGCCAAAGGGGACGTGGTGAGCGCCGCCGCGGACCTGGATGTAGGGCGTGCCGACCCACTCGAAGTAGGCATCGAGGATGGCCAGCCCCTCGGTTTCCGGCTTCACCGTCCAGTCCGTCTGGTCGAAGCGGGCGTCCCGCCCGATGAGCAGCTTGTAGCCCACGGCGTTGCCGAGCTTGCCGGCCAACCCGAAGCGGGCCCGCCGGATCTTGAATCCCTCGCGGTCATCCGGGTCACCGGCGACTAGGGCGCCCAGGTCCGTATCCGAACCGCCGTCGAAGAACACGACACGGGGCTGGAGCTGCCCGAGCACCCGCAGGGTGAAGGCGCCGTCCGGTGACGCGGCCACGCGGATACCCTCCCCGGGATCGCCGTCCAACCAGGAGTTTTCGGCCTCCTCGGCGGCGGCCACTGAAGGAGTATTCAGCGCCACGACTGCAAACACCACGGCGACGATCAGATGGGAGATAGCTTGATGGCTCACGGGACCCTCCGGTTTGGGAACGTGAAATCGCAGCGGATTTCGACGGCCGGAGTCTAGCACGGGCGTTGAGGGCTGCAACGCCTTCAGCGAATGGTCTGCAACCCCCGCAGGCGGTTGAGGGCGGCGGCGATCTCCAGCGGGCGGGCCAGGGCCCGGTCCCCGGCACCCCCGCGGAAATCGCCGAGGGCCGAGACGCCATCGGCACGGGCCCGAGCGTCCAGGCTGCGGCACAGCGCGGCCACGGACTCGTCCTCACCCGGGCGTCCCCGCGCAATCTCCAGCAGGCAGTCGCCCAGGTAGCGCGCTTGGGCCGGATCGACGATCTGCTCGACGAAGGTGATGTCGATCTCCTCCCCGCCGAACTGGATCGTGCGTACGCCCCGCGCACGTACGCGGTCCCTCCTACCTCGGCGCGGATCGAGGGTACGGCGAGAGATCCCGCGCGGGGATGGCGGCAGGTGCTGGGACGGTGGCGGATTCGTCCCCTCCAGCGGTTGCTCGGCGACGACATCCCGGGCCCGCCCGGTGGCATCCCGGGGTATGTAGGCGTCCATCATCAGTACCGTGTCCGCCACGTCCAGGTAGTCCCCCACGCCGCCGATGACCAGCACGCTGCTGACCCGGTGGCGCTCGTGGAGCTCCCGTACCCGGCCGATGAACGGCGTGATGGGCTCCTGAGCCTCCGGAATCAGCGCCTGCATGCGCTGGTCGCGGACCATGAAGTTGGTCGCCGAGGTGTCCTCGTCCACCAGCAGCACGCTGGCCCCCAGCTCCAGCGCCTCGAGGATCGCCGCCGCCTGGCTGGTGGAACCGCTGGCATCCTCGGTGCAGAAGCTGCTCGTGTCCCGCGGCGGGTGGCCAGCCGGGGAGGGGAGGGCGCCGATGAAGGGGCGCAAATCCACCCCCTCGATGCGCCGGCCGTCCTCGGCGCGGATGGCGCAGGTGTCGCCCACGCTGACCACTCGCTCCCGGCCATCTCCCGGGACGTGGTCGTAGATCCCCCGCAGCAACGCCTGCAGCAGCGTGGATTTGCCGTGGTAGCCGCCGCCGGTGATCAGGGTCACGCCGGCGGGAATGCCCGTGCCGCGGATGGGGCCGCCGTGGGGGAGCTGCACCTCGGCGGCCAGGCTGTCCGGGGAATGCCACGGCACGGCGTCGTCCACCATCGGACGATCGTCGTTGCCGGCCCGGCGCGGCAGCAGGGCGCCGTCGGCCACGAACGCCACCCAGCCGCGCTCGACGAGCAGGCCCCGCAGGGCGCGGCTGTCCTCGGCGGTGTCCAGGTGGTGCCGCAGCGCGTCGTCGTCGTGGGCGCTGGCGAGCATGGAGCCGCGTACGATGGCCGGCACACGACTGGAGAGCAGCTCGAAGGCCTGCCGCCCCAGGATCCGGCGGCCGGCTGCGGGCAGCCCGGCGGTGAGGCGCAGCGCGATGTGGTCGTCGAAGACCTCGACGTTGGAGCGGGGCAGGATCTCCTGGCCGCAGGGGCAGATCTGGATGCGGCCCGAGCCCCCCGAACCCCTTCCACCGGATCCACCGGGAGCGGCCTCGCCACGGATGGCCTCCGCCGCCGCCCTGGCCAGGTAGTCGGCCAGCGCCGTGCGCCTCACCGGGCTCTCCATCGCGTGGGCCGGGAATCCGGCGGCGGGAGTCGGGATCACCACGCGGATCCGTGACGGCGCGGCGAAGGGGTCCCCTTGCACATGGTCCACGTGCAGGGTCATTCCATCGAAGGTGTAGCGGCCGGCCAGGTCCTTGTAAGCGCGGTAGCTCCGGCCATCGATGCGGCGGCAGAGGGCGTGCAGGCGTTCCATGGGCGGAACGTTAACAGAAAGGGGGTGGGGAAGTGGCCGTCAGCGGCGGCGGCGCAGGATCATCAGGGCCAGCATGGCCAGGGGAGCGAGGGCTGCGGGGCCCGGGCCGCCCGTGGCGTCGCAGGCGCAGTCGTCATCGTCCCCATCCGAGCAGTCCGCGTCCATCTGATCGATGAATCCGTCGCAGTCGTTGTCGACCCCGTCCTCACAGCGCTCGTCGGCCGTTGGGTGGATGGCCGCATTGCTATCGTCACAATCCAACCCATCGGTCCCGCCGCCGAAGCCGTCGCCGTCCAGGTCGGACAGCTCCACACCGTCGCAGTCGTTGTCGATGCCGTCGTAGGGGACCTCGACGGCGTCGGGGTTCACGTCGGGGTCCTGGTCGTCGCAGTCGTCACCAATGCAGCCCGTGAATCCGTCCTGGTCCTCGTCGATGCCGTCGTCGATCAGGCCGTTGCAGTCGTTGTCCATGCCGTCGCACACCTCCACGCCGCCCGGATGGGACTGGTCGTTGAGGTCATCGCAGTCTCCATCGCACAGGCTGTAGCCGTCGCCGTCGATGTCGCCGTTTTCGTCCGTCTCGGGGCTGCAGTCGTCGTCGAGGCCGTTGTTGCAGATCTCCACGCCGTCCGGGTTCACCGTCCCATCTTCGTAATCGCAGTAACCGGCGCACTCGGAGTAGCCCTCGCCGTCGTCGTCCACATCGGTTTCCTGCAGATCGTCGCCGCAGTCGGTGTCGATGCCGTCGTCGCAGATGTCCACCGCGTCCGGATGGATGTCCGGATCGTCGTCGTCGCACTCCTCACAATCCAGGAAGCCGTCGCCGTCCTGATCGAATTCGTAGGAGGCCAGGGCGCCATCGCAGTCATTGTCCTGTTCGTCGCAGGCCTCGGCGGCGTCCGGGTGGGTGGCGGGGTTGTTGTCGTCACAGTCCACGCAGATGGAGTAGCCGTCCCAGTCATTGTCCTGGCCCTCGTCCACGACGCCATCGCAGTTGTTGTCGAATCCGTCGCAGATCTCCACGATGCCGGGGTTGAAGGCCGGGTCGGCGTCATCGCAGTCGATGCATACCGGGTACCCGTCTCCGTCTCCGTCGGTGGTCTCGTCGGCGGGGAGGGCCCCATCGCAGTCGTTGTCGAGTTCGTCGCAGATCTCCGGAGCGCCGGGATAGGTGTAGGGGTTGTTGTCGTCGCAGTCGCCATCGCAGAGCGAGTGCCCATCGCCGTCGGCATCCGTCGCCTCGTCGATGGTTCCGTCGCAGTCGTCATCGGTGCCGTTGCACGCTTCGGGAGCTGTCGGATAGACAGTGGGGTCGCTGTCGTCGCAGTCGCCGAGGCAGGTGGTGTATCCATCCCCGTCCTGATCGAAGCCGTTGTCGATGACGCCGTCGCAGTCGTTGTCGACGTAATCGCAGGCCTCGGCCAGGCCCGGGTAGGCGTTGGCGTCGTAATCGTCACAGTCCGACGGCGTGTCGCAGTTGGTGTACCCGTCGCCGTCGGAGTCGTCGCCTTCGATGGCCTGACCATCGCAATTCTGGTCGACGCCGTCGTTGCAGGTCTCCTGCGCTGCCGGGTGGATCGCGGCATCCGTCTCGTCGCAGTCGCCGTCGCAGCTGCTGTAGCCGTCCCCGTCGAGGTCCAACGGATCACACTCGCCGTACAGGAGCCAGTGGATGCAGTCGTAGAGGATGTCCGCTCCAGCGGCCGGATCCGCGAAGAACGGCGTGAACGAGTGCCCGAAGAACATCGTGCGGTAGGTTGCCGTCTCCTTGCGGATGACGCCGATCTGGGATGCGAAACCCAGGCTCGCAAACGTGTCGTTGGCCGTACCGTCGGCGATCAGATCGTCCGAGTAGTCATAGATACCCACCGCGGTGGTGTCCCAGGTAGGCATGGGATAGACGTCGGTGATGAAATCTCCGGCGATGCCGTACAGGTGGGCTGGCGTCCCGCCCGCCTCGCTGCAGTTGTAGTCGCACCCCGGGTCCACGCCCAGGTAGTCGCGCATGAAGGCACTGGTGATCAGACCGTTGTCGTAGAGGTAGTCCTGGGAGCTGATCAGCAGGCTCCCGCCGGCGTCCAGGAACGTCCCCAACTCCACCTCGTCCGCCGGGCTGGGGCCGGCACAATTGGCGCCGCTGTAGTTCTCCGCCGTGAACCACAGCACCACGTCCACGTTGGCCAGGTCCGCCGCCGTCGGTCCGGCATCGGTGCCGTTGGTACCGAAGGTCGTGAAGACCAAGCCCAGGGTATCGAGGGCATCTTCCCAGTACGGGGTGACATCGGGCAGGTCATTGTCGTCGTCTACCAGCAGGATCGTCTGGGCGTGCGCGAAGCCAGGCAGGAATGCGAGAACCAGGCAGAGCCAGCAGGTGTGTTTCATGATTGTCGTCCTATCACACTATGCGCGTGATTCAGGAGGACGACCACGACGAAGGGGAAGGGTCGGGCCCTCTACCGCCGGCGGCGGAGGACCATCAGGGCCAGCATGGCCAGCGGAGCGAGGGCCACCGGATTGGCGCTACCGGTGGAATCACAGGTGCAGTTGACGTCGTCCCCGCAGTCCTCGTCGAACTCGTCGTCCAGGTTGTCGCAGTCCCCGTCGATGCCGTCTTCGCAGTCTTCGACGGCCGCCGGATTGATGTCCGGATCGTTGTCGTCGCAGTCCGTGCCGGCGGCCCCGCCGTCGAAGCCGTCGCCGTCGATGTCGGACAGGTCCTCGCCGTCGCAGTCGTTGTCGATGCCGTCGTAGGGGATCTCGCTGGCGCCGGGGTTCACGTTGGCGTTGTAGTCGTCGCAGTCCTCATCGTCGCAGCCCGAGTACCCGTCGAAGTCGTAGTCGATGTTGTCGTCGATCTGGCCATTGCAGTCGTTGTAGGCCCCGTCGCAGGTCTCGTCTGCACCCGGGTAGGAGTTGGCGTCGC
>CAZDDH010000232.1:0-14208 GCA_964504165.1 uncultured Rickettsiales bacterium | reverse complement strand
CGCCGAGTCCTTTGCTGCCGAGGCGTTTGCCGCCGAACCCATGGCCGCAGAGCCCATGGCCGCAGAGCCCATGGCCGCAGAGCCCCTCGCTGCCGAGCCCATGGCCGCCGAGGCCGCTCAGCCCTTTGCCGCGGGGACCGATACAGCGTTCTCGGCTGCTCTGCATGCGTTCGTGAACGCAAATCGCGGCGGTGATACCAACCCGTGAGCGATGCCGAGACGACACGCAAGCTGAGGGACGAACTCCTCCGCGAGACCTTCGGCTGGTGCCGGGCCCGTTCCTCCTTCTACGAGGAGCGGTTTGCCGGCGTGGAGGAGTTCTCCGGCCTCGATGACCTGCACCGCCTGCCCGTGCTGTTCCGCCAGGACGTGGTCGACAACCACGAGGGGCTATGTTGCGACCCCTCCTTGCCCACCGCGGTCCAGCACACGACCGGGACGACGGGGCAATTCCTCCAGCTGCACCGGAGCGCCGCCGAGCAGTCCTTCATCTGGGAATTCTTCTCGGCCCAGCTGGCGGTGGATGACCCCGTCGGCCCGCGCACCTTGTGCCTCAATCTGATCAACCCGTACCACGGCGGCATGATCAATGTGCCCAGCCGTACTTATATGCTCTCCGCCGGCGTGTTCGATCCGCCCCAGGCACAGCAGGCGCGCGGGCTTCTGGAGCGGTCCTACAAATTCCCCGATGTGGAGCCCCGCGTCTCGACATTGTCTGGCACCGAGCGGATGGTCATGGCGCTGACCGCCTATTTGATGGCCGATGGCTTTGACCTGGCCAATAGCTCGGTGCGCTCCATCCGCCTATTTGGCGGGCACGTCCCCGCCTCCCGCAAGCACCTCCTCGCCAATCTGTGGCAGGCGCAGATCCGCGATTTATACAGCCTGACCGAATTATTTGGCGGCGCATATGAGTGCGGTATTGGCGGGCCGTGGGTATTTGATCCCCACGTGGTCCCCGAGGTCGTTCATCCCAAAACCCTGGAACCCCTGACCGAGGGTACCGGCGTGCTGCTGATGACGGGACTGTATCCCTTTGTCCAGATGATGCCGCTGGTGCGCTATTACACGGGCGATATTGTGGAGATCGTGAAGGGGCCGGATTCTCCGGGCGGGCTCCAGGTCCAGTACATGGGCCGGATGCCCCGTTCGATCCTCGACACCTCCGGTGCGGTCGTGGAGCCGTTGTTGCTGTCCGGGCCGCTATACGAGGCGCTCATCGAGATCCCGGACATCGCCGTCTCCCCCCGCTTCTTGGAGCTGCCACAATCACCTGGGATGGAGTTGACCGGCGATCTGCACTACGGCGTGGACCACGAACCCGCCACCGGCGATGAGCCGGAGCGGATCACCGTGCGCCTGGGCCTGCGGTATGCGCCATGGATGTACGCCGACCGCGTCGCCCAGGTCGTCGATCAGCTGGTCGCAAGGCTGTTCGCACAACACCCCGCGCTCGAGCGACGTTGCGCGGACCAATCCCTCATCTTCCGGGTGCTCCCGCTCCACGCGGACGCCGTGCCCATTTATGACTCCAAATGAATACAAAAAATACAAATACCCGGGGCCGAGCCCCCTTGAGAGTGTTCCTGTCCGGCCGTATCGACGGTGTAGAGCTGGGTGAGGCCGCCGGCTGGCGCCAGAAGGCGGTGCGGGAACTGGAGAGCGCCGGGTACGACACCTATGACCCCACGCGAGTGATCCGCGGCAAGGAGGTGTACCAGCCCACACCCAACGAGGTGTTCACCAACGATCGTTGGAACCTGTCCCGGTCCGATGTGGTACTGGTCAACCTTTCGCTTCCGGAGACTATCCGCGCCGCCGACGCGCCCTTCTACACCATCGGCGAGATGTTCCTAGCCCACCAGATGGGATTGCCGCTGATCGTGTTCGGCAGCACCTACGTCGGCCGCCCCGGCTACGAGGCCATCGTGACCCGAAGCTTCGAAACCCTGGACGACGCCATCGAATACATCATGGACACGTATCCGGCCGGGTAGGAGTCAACGTGACGACACTGAGCAGTCCCCACGCTCCCGCACCCATCGCTCCGGCGCCCATCGCTCCGGCCCGAGAGCGGTTGATCGAAGCCATCCATGCCAGCGATCTGCCCAAGTACGTCTACAGCTACCCATCCAAGCGCGCCTACCGGCCCATGGAGCCGCAGCTGACCATCGAGCGGATCTGGACCGACGTGGAGGGTGCGATCAACCTGTACATCCACGTGCCGTTTTGCAGGTACCGGTGCGCCTTTTGCACCCTGTTCATGACCACCTCGCACGATGCACGGTCCATCCAGGCCTACGTGGACGCCGTCGTGACACAGATGCAGCTCTACAGCGGCCTCCTGCGGCATCTGAAGGTGAACTCGCTTTACATCGGCGGGGGTACGCCCACGGTGCTGACGTCGGAGCAGTTCACCCAGCTGATCTCCACCGCCCGGGGGGCCTTCCCGGCCTGGGACGACGACGCGGAGATCACGGTCGAGAGCGCGCCCGACACCCTGACGGACGAGCTGCTGGGCACCCTGCGTACGCTTGGAGTCAACCGGTTCAGCATGGGGCTGCAGACGATCCACGACGAGGAGCGCAAGCGGCTGGGGCGTCCCTATGATCGCGGCACGGTCGACCGGGCCGTGGAGACCATCGATCGGTACGGCTTCGACAACGTCAACTACGACCTGATCTATGGCCTCGAAGGCCAGAGCCGCGATAGCTGGATCGAGAGCCTCACCACCGTGGCCGACTGGCAGCCGCAGACCATCACCATCTATCCCGTCATCTTCAGGCCGCACACCTCCATCGAACGGCGCAGAGCCGGGAACTCCAGCCGATTCATGAAGAATGAATCCAAATACGCGCTGTACGACGAGAGCCTGGCGTACCTCACCCAGCACGGCTACCAGCAAAACAGCTTCGTGCGGTTCTCGACCTGCGACCGCGACGGGCTGCGCCAGGAGGCCCTGGATTTTGCCGGTGTCCCGTTGATCGGTTTTGGCGTCGGCTCGCGCAGCTATACGGCAAACATCCACTACGGCACCGATTTCACATCGGCCGGCGGCCGCTCCCTGGACATCACCCGGTCCTTCATCGCGCACGACCACCGGCTGGACGAGGTGCCGAGCCTGGGGTTCGTGCTCGGCCACGACGAGCAAAAACGCCGCTTCTGTATCCTCAACCTGTCCCTTGGCAAGCTAGATTCGTCGGTCTACCGCAGGCAATTCGGGAGCGATGTGCGGCAGGACTTCGGCACCGAGCTGCAAGCCCTGCTGGACGAGGGGTGCGCCACCTGCAACGAGTGGGGCGTCTACCGCCTGACGGCCCGGGGATTCAAGTACAGCAACGTGATAGCAAAAATCCTACAATCGGAGCGGGTGACCGAGCTCGAAGCCAGGTTCATCCCGACCTGAAAGCAGGCGTGACCACTCGGGAGATGATCGTGACCACCGAAGCGAACCCACCATTTTGGGAAAAGGGATACACGGACCCCGCCGTCTCGACCATGGGCGGCCCGAACCATGACATCGTCGAGATGATGCAGGCGTTGCCTCCCCGGGCCCGGGTGCTGGATCTGGGCTGCGGCGAAGGCCGTAATGCCTTCTTCCTGGCAGGGCATGGGCACGACGTCACGGCCGTGGACATCTCCGCCGCGGGGATCGCCAAGCTCGCCGACATCGCGCGGCGGGCGGGCGTGCCCATGGCGACGCACGTCGGCGATATCGCCGAGTACCCCATCGAGGGGGCCTGGGACGCGATCCTGGCCCACGGGGTCATCGACTACCTGGAGAACGCCCAGTGGCGCCGGCTGGTGGACGACATCAAGGCCCACACCGTGCCCGGGGGCTTCAACGCCTACACCTGCATGCTGTTCACCGACGAGCACCCGGCCCCACCCGAGTTCAAGAAGGCTGAGTTCAAGCACTCCGTGGCCCAGTTCGAGCTGGCCGGTAAATACGACGACTGGTCCATGGTGCGTCACGACCGATACGTGAAGTGGGACCAGCACCCCGGTATCCCGATCCATTGCCACCCGGTGGACAAGGTGGTGGCCCGCCGTCCGGGTGGGGACGGGCCCGAGCCCGTGGTCGAACCGGTGCCCACCGGTGACGTGCCCATCCCGCCAGAGGTATTCGACGGGCTGGACATGGGGCTAGCCGTGGACGAGCTGCTCGAACGGTGCGGCCAACCCGCGGTCATCGACCGGGTGACGATGGACGGTGTCCAGCTGGGTGTGGGCCCCCAGTGCACGGTGGACGGATACCACCTGAGCCTGTGGTACTACGGCTGCACCGTGCTGTACGTCATCAACGACCGCGTCTGGGGTCGGGCGATCTACAACACCCCGCCGATCCGGGTAACGTTCCAATAGGCTGGCCCACCGCCCTCACTCCAGATATCCCAGCTTGCGCAGCCCCTCCCGCACCCGCTCCACGTCGTCGGGCAAGACCTTGCCCACACGCGCCCGGGCCATCTCGCCGGCCAGCTGCTGCCAGCCCTGCTCCAGCTCGGGGATGGCGCGATCGCTGATGTCCAGCGTCTCATCGGGATCCGACTCCAGGTCGAAAGCGAGCCGACGATCACCATCCGGCTCCCAGATCTGCTTGTAGCGCGTCCCGGTGAGGGCCAGCCCGCGCCACAGCTGGCCCGGCTCTTGCGGAAGATCGGGCAGATCGACGAAGTCGCGGTTGCGAGCGGAAATGGCACGGGCGGCCGGGGCCGGGCCGCCGTGGCGTACGTTGGCCGCCAGGGAGATCCCGTCCCGATCCCCATCGTCCAGGGGTAATTCCGCCAGCTCGGCCAGGGTGGGCAGCAGGTCCACCGAACGCGCCAGGCCGCCGATGCGCTGCTCCGCCCCACCACCCGGCGGCCGGATGATCAACGGGATGCGCAGCCCCTCGTCGTACAGGTGGTTGCCGTGCAGATCGAAGACGTCGTCGAGGGCCGCCGTCTCCTCGCGCTCCCCCCACGACTCCCCGTGGTCCGAGGTGATCACCGTCCAGGTGGTGTCCAGATCGAGGCGCTCGAGGATGCCGGGCAGCCACTCCTCGGAGAAACGGTGGATGCCCAGGCGGTACAGCTTCTTGACCCCCTCCCGCGCCGCGGGCGAGGCCCGCATCCCGGCGATGACCTTGTCGGTGACCTGCCGCCAGGTGGCCACCGACATGGGCCGCGACACATAGGGGACGTGCGTCCACCAGTAATGGATCAGCAGCAGGTAGGGCTCGCCCCGGTGTTCGTCCAGCCAGCGGTGCAGCCCCTCGGTGTTCTGGGACGATCCGCAGACGCCGGCCGAGGGCACCCGCCGGAACAGGTGGGCCGGATCGAAAACAAACGAGGCCACCCGGTAGCCCGCCGCCGCCGCTGCGTCGAACAGGGTCGGGTGTTGCTGCGGCCACGGCTGCTCCCATTTGGCCAACCCCAGCCGGTGGGCGTAAACCCCCGTGAGCATCGCCCCCAGCGAGGGCACGGTCCACGGCGCCGCCGAGATGACCCGCTCGAACGTCGCGCCGGCAGCGGCCAGGCCGTCCACGGTGGGGCTCTCCACCGGCCCGCCGCAGCAGCCCAGCATGTCGTGGCGCAGGCTGTCCGCGACGATCAGCACCACGCTCATGGGCCGTCCTGCATGGCCTGGCAAACCCGCCGTAGGCAATACGGATTGTCGGCGGTATCCCCGGTGGCGGCGAATGCGAGGGAGGTGCAGCCGGCCCGGCAGACCTTGCCCAGCGCGCAGCCCTCGCAGGCCCCCCGCAGCGCGCCGGCGTCCGGCCCGCGGTTGTAGGAGAAGTTGCC
Source organism: uncultured Rickettsiales bacterium (assembly GCA_964504165.1). Classification (GTDB taxonomy): domain Bacteria; phylum Myxococcota_A; class UBA796; order UBA9615; family CAYRNR01; genus CAZDDH01. The sequence continues at coordinate 8,422 of CAZDDH010000232.1, read as the reverse complement.
CGGATCCCCCCAGATCTCCGCCAGCGTTCGTTCCCGTAGGTTGCCTTCGTCATGCCCCGTGGCCAGGGACAGGCAGCCCCGTACCGTGCCGTCCGAGGCGAGGCCCACCACCTGCAATCCCGCCTGGCATCCGGTCCAGAACCGATCGGCCTGGCCGGTGCCGCTGCGGATACGGTTCTCGCCGCGGCCCATGTAGCCGATGCTGTCGGCGGCGTGCACGAACAGATCTCCCCGCCCCACGTAGTCCAGCATCTGGCGCTCAAGCTGGGGTAGCTGCTCGGGGAGCAGGCACATGCCGTCGGTACTCCCCAGGCCGTGGGCCAACGTCAGCTGGAGCTGCCAGCCCTCGAACCCGTACTCCAGCAGCAGGTCGTACACGGCATCCAGGTGGTTCAGGTTGTGGCGATTGACCTGGGTCACCGCGCCGATGCGCACGCCGCGCGCCGTCAGACCTCGAGCCCCGTCCACCAGCTTCTCGAACGCTCGCGGCACACCTCGAAGCCGGTCGTGGACCTCCGCCGGCCCATCCACCGACAGCGAGACCGCGAAGAACCCCGCGGCGGCGATGGCGTCCGCCTGGGCCGCCACCGGCAGGCCGTTGCTGACCATCTCCAGGCGCATGCCCGCGTCCACGATGGCCGCTGCCAGTTGGGGCCAGTCCCCCCGCACCAGCGGTTCGCCGCCCGACAGGGTCACCGATGTGCAGCCCAGCGCCGCCAGCTGCCGGACCGCGTCGAGGGCCTCGGCGGTGCTCAGCTCGTCTGGCCGCGCGTCCCCCGCGCAGGAACCGCAGTGCAGGCATCGGGCGTTACACGCCAGGGTGATCTCCCACACGCAGATCTTGGGCACGTATGGCATGGCGTGTTACCGGCGCTGCGGCGCACGCTCGGTGGCGCGCTGCAGGCAAAACGGGTTGTCGTAGATGGTGCCGGTGACCCCGAAGGACATGGAGGTGCAGCCCGCCCGGCACACCCGCCGGTAGGTGCAGCGGGCACACTCCCCCTCCAGCTTGGTCTCGTCCCACTCGGTGTTGTACGCCCAGCGGTGGTCGTCCCCCCACAGCTCGGCGAAGGGTATCTCGCGGACGTTGCCCACCACGAAGGGGCGCGGGTGGGACGGGCAGCCCTTGATGTCGCCGTTGGAGCAGATGCCCAGCACCCGGCAGCCGGCCAGGCACCCGGACCAGAAGGTCTTGCGGTGGATCATCGAGCCCCGGATGACCGGCTCGTGCTGCCCGTAGTAGCCGATGTTGTCCGCCACGGCGATCTGGATCCGCCCCGCCTCGATGAAGCCCACCAGCTGCTGGATCAGCGCCGGGATCTGGCGCGGTTCGATGAGGTACTCGTAGCGGATCTTCAGCAGCCGCCCCAGCGGCATGGCGATCTGCACCTGCCAGGCGTCGATGCCCAGCCCGGCCAGCTGGTCGTGCATACGGCCCAGGTCGCCGGTGTTGTGGCGGTGGACCTGGGTGATGACCGCCGTCTTCAGCGGCGACGCCGTGAGCCGCTCGATGGCGCGGATGGTGGCGTCATAGCTGGACGGCGCATTGCGGCTGGGGGAGATACGGATGGTGTCGTGCACGTCGCGGTCGCCATCCAGCGACACCGACACCCCCTTCACGCCGCAGTCCAGCATCTGCTGGATCGAGTCCCCGTCCACCAGCAGCCCGTTGGTGATCACCGTCACCGCCACCCCCAGCTCGGTGAGCCGGCTGGCCAGGGCGGGCCAGTCCTTGCGCAGCAGCGGCTCGCCGCCGGTGAGGTTGACGGAGGTGCAGCCGGCCTCCACCAGCTCCTCGGCCAGCGCCAGCATCTCGCGGAGGGTCAGCTCGTCGGGATCGCGGGTGCCCGAGTCCGCCTCGCAATGGATGCAGCGGAGGTTGCAGGCGTCGGTGATCTCCCAGAAGGTGTGCTGGGGCCAGCGGGAGAGCTTGGCGGCGAGATTGGTGCTCACGACAGGAACGCCACGCCCTTGTACATGGGCTGGCCGACGCCGGGTGGGGGCGGCGGCTCTCGCTCCGGTGTGTAACAAAGGCTCTGCTCGACCAGCTGGACCTCGATCCCGTAGTCGTACGGCTCTTCCAGCACCCACTCGTTGTGCTGGCAGCACTCCACCAGCTCCTCGAGCACGGCCGCGATCTGCTCGTCGTCGGCGACCTCGAACAGCTCGGTCAGCCCGGCATCCCAGTCCTCGCGCAGGTTGTCCCCACAGCCGCACATGGCCCGGCGCTCGTTGTAGGTCAGCTCGGAATCGTCGACGGCCACCCACACCGTGGAGTTCTCCTGCAGCTGGCAGTTCTCCGACCAGTCGCAGCCGGTGGCCGCCAGGCCCAGGGCCAGGAACCCACCCAGGGCCGCGGACGGCAGCCCGGCCGCATATCGCCGCACTTCGGCCATGTCCAGGGGTGCGTCGTTGCCGGGCAACGCCTCTCGCATCCCGCGGATCACGCCATCGATCTCCGCCTGCGAGAGCAGCTCTGAACGCGGCGCCAGGGGGAGCCCGGCGCCCTGGGGACGCTGCCTGCGGTACAGGATCTCGCCCAGCAGCCCGCCCAGCGGTTCCCACAGCGCCGGATCGTCCCGCCGCTCCCGAAGCAGCCTGTAGAACTGTTCGTAGGTCTCGTCCAGGCCCGACCAGGGCTGGAGTTCCACGCCTTGCGTCTCCATGAAAGTCCGCACCCGTTGCGTGACCGTGGGTTGGAGGGTCTGTCCTGGCATGCTGTTCTCCCCGCCGTCCGGTTCTGTGCTCCTGTTGTCAGGATACGGGGGTGGGCGACGGATGGCGACCACGGACCAAAACAGCGCCCAGCGTGTTTAACCCAACATGGCCCGTACGCGACGAATCCTGATCCGCCTGCTGCTCTACCCCGCGGTGCTCGTCATCGCCGCGATGGTGGTCCCCCGCTGGATCTGCGGCAGGGACGCCGCGGACTACTACACCGGCGAGCCCGACGCCTGGCTGTCCCTGGCCGACGAGGTGGCGGCGGCCACGGCATCGGGTATCGGCTCGGACCAGTTCTTCTCCGGCAGCGAGCGGTTCGACGGCGAGTGGGCCTTCGGTTCCAGCCAGATGGCGGTGCTGGGGCTGAGCCAGGTGCTGGCCCGCTACCCGCAGAAGACCGACGAGTACCTGCCGGCCATCGAGGCCAGCATCGAGACCATGCTCGATCCGCAGACCCGGGCCTTCGCCACGTCCGCGTGGGAGCACGACGGGATCGCCGACCTGGAGGGGGGCGAGGGCCACGCCTACCTGGGGTACCTCAACCTGGCGCTGGGGCAGCACAGGGCGCTGGTACCCGATTCCCGGTACGCTGAGCTTCACGACCAGCTCAGCGCTGAGCTGGCCCGCCGGGTGGAGGCCTCCCCTACGATGCTGCCGGAGACCTACCCCGGCGAGGCATACCCCGTGGACGTGTCCTCCATCATCGGCTCCCTGGGCCTGCACGCCCGGGTCACCGGCGCCGACCATTCCGAGCTGATCCAGCGCTGGTCGGCCACGTTCCGCACACGTTATGTGGACCACGACTCGGGCCTGGTGATCCAGGCCGTCCACTACCTCACCGGCGATCCCCTGGATCAGCCCCGCGCTTCGGGCACTGGGCTGGCCGCGTACTTCCTGTCCTTTGCCGACCTGGAGCTGTCCCGCGAACTGTACGAGGACGGCATCGTGCCCTGCCACAGGGCACCGCTGGGATTCGGCGCGGTCAAGGAGTATCCGCCAGGCTCGGCGGGGGGATGGGGCGACATCGACTCCGGCCCCGTCGTGCTGAGCTTTGGCACCTCGTCTACCGGCTTTGCCCTGGCCAGCGCCCGTATTCACGAGGATCCGCGCCGGTACGAACAGATCGTGCGCACCGCCCATCTCTTTGGCGCGCCGGTGGACCGGGGCGGGCGCACGCGGTACGTCACCGGGGGCCCCCTGGGTAACGCCATCTTGCTGGCCATGCTCACCGCCGGGGGGGCGCCGTGAGCCGCGTCCGCACCCCGCGCCTGGCCTGGGCCTCGCTGGTCCTGGTGATCGCCGTACTGGCCCTGCACATCGTGGGCCTCAACGTGATGGATCGCCAGGACATCATGGAGCGGCTGCTCACCTACGCGGCGGCGTCCACCCCCTGGCTGGCGCTGTCGGCCGCCGGGTTCCTGGCCCTGCGTCTGACGGTGATGCTCGTGGTACCCGGGGCGCTACTGATCGTACTGGCCGAGGCGTTGCTGGCCCTGCGCAAGCGCCCCATCCGCTCATCCGGAACAAAGGATTGAATCTTTTTTGTTGACAGCCGTCTAGATAGCGAACACAGTGCACGCTCTTCACGATTGGGACGAACCATGCTGAGACGCAAAAATCACCGCCTGTAATCCGGCCCCCAGTGGCCTGTTCCCGGGCCGGTATTCCAGAACTCAATAATTGCAAAATCCGCGGGCGCGGACCGGGCACGGCTGCGCCTGGCAGAAGGGAGGTACGCATGCAACGCAAACTCAGAGATCCGTTTGCCACCCAGGAATTCAACGCAAAACAGGAGACGTCATGTACGTCACCCACGACAAGACTCGGAGCCACCTGGAGCGTGGCTTCGGCAAGGCGCACCTCCCGCTGGACGTGCTGAGCCGCCCGCTGGCGGGCGACGATCCGGTCTTCGGGCTGGATATCCAGCCGCCCCGCGCGGTCGCACCCCAGATCTTCCGCATGTTCCCCGGCGACGAGCAGGTGAACGTGGCGATCCAGGGTATCGATCGCAAGCGCGAGCAGCTGGTGCTGTACGTGCGTGAGGAGCGCCGTTCCTTCAACCTTCAGCTCCCGTCGTTCCGCGTGATGCGGGCCCGGCGGGATTTTGGCGACCAGTGGTTGGCCGCCATCCTGGCCGACGGCGGCCTGAGCCGGCGCGACGTGGTTCACGCCGACGCTCAGCGCAACCGTCTGGTCGTTCGCCAGTACACCGATGCACGAGCGCGTCACATGCTGATGGGCCGCGACGAGCGCCAGCTCTTCGTGGCACAGCTCCACCGTCCAGCGGTCACCGTCGAGCAGGCTCACCGCCTGCTGCGGGCCGAGGAGGTGGGACGCGATTTCAAGCGTCAGGGTGAGTGGTTCTTCCGCGCTCCGACGGATGTCGAGCGCGGGCAGATGGACCGCTTGGCGGGGACCTGGATCACCGGGACCCGTTGCAGCCTCGGCGACGCCTGGGGAGGCCGGATCGTGACGCCCAAGCGGCGTTCGACCCGGGCCAACTTCCACCTGGCCGACGAGGTGCGCCTTGTACAGGGCGGTACCGATCGGCTGGTGTTCGCCCGCGGCAAGATCCGCCACCCGGAGCACCGGACCCTGCGTCTGCACACGTGGATGCGGGCCCTGATGAACCGGGAGGCGGTGAACCCCGCCGCGCGGCTGGGCATCAGCTGGATCGATTAGGCCCGGCGTCTCCAGTCCTGCTGGAAGGCGCATGGCCGCCCGCCGGGTCCCGCTTCACCGCGGGATCCGGCGGGTTCGATCCGGCACCTCCCGCTCGCGTATACTGATCGAACACCGGCATGAGGGAGCCGGCGTAACGCATGAAGCGACACCATCGAACACGACCCCAGCTGTCCCTGCTTGCGCTCGCCGTCGTGGCCCTGTTTTCCCAGGCTGCGGCCGCCGAAGGGGAGCCCCACGACTGGGAGCTGGCGATCCAGGCCAACGAGGTCAACGAGCAGTATTGCGCCGAGATATACGGCGGCAGCGTGAACATGGCCGCCGAGGGGTACCAGGAGGTGGCGTCGGTGTGGGCCGCGCTGGACGACGGCTTCGAGCGCTCCCGGAATCCAGAGCTGCAGTACTGGCGCGGCGTGCTCGCCCAGTGCCTGGGCCAGGAAGACCGGGCCGAGGTTGATCTGACCGCATTCCTCGGATCCCTCACCAAAGAACGCCGGTCGGCGCTACAGGCCATGGTCAAAGATGCCAGCAGGCGGCTCAGGCGCATCGAGCGCGCCCGCTCGAGTGGCGCCCGGTTCGATTCCGGCCACGAGCGCAGCTCGGGCACGTTCGGGCTCGCCCTGTCCGGAGGGCCAGCGTACGGCCCGCTGTTTTCGGTTCACCACGAGGTCCAGACCGAGGGCTCGGACGTACGGCACCTCACCGACTCCCTGTTGCCAGCTTGGGGGCTACACCTTGCTCTGGGGCCGGAGATCGTCATCGCACCGCCGCTCGTGTGGGCCCTCCAAGCAGGCGCCGTGGTGGGCTACCGGCAGCACACCATCGTGGCCGCCGAGGGTATGGAAAGCCTGGCCACCGCCGTGGTGGACGACATCATGGAGCCACGGGCCTGCCTGATGCTGCAAGCCCGCACCGGGCTGGGGCTGCTGCTGGCACCCCAGCACAAGATCTCGCCGGTGGCGAGGGTGTCGTTGCTGTACCGGATGATGCCCGCATGGGACTACAGCAGCGACCACGAGCCGCTGGCTGCCTGGCACGTCGTCTCGCTGGGCGGCTTCGCTGGCGTGGTCCTGGATGTGACGCCACACCTGGGGTTCGAAGCCGGCTGCTGGATCTCCGGTGACCTCACCGCCACCCAGCGCCTGTTCGCGTCCGACGGCGGATCCATCGACGAAGCCACCGAGGAGGCACTGGAGCCGGTGGTCGTGTCGGGTCGCCGGCTGTCCGTGTGGCCTACGGCGTCCGTACGGATCCTGTTTGGCGGGGGGGCCGAGGAGTGAATCACCGCGTACCGATGACGCTGCTCGTCGCCGGGGCCGCCTGCCTGCTGGCTGGCGGCTGCCTGCCCGACACGTTCCACAACGGTTTCTTCACCGGCCCGGAAGAGAAGGTCGAGGAGGAGGGCCTGTCGGAAGTGGAGCACTGGTGGATCGAGGACAGCTGCAACGAGTTCCACGCCGCCTGGCAGGACGCGGAGACCACCACCTGCTACATCGCCCAGACCATGGATCCATACGGCGCCTGGGGGGAGGCCTCCGAGGTCGCCGTGGACTGCGAGGAGATCGACATCTACGCCGATCACGGCACCGGCTGCAGCATCCACATCGAGCTGCTACTCAACCACCTTCCCGACCCGGATCCGGGCCCCGTCTCCTACGCCCGCTGGGACGGCGACGCGGTCGTCGATCACTACGAGCTGGTCTACGAGGGCTACACCCCCGACATGGTCCTCGACGACGCGGATCAACCCCACTTCTTCTGGAGCTTCACCGACGCCTACCACCAGAGCCGGATCCACGCCGATCAGTGGAACGACCCCACCTACATGGCCACCTGGGGGCCGGGCCAGCACTCCGCATGGAACCCCCTGGCCGCCATCGACGGTGCCGGGGTGTGGCGGGGGCTGTTCAACCGCTCGTGGCCCCCGCCGGATTCCTACGCCCAGCTCTATACGGTCGCGTCGTACGACTACGGGCTGAACTGGGACGAACAGACCCAGCTGTTCCCGGACTGGGAGGACGCCGGCTGGTTCACCTACGTGGTCCACATCTTCGCGAGCAACCGCATCGACAACATGGTGGTGCTGTTCCGCTCCAACCGCGATGAGGAGGACCTCGAGACGGACTGGGATTTCTGGTACATGGAGACCACCGGCGGGGGGGTGTGGCAGGAGCCGGAGCGCTACCGGCCGGTGAGCGAGGATCTGCGGGTCTACGTCCGGGACGGCGCCGTCGAACCGGTCACCGGAGAGCGCACGATCATCGCCATGAGCGAACGCGACGATCCCAAGGAGTTCTACTATCAGTGGCGCTGCATCGGCGGCGAGTCGACGTCGGCCCTGCCCTGGCCCAAGGCCTCGGAAGATGACGTCGTCGAGGAGGTCAAGGTGTTGTGGCGGCGGGGGGATAGACCGCGGCTGTACTGGCGCCTGCAGGATTCCACATCCTGGCACACCACATCCAGGATCCCGCCCGCCTGCTCGTGATGCCCGCGTATACTCTTCGAACCATTCGCCCTCCGGTCAGGAGTACACGATGCGTTTTGCTCGTACGATGAGCCTCTGGATACTCGGGATCGCGGCGGTCACCGCTGCCGGCTGCCGCGAGGCGGAAGACGACATCTACGATTTTGACGGCGACGGCACGGAGGACTCGGAGGATTGTGATCCCGAGGACAAAGACATATACCCCGGCGCCGACGATCCCTACGGCGACGGGATCGATCAGAACTGCGACGACAGCGACGGCGTCGATTCGGACGGCGACGGGTACCCCTCCAACACCGGCGAGGATGTCCAGGACTGCAACGACGGGGATCCCTCCATCTATCCCGGGGCCATGGACAACTATGGCGACGACGTGGACAGCGACTGCGACGGCACCGACGGCGTGGACCTGGACGGGGACGGGTATGCCGGTAACGCGTCACCTGGGGACCCCCTGTACGACTGCGACGACGAAGACCCCTTCGTCAACGCCGGCGCCAACGAGCAATGCAACGGCGAGGACGACGACTGCGA
>CAZDDH010000231.1:0-14280 GCA_964504165.1 uncultured Rickettsiales bacterium | reverse complement strand
CTTGGGCTCCTTCTTGGCCTTGGGCTCTTTCTTGGCCTTGGGTTCCTTCTTGGCCTTGGGCTCCTTCTTGGCCTTGTCTTCCTTCTTGGCCTTGGGCTTCGCCTTGGCCTTGTCTTCCTTCTTGGCCTTGGCCGCCTTTTTGGCCTTGGGCTTCGCCTTGCCCTTGTCGTCCTTCTTGGCCTTATCGTCGCCCTTGGCGTCGCCGTCCTTCGCCGCCGTCTTGTCTCCATCGCCGTCGCCGTCGAGCAGATCGTCGATGTCCTCATCGTCCATCAGATCGTCTTCGAAGCTGTCCACGGGGGCCTCTTCAGGCTCGTCCTCCTTGACCGGAGGCGTGGGGGCGACCCAGCGGTACTTGGCCAGGAAGGCATCCCTCGGATCGGGGTTGGGATCTTCACGCTGGTCAGCACCACAGCGCGGACAGATGGGCTCCGGGCGATTGAGGTCGTAGAACTTCCCCTCGCACTTGAAGCAGGTGAACTTTCTTCCAAGCTTGTCCTTGTCCAGCATGATGAGTCTCCAGCCTGACGTTCGTTTCTCGACGCTGGTAGATACCACATCGAGGGATTTGGTCCACGTTCATCGTCGAAAAAAAGCCCTGTTTGCACCGATTGCACTGGTGCTATAGTATGGGCGCGTTGTTGGCAAAGGGGAATAGATTAGTAATTTCAGTAACTTAGCAGGAGGCGCGATGCGAAACGCCAGCGGCCAGTTTTCATGGTTCTTGATTTCCCTGTTGCTCGTCGGCCTGGTCGGATGTCCCAAACCACCTGGAACGCCGGATTGGGCCGACCAGCGTATTGACAACGGTGACACCCTCAACGAGGACCCCGAGTCCTGGGAACCCCAACTGTGTGTGTCCGGAAAGTTCGTCTACGTTGCCTGGCACGACGCGCGAGCCGTGGGTTCCAACAACGTCTTCTTGCAGGTTTCCCAGGACAAGGGAACGTCGTGGAACCAGACGGACATGCAAGTCAACACGAACCCCGACGGTGACTACATCGCCGAGAATCCTGCCATCGCTTGCGACGGGCAGTCGGTCTTTTTGGTGTGGGAAGACGATCGGGATGGGGACCTCCAGAACAAGGCGATCTACTTCAACGCCTCTTCGGACGCGGGTGGCAGCTGGTTCGCCAACGACGTGAACCTCACCGAAGATCTCGAGGGGGACTGGAATTCCTATGATCCCCAGATCGACTTCATCGCCGGTGAGGTCTTCGTGGCCTGGTCGGATGGGCGTGATGGTGCGTACGACATCTACTTCAACCGGTCCCCCGACGAGGGTCAGTCCTGGATGGGAGCCGAGGTCAGGGTGGATTCGGACGAAACCGGCGCGGCCTACAGCGCCAAACCCCGGATGGTCGTGGACGGGATCGGAAACGTGCACATGGCCTGGGAAGACCTGCGCAGCGGGACGAACGATATCTACTTTGCGTCTTCGTCCAACAACGGCACCAGCTGGGGCGCCGACGCGGACATCGAGTTCGAGCAGGGCGCTACAGCGGCCGATTCGTTCGGGGCCGACATCGACGCGGAGGCCGAGGGGCTGGTCGCGGTGGTCTGGCACGACCTGCGCAACGGGGACAACAGCGACATCTACGCCGCCGTCTCCACGACCGGCGGGATGGATTTCCTACCCCCGCTGAGGCTGGACGCGGGCAGCGGCCCCGCTGTCTCCGATTCCCTGTTCCCGCAGGTCACGATCCTCAACGGCGCCATTTACGTGGTGTTCCGCGACGATCGCCAGAACGCTGGCTTCGACGTGTTCTTCACCAAATCCACCGACTCCGGTGCATCGTTCACCGAAGAGTTGGCCGTGGACCTGGATCAGGGCGGTTACCACAGCGTCGAACCCCGGATGGCCGTGGACGGTTCCGGGAACGTAGTCGTCGGCTGGACCGATCTGGGTGACGGCAGCGAGGGTGTGTGGGAAGATATCCTCTACGCTCGTAGCGAGGACTTCGGGGACACCTGGATCGAAGAGGAGTTCCGTGTCGATGACGACGAACGCAGCACCGCTCGATCCATCGACATGCAGATGGAACTACAGGAGGGGGAGCTGTTCTTCGTCTGGTCCGACTATCGCATGGGCCTCGGAGACATCTTCTTCAGACGCACGCAACTGTAGATCCGCGGGGCCCGCAGACGCCCGTCTCGCGGGGGGAGAGGCCTGTTGACAAGTCGCAATACGACCCACGGGGCGGGCAAGATCCGTTCGGCGGCGGGGATCGGTCGCACCGTCGTCATCCTCGCCGTGGTGCTAGTGATCTTCCTGGTACTGGCGCTCTTCATCGTCCTGAATCCCGGGGAGGGCGGTAGCGCCAAGCTCACCGATGTCCGCGCCGTTCAGGAGACCGTCGAGCAGGCTCAGAAGGATTATCCTCAGATCAGCGGTACCGCCGCCGAGCACCTCCAGGAAGGGCAGCGGCTGGCTGCCGAGGGCACCGGGGCTTCCGCGGTGCTGGCCTACGAGGAGTTCCGCAAGGTGCTGGCCTTGCAGCCGGAGAGCCCCGAGGCGTTGCTGGGGATCGCGACGATCTATCGCTACCTGGAGCGGGAGCGCATTGATTTCAGGGTGGAGCGTGCCCTGGCGTTCTGTGACGCCGTGGCCGAAGTCTACCCCAACGATCCGCGCCCATACCGCGTGAAGGCCCGCATTTCCATGGACCTCAAGGGGTACGACGGGGGTGTGGAGGCGTGGACCCATGTCCTGGTGCTCTACCCCGACGATGAAGAGGCGATGGTCCAGCTCGGCCGTTGCCTGATGGAGCTCGGGCGTCACACCGAGGCTGCGACCCAGCTGGAGAAAGCGGCCTCCGTGGCCTTGGAGCCCTCTTCAGCGCTGCTGATCCTGGCGGAAAACCACCGCCGCGGTCGCGCCTACGGCGAGGCGTACGCCGCCCTCGACAGGGCCTCCAAGGACGGCCGGGACGCGGCCGATGCAGCGGTCGCGGCGGCAGCCATCTTCGAGGAGGTGGGCCACCGGCCGATGGCCCGCGAGCAGATTCGTATCGCTCTGCGGAGGGATGGGAACCACAGCCGCGCCCTGTTGCACGACGCCATCTACCGATATCAGGACGACGGGGAACTGGACGAGGCGGCAGAGAACCTGCTGCGGATCCTCAACCAGCCGGATATCGAATACGAGGTCGAACTGAGGGACCAGGCGGCGCTGCACCTGGGCATCGTCTACCGCCTCAAAGGTGACCTGCAGCAGGCCGACAAGTATCTAGCTCCCCTCGTGGCCCGTGACTCCAAGAATCTACCGGCCAGGTTCCACATGGCCAAGATCGCGCTGGCCAACGGCAAAGGGGAGGAGTTCGTCGGACCCTTCGCCCTGTTGCTCGAGGACCTGCGTTGCTCGGAGCCGGAGCCCTGGCTGCTGCTGGCCCAGCTCAACTTGCAGGCGGACAACCTCGAAGGGACCGTGGGCGCGTACGAGAAGGCCATCGAGCTGCGGCCCGACTACTACCCCGCCTATTTCGCACTGATCCATATCCTGGGCGAGTACAAGAACGTCGGGGAGATGCGTCACCTGGTCAAGGTCCTCTACCACGAGAATGAGTCGCTCCCCATCGAGGCCGTCACCAGTCTCGTCTATTTCGACCCCATCGACATCACCGTGCTGGAGGAGAGCCTGCTAGGGGCCGCTGAAAAGCTCGAGATCGAGAATCCGGGCGGCTACGAGCACCTGGAGTTGACGGCGCTGTACTACTACTACCTGGGCAACCGTGAGGTGGCCGGGCCGTTGTTCGAATCGCTGGCGACCAAGAGCAGGGGAGATTCCCTACACTGGCTCTATCTGGGCACGATGGCGCTGCGCAGTGCCCGCTACGACGAGGCTAGTGAGCACTTCACCGCGGCCCTGGACGAATCACGCACCGACGCCCTGTACCTGTATCTCGCCGGTCGGATGCTGGAAGAAGAAGGACGCTCGGAGAAGGCCGAAGAGACCTACTTCCGTCTGAGCAACTATCACCCTTCCCACATTTATGCCCTGCACGGTGACGCCCGAGTCAAACACCGGCTGGGGGATATGGCCGGCGCGGCAAAGGCCTACGAGGCAGCCCACAAGGCAGATCCGGACTTCCTGCCGGCCTGGCGCGATCATCTTCTGTTGAGCATGGGAGAGCCGCTGCTCGCGGGCACGCTGTGATCCGTTTCCCTACCTTGCCTTCGTAACTCCCCCCCTCCCGTGCCCAGGCGGCCAAGTCGCCGGTGCCCGTGCCCGGTAGGTCAAATCCCAACCTTTCCCCAAATCTATCCCTACCAAGACCCCCTCATGTGCCAATTCACGACCCACGAAACGACTGACACAGCGGTTGTCTCCTGAACGGAGATCTGAGCCACCAGAAGGCAAATCGGGCACCGGCCTACGGCCTGGGCACGGGCACGGGCACGGGCACGATCCGGAAACGTCCGACTCGTAGACAGATGCGGCAATGTCCGGAGACCACGATCATCCGTACGACTTTTCTTGACATGTCCCGACCGAGGCCGATATATAGCTGCGTCCGTTGAGCCGGGACCGATCCCGGCACCTGGAGTTGACCATGAAGACCACGATGGCGCGCAAGGAGCAGGTTCGCTCCGGTGAGATCGATCAGAAGTGGTACGTGGTAGACGCTGATGGCGAGGTGCTCGGGCGCCTGGCATCTCGGATTGCCATGATACTGCGGGGCAAGAACAAGCCCATTTTTACACCTCACGTTGACGTCGGAGACTTTGTAGTCGTCGTCAATGCCGAGAAGGTGGCCCTCACGGGCCGCAAGCTCGAAGACAAGCAGTACTACCGTTACTCCGGTTGGATCGGCGGCATGAAGTCGGCGTCTGCCCAGGAGATCCTCGACAAGGAGCCGACGAAGCTCTTGCGTCACGCGGTGCGTGGCATGCTGCCCAAATCCCGGCTCGGCCGGGCCCAGTTGAGCAAGCTCAAGATCTACGCCGGTCCCGACCACCCACACGAGGCTCAGGTTCCCGAGCCGTTTCCGAGTTAGCGAGCAAAAGCCATGCCGAAGGATATCCCAGTGTTCTACGCCACCGGCCGCCGCAAGAGCGCCACGGCTCGTGTATACCTGCGTGCCGGCAACGGCCAGTTCATCGTCAACAAGCGGCCCCTCGACGAGTTCTTCTCCCGCGAGACGTCCAAGATGATCCTCCGCCAGCCCCTCCAGCTGGTGGACATGGCCGGTGCGGTGGATATCAAGGTGACGGTCCGCGGCGGTGGCATGTCCGGCCAGGCCGGCGCCATCAAGCACGGCATCAGCCGCGCGCTGATCAAGCTGAATCCGGAATTCCGCGGTGTGCTCAAGAAATCCGGTTTCTTGACCCGCGACGCTCGCATCAAGGAGCGTAAGAAGTACGGCCAGCCTGGCGCCCGCAAGCGGTTCCAGTTCAGCAAGCGCTAGGTCGATTACGCGGCTGGCAAGCCCAGCATCGCAGTCCTATCCAGAGTCGGGGCATCATTGGTGCCCCGACTTTTTTTTGGTGTTGTATCCTCGCAGCGTGTCCCGAATACGAACGATCCGGCGGCGCCTGACCGGCGCACTGTTGCTCTCCATGGCGGTGACGATCCGGTGGATGGTGCGCCCGCTCCCGCGTCGGCTGGCTTCCAGTCTCGGTGCGGGCTGCGGGTTGCTTGCCCAGTTCCTGCTGCCCGCTGACAGGCGGCGAACAGAGGAACAGTTGCAGCGTCTCCCCCGGGAACGGCGGCCCACGGTGGGCGCCGTTTTTGCCCACCTGGGGCGGTGTGCAGCCGACGTCTGCACCCTCCCCACGAGCGCGGCCAAGCTCGACCGGATCGTGCGCACAGACGGCTGGGAACTGATGGAGCAACGTGCCGCGGAAGGCCTGGGGACCGTGTGGGTCTCAGGGCACGTGGGCAACTGGGAGATCCCGCCCGCCTGGGTCGCCTCCAGAGGTATCCCGGTGGTTGTCATCGCCGCTCCCGTCCACTACCCCGCGCTGGACCGCTGGGTGACGCGGATGAGGGAGCAGTACGGGGTCCGGGTCCTCAAGCCGACCCGCCCCGGCCTGCGTACCGCCGTCCGGTTGTTGCGCGAAGGGGCCCAGCTCGCCGTACTGATCGATCAGTCCATTCCGGGGCGGGGGACCTGGGTGCCATTTTTGGGCTCGCCCGCCTGGACGCCCACCGGCGCGGCGAGGCTGGCGCGTGATGCGGGGGTTCCCGTGGCGCTGGGGCGCTGCCACCGGGAACGTGACGGGAAGTACCACGTGCGCTTCGGCCCACTCCTGCGGGGGGATCCCATCGAGTTGACCGCCCGGTTGACCGCCGGGATCGAGGAGATGGTGCGCGAGCACCCCGAACAGTGGGTCTGGATGCACGATCGCTGGAGGGCGCCGGCATGAAATGGACGCTCGCGATCCTCGGATGCCTGGTTTTGCCGGTGTTGGCATGGGCGGAAGCCACCACCGGCCCCGCCGGGGAGGCCCGGGATGTGGCCGTCGACCTCTGGCTGGAGGGGGCGGCGGTCCATGTCACCGCAGCCCAGGCCCGCTTTGCGGGCGAGACCGACATCTCTCTGACGGAACCACGAGTCGACGTGGGCGAGGAGCTGTCCGTGCGAGCCGGTGAAGCCCAGGTCACCCTCGATCCGGGTGCGGTGGAGGCTAGCGACGGCGTCGAGGGTGTGTTCGTGGCCGAACAGCCGGTTGAGATCAGGGCGGAGAGGTTCCGCATCGACGTCAAAGCAGGTACGGGGGTGTTCGAAGGGGCGGTGGTGGTCACCCAGGGAACGCTGGTGCTGGTGTGCGAGCATCTCAGCGTGGAGTACGACTCTCGCACGCAAGACGTGCGATCGGTGACGGCCACGGGGGCCGTGGAGATCCGCCAGGGGGACCGTCTGGGCCGCGGTGAGACGGCCGTTTTCGACCGGGCAACCGGGACGGTGGTGTTGAGCGGATCCCCCTATCTGGAACAGGGGAACGTCAAGCTGAGAGGATCGACGATCCGGTTCGACGCATCCGGCGGTGAGATCTCCTGCGAGGGATGCCGAGCCATTTTTGGAGCGGGCTCTTGACCGAACGCCCGGCGCAGGGTGGCGGCCGTGGGCTGGTGGTGCGGGATCTCCGCAAGCGGTTCGGCCGTGACCAGGTGGTGGACGGCGTCTCGCTCCACGTGCATCCCCAGCGCACCGTGGGGCTGCTGGGCCCCAACGGTGCCGGCAAGACGACCACCTTTGGCATGATCACCGGCCTGCTCCGGCCGGATGGGGGGCAGGTATTCCTGGATGGTCAGGAGATCACGGCTCTGCCCGTGCACGAGCGAGCGAGGCGTGGCCTGGGGTACCTGGCTCAAGCGCCCTCCGTGTTCCGTGGGCTGACCGTGGAAGACAACCTCCTGGCGGTGTTGGAGTTGCAACCTCTAGGGGAGGGGGAGCGGCGCCGACGAGCAGCTGAGCTGCTGCGGGAGTTCGGCCTGGAGGAGGTGGCCGGCCGCAGGACCGATTCGTTGTCGGGCGGGGAGCGCCGTCGGACCGAGATCGCCCGCGCCCTGTGTGCCGAACCGTCCGTGCTGATCCTCGACGAACCGTTTGCCTCCATCGATCCCCGCATGGTGGCCGAGCTGTCCGAGCTGATCGGAGCCCTGCGGCGCCGGGGGCTGGGATTGTTGCTCACCGACCATGGGGCGCAGCAGTTGTTGCCGCTGTGCGACGAGGTCCACGTATTGCTGGATGGCCATGTCGTGGCCAGCGGTACGGTGGAGCAGGTGGTGGCGGACCGGGTCGTCCGAGAGCGGTACCTGGGCAAAGATTTCCGATTGTGAGACAAGTCGGTCATCTGATGAGATAACCGGGCCAGATCGGTTACTTCGCTAACGCGCCGTTGCTATAATGGGAGCCAGCGTTCGAGGGGTGGTAGCAAACCGGGATCACGTCGGCTGGGCGAAACGATCCGGTTTTGAATCGATAGAGAGGAGCATCGAGCAGATCCATCATGCCACTTGAGATGAAGCTCGCGCTCAAGATGCAGCAGCAGCTGGTGATGACACCCCAGTTGCAGCAGGCCATCAAACTTCTGCAACTCTCCCACCTGGAACTGGCCGAACAGATCGCGGAGGAGATGGTCGAGAATCCGGCGCTGGAAGAGGTGCCAGACGCCATCACTGCAGATGAGCAAAAAGAAGCTGAAGCCCCGGCTCCGGAGGATGACCCGGAACCAGGGGATGTGACGGATCCGCGTGGCGAATCCCTGGACTGGGAAGATGTTTCCGGTGCGGACAAAGCGGTGGCCGATGCCGAGGAGGGCAAGAAGGCCGACGACGTGGACTGGGAGAAGTACCTGGACGACCAGGATCGCCCCGTGCCCAGCGGTGGCGTCGGCCCCACATTCGCCGACGAGCTGCCCCCTCCAGAGACCAACCTGACGCGCAGCGACACACTGGTGGATCATCTCCTGTGGCAGCTGCAGCTCACGGATTTCACGCAGTCCGAACGGGAGATCGCCGCCAACGTCATCGGCAACCTCAACGAGGACGGGTACCTGCAGGTGTCGGCGGAAGAACTGGCCGCCGATCTGGAGATCCCCGAAGACCAGATCGAGGCGATCATCGCGCGGGTCCAGGAATTGGACCCCCTGGGTGTGGCGTCCCGCAACCTCAAGGAGTGCCTGCTGAACCAGGCTCGCGTGGTGCACCCGGAAGACCGGCTGCTCGCCGAGGTCATCTCCAACCACCTCCACGACCTGGAGAAGCGCAACTACCAGGTGATCGCCCGTTCGCTGGGCGTGGGGTTGCCTCGTATCGGCGAGGTCGTCCGCGTCATCACCGAGATGGAGCCGCGTCCAGGCCGGGCGTTCTCATCGAGCCAGGCCCAGTACATCACCCCCGACGTCTACGTGCGGAACATCGGCGGCGAGTACGTCATCCAGCTCAACGAGGACGGACTGCCCCGGCTCCGCGTGAGCCCCTACGTGCGCAGCGTGCTCTCCGGGGCCAAGCGCGAAGAGAAGGAGTACATGAAGGAGCGGTTGCGATCGGCCCAGTGGTTGATCAAATCGATCCATCAGCGTCAGCGGACCATCTATCGAGTGGTCGAGAGCATCATCAAGCATCAGCGAGATTTCCTGGACCATGGCATCTCGCGTCTCAAGCCGATGATCCTCCGCGATGTTGCGGACGATATCGGCATGCACGAATCAACCATCAGCCGCGTGACCACGAACAAATACGTGCACACGCCCCAGGGGACCTATGAACTGAAATTCTTCTTCAATAGCGGGATCTCACGTGTTCACGGAGAGGACGTCGCCTCGGAGATGGTCAAGTACAAGATCAAGACGATCATCGGTGGCGAGAACCCGCACAAGCCCTTCAGCGACCAGGCCATCGTGAACGAGTTGAAGAAGCAAAACATCGATATCGCACGCAGGACGGTCGCCAAGTATCGGGAAATGCTGGGAATTCTTTCGTCTTCACGCAGAAAGAAGATCATTTAGGGGCTCGGGCCTCGGAGACACCATATGAACATCACCGTCACCTTCAGAAACCTCGAAACCACCCAGGCTCTCAAGGACTACAGTGCCGGCAAGCTAGACCGGGTTCGCAAGTACCTCGTCAAGCCAAGGGAAGCCACTGTAGTGCTGTCGATGGAGCGCCACAGGCACGTGGCCGAGGTGACCATCAACGCCAAGGACACGACGTTCAAGGGGACCGAAAAGGCAGACGACATGTACGCTGCCATCGACCTTGTGATGGACAAGGTCGAGCGGCAAGCCAGGAAGTACAAGGATCGCAGGAAGCAGAAGAAGGGGCGTGCCCCCACGCGAGAAGCGATGATGGCGGACGCCAAGGCCCAAGATCTGGATCGCTAGGCGCCCCAGGCGGTTTTAGGCCGGAAACAGCGCGCGGCAGAGACAACACAGCTATGCCTGTGGCGAGCCGCGAACGACTATCCCCATCCGTTCGCAGAATCGGAACCAGCGGCCGGCGGGCATTTGACATCGGATATCGTGACGTTATGATGCTCTGATCTCTGGCGGTCCTCTTCGTCCGCCGTTTTTCTGGAGCACAAGCAAACATGACAGCTAGCAAGCACTTCTTTACGAGCGAATCGGTCACCGAGGGGCACCCGGACAAGGTCTGCGACAACGTCTCCGACGCCATCCTGGACGGCCTCCTGGCGAACGACCCGAGCTCTCGCGTGGCCTGTGAGACCGCCACCAAATCCAACATGATCCTGGTCTTCGGGGAGATCACCTCGAATACGGATCTGGATGTGGAGAGCACGGTTCGGGACGTCATCAAGGACATCGGCTACAACGATCCGGCGCTCGGCTTCGACGCGGACAGTTGTGATGTCCAGGTTGCGCTGGAAGCCCAGTCTCGCGATATCTCCCAGGGCGTCTCGGCCGGGGAAGGCCTGTTCAAAGAGCAGGGGGCCGGGGACCAGGGGATGATGTTCGGCTACGCCATCGACGAGACCCCCGAGCTGATGCCGCTGAGCATCCTGGCCGCCCACCGGATCGTCAAGCGCCTGACCGACGTGCGCAAAGCGGGCGACGTGAACTGGCTGCGGCCGGATGGCAAATCCCAGGTGACCGTCCAGTACGAGAACGGCAAGCCGACCCGCATCGACACCGTCGTCGTGTCCACCCAGCACGACGAGTCCGTGACCCACGAAGATCTGTCCGACTACGTGCGCGAGCAGGTCATCAAGCCCGCCGTACCGGCGGATATGCTCGACGCCGATACGCTGTACTACATCAATCCGACGGGCCGCTTCGTCATCGGTGGGCCAGCCGGGGATTCGGGGCTGACCGGCCGCAAGATCATCGTCGATACCTACGGTGGCCACGGGGCCCACGGGGGCGGCTGCTTCTCCGGTAAGGACCCCAGCAAGGTGGACCGCTCGGCGGCCTACATCGGCCGCTACGTGGCCAAGAACATCGTCGCGTCCGGCGTGGCGTCCCGCGCCCTGGTGCAGCTGGCCTACGCCATCGGCGTCGCCGACCCGGTCAGTGTGTTCATCGATACCTTCGGTACGGGGCAGGTGCCCGATTCTGCGATCTCGTCGGCGGTACAGGAGATCTTCCCGCTGAGGCCCGCGGCCCTCATCGAGGAGCTGCAGCTGCTGCGCCCCATCTACCGCCAGACGGCGGCCTACGGGCACTTTGGCCGGGAAGATGCCGATTTCAGCTGGGAACGTACCGACAAGGTGGACGAACTGAAAAAGCTCCTCTGACTCGAGTTTCTCCCTTCCGAGCAGCCCCGAAGCGCCGGTTCTGTTAACGTCCGGCGATGCCCTCCTCCTTGCAAACACAGATCGGTCGCTATTCCCTGGAGAGCCGCATCGGCACGGGCGGTATGGCCGAGTTGTACCTGGCGAGGCATGCCGGGGCTGGGGAGCTGGAGCGGACCTGCGTCGTCAAGCGTCTGCTCCCGGAGCTGGCACAAGATCCGGAAATGCTCGACATGTTCCTCGACGAAGCGCGGGTCGGTCTGCTGCTGGACCATCCCAACGTTCTGTCCGTCCACGACGTGGGCCGGGTGGACGACGGCGTGTTCCTTGCCATGGAACTCGTCAAGGGCCATGACCTGCGATGGATCCTGAGCGCATGCAGCCGCGCTGGGCTCAAGGTGCCCACGGAGATCGTCCTGTTCATTGCCGGTGAGTTGCTCAAGGCGCTGGATCACGCGCACCGGGCTCTCGGCCCCGGGGGAGCGCCCCTGCAACTCGTCCATCGTGATGTCAGCCCGGAGAACGTGCTGATCTCACGGGCGGGGGCCGTCAAGCTCGCGGATTTCGGGGCCGCCCAGTCCACGTTGTCGAGGAGCCGGCGCACGTCCGGACTGGTAGGCAAGCTGGCCTACATCTCCCCCGAAGCGCTGGAGCGTGGGGTGGCCACCCCATCGGGTGATCTGTTTGCCGTCGGCCTGATGATGGCCGAGATGCTGGCCGGAGCGCCCTTGCACACAGCGGCCACCCCCCGGGACGCATGGCAGTTCTGGCAGCGATTCGAGCCGACCCGCGATCTTCCATCGTCCGTACCGCTGGCCCACGGTGGTGCAATCCTGATCAAGGCTCTGGAGACCGACCCTGGAAGACGGTACGAGTCGGCCGAGGCCTTCTTGGAGGATGTGCTGGAGCTGATGTTCCGGCGGGGCCGGACCGTGGGCAGCGATGCGACGGCGGAATTCTTGCGCTCTTTGGAGGGATCGGACGAGGAGAGCGGACGGATCCAGACCGCTCCAGTTGATCTGCCGGCAGCAGGCTCGGGTGAGTGCGAGGAAGTGACCCTCAGCGAGTCGGAGATCCAGGCCCACCTGCACGTTGCTGGAGAGTCCCTCGGACCCCTGTCCCTGGCCGTGGCTCTGCGGGAGGGGGCTGGCCTGGACGAGGGGGACGGGTTGATCTATCAGCCGGGCTTGTTGTGGCGAAGGCTTGGCAAGGAAGGGCACCGCCCGCCGGAAGCGCGGTTGGCCAACATCGCGCTCGGGGCCGCCCTGCTGCGCTGTGCCGAAACCGAGGGGACGCGGGTGACGCTGTGGCTCCAGCACCAGTTGGTCAGTTTTGTGCTGGCGGAGGGGCGGGTACTGCGCGCCGTTCACATCAATCCGGAGGCCGGTGCCGCGGGGGCGCTGATGTGGGGAGGGGAGGTGGCGGAGGCGCTCATCTCCGCCGATGTCCTGCTGGAGGCGGGCCAGGTGGATTCCGCCCACCTGGAGGTGCTCCATCGCAAGGAGTTGCGATCATATCTGGAGTTGCCGATGCGTTGGGATGACATGTGGTCCGTGGCGGTCACCACATCGATGGAAGGGGTCGCGCTGGATACCGTTGAGGGTGCCGAACAGGCCGTGGACCTCTCCATGGTCATTGCCGATGCGGCCCGATCGGTGCGCGGCGAGAGGCAGATCGAGGACCGGGTCACCCGGGCTAGCCAGGCTGGGCTCGCGCTCAGCGGGAACCCGGACAGGTATGCGAATCGCCGATTATGGCCGCTCGAACACAAGGTCCTGGCCGAGATCCAACGCGGAATGCAGATGCCCGAGCTGCTCAAACGGCATCAGGTTGACACCAGTGCCTTGTTCCGGACGCTGTACGTCCTGTTCCAGACCGGCATCGTCGAGACCCCATCATCCACCATATCGGGGTAGGATCACGAGTTGTTGTACAACGGCTCTTGATCTTGAGGGCCCTGGGCGGGTACACAGATGTGTCCGGAACATGGTTCGAAGGAAGAATCAAGGGGGCGGCGTGGCCGAGGAACGAAAGAAGAGACGAAAGAAGAGCGCTGCCTGGGACGGCCAGGGTATGAGCCTGCCCAGCCTCTTCGACGATGAGACTCAGGCGCCGGTGGGGCCACCGGTCGTACCTGATTTGCCCTCGACAAGCCTGGAATGGCTGGGGTCGAAGGACGACGAGCGTCGGCAACAGCCGCGGGCTGCGGTCGAGGCCGGGGTACGCGTCACGATCAACGGCTACGAGTTTGCTGCCCGCAGCGTGGACATCAGCAAAGGTGGCATCTCATTCCACCCCGTACCCTACTGGGTGCGGATGAACGATCCGGTCCTCATCGAGTTCGGCGAGCCGCTGCAGCGTGTGCTCGGCCGGGTTGCGTGGATGAAGGCGGTGGACGACGATTCCGGCAATCTGACCATCGGCGTACGCTTCTCCCGGCAGTTCGAAGAGGAGCCTTCCGTCGAGTTCTTCCGCAACGACTCCACCTGAAAAAGATCCCTCGGGATACACAGATCGATCCCAGGGGACTATCATGCCTCCTTCCCGAGAATAACCTCGCCGGGCCGGTTCCGGCGGGTTGCCTATAACGAAGGGAGAGTTGGATGAAAGTCCACGAATATCAGGGCAAAGAGATCCTGGCCAAGTTCGGGGTCAACGTTGCCGAGGGCAAGGTAGCCTTCAGCGCCGAGGAGGCGGTGGAGAATGCCAAGGCTCTGGGCGGAAGCGTCTGGGCTGTCAAGTGCCAGATCCACGCGGGTGGACGCGGCAAGGGCAAGCTCTATGTGCCGGGCACGGTGCCGGCCAGCGTTGGCGATGCTGACAACCCCGTCGGGCATGGCGTTCAGATCGTCAAGTCCATCGAGGAGGTCGAGGCCGCGGCCAAGCAGATGCTGGGTAACATCCTCGTCACCCACCAGAACAAGGTCGCCGGTGGTGGCAAGGTCCAGCGCATCCTCGTCGAGAAGGGTTGCGCCATCGCCACCGAGCTGTACGTCGGGCTGGTGCTCGATCGCGCTGCCGAGCGGGTCTGCGTGATGGCGTCCACCGAGGGCGGCATGGAGATCGAGAAGGTCGCCGCCGA
>CAZDDH010000230.1:0-14432 GCA_964504165.1 uncultured Rickettsiales bacterium | reverse complement strand
GCAGCACCGGGATAGGCAATACGGACGGTGAAAGACGCGATTTTGGGTCGGGGACCAACTAACTGAAAAGGTAGATTACGCAGATCTACCGAGACTGTCCAACGGAAATAATGAAGGCAATTCACATGCCTGGGAACGTGGAAGAAGATATAAAATCCGACAGCTTGGTGGACTCCAAGGCAGGTCGCACAAACGTACGAATCCTGGTCCTTCCTACGCAGGATTCACGCCTTGTACGGATCCTCGACAGGCCGATACGATCCATGAGTCAGTGAGGGACAGGGACCAGGACCAGGCACCGCTTCTCCATCTCGCTTGCCCTGGCGGTCGTTCCATTCACACTGCTCGGGTGTCCAATAGGGGATGATGACATCCATGGACGAGCCTGCCCATCGCGACGCAGCCCCCGCCCCACTGCCCCGTTCCGAGAGGGCCGATGAAGAACAGATCGCGGCCGTGTGGAGTGAACGTTGGGGTGGCGAGCCCATCGTGACCCCCGGCCACCTCTACACAGCCGGCCAGGTCGAGGGGATCGTGCTGAACTCGGCGGACGGGGCTCTGCTGGGTCTGGTCTGCTGGGCCATCCATGGGGATCGGGCGGAGCTCGTCAGCATCGACGCCCTGACCACCGGCCACGGCCACGGCTCGCGCCTGCTCCAGCTGGCCGAGGGCCGGCTGCGCGACCGGGGCTTGGCCGCGATCCAGCTGGTCACCTCCAACGACAACACCCGCGCGCTGCGTTTTTATCAGCGGCGCGGTTACCGCCTGGTACGGGTGCACCTCGACGCCATGGCGGAGGCCCGCCGGCACAAGCCGGGTATCCCGAGCGAGGGCATCGGGGGTGTCCCATTGCGGGATCTGTGGGAGCTTGAAAAAAGGCTCTGACCCCGTACCCCTACATGCCCGCCCCCGCATCGATCGCCACGCCGGGCGCGTCCTGATAGGCGTAGTCCTTGAGCACGAAGTGGGTCGGCGGCTCGTCGATGTCCAGCCGGGCCCAGCCATAGTACCAGCTGCCGTCCCTGAGGAAGCGCAGCCCCAGGAACCGGTCGGTCACGCCGATCCAGTTCCCCTCGGCACCCCAGTTGTTCAGGGCCAGGTAGGCCAGATACGCGCTGGTCCAGGTGCCCGATGTCTCTCCGATCTCGGCTCCCTCTTCGAGCGCCATCGGCAGGCCACCGCCGTCCACCAGGACGTGGCTGTTCTCGTCGTACGATGCGATCTGCACGTTGTCCGGGTGTTTCCAGACGTAAAACTCACCCTCGTGGTCCGGCATCGAGGAATCCAGCTTGAACACGTAACAATCCCACTCCGTGTACTCCACGTCCGGATCCACGTCCGTGTAGACGGTGCTCTCCTCGTGGCCCGTGTCGTCGTCCGCGGTGTCGTCGTCGTTGTCGTCGTCATCCCCCGGGGTGTCTTCACTCGTACAACCGGTGACGAGACAGAACAGCACGGCGAACAACAGTCCAGTGCGCGTGATCATGGTTCCGCTCCAATCGCCCCGAGATGAGCCCTGTTCATTTGGGTGTGGCATCTTGGTGGATCCTTCAATGGTTCCCGGTTTGATGCGCCGTCCTCTTCGGTTTCCGCCCCGGCTGGGGTAGCCTCTGCTCCCGATTCACGAAGGAGACAACGATGCGAAGATACGGAACCTGGGGGATCCTCGTCGCCATGGGGCTGATGGCCCTGTGCGGCTGCCCGACGGACACGCCAGCGGGATCCACATCCGCGGGAGAATTCGGAGCGCTCTCGCGGGATGATTTCAACCGCCTAGCCGCGAGGCTCAACCTGCCGCTGTTCTGGCGAACCGACGCGGACGGTGACAAGGCGGTGGACCCGGGGGAAGTCGTCGGTCTGCTGTTCCATCCGACACAAGGGCATTGGGTCGATGGCGACACGTTCACGCCAGCGTTCCTCGACGCCTACGATCGGATGGTCACCCTGTCGGCCGAGACCGATGCCCACGCCGCCCTCGACGAGCCGGAGCGGACGCGTCGCCGGCTGATGGACCAGGAACTGGACCAGGGCTACCGGACACTGGTCTACAGCGACCTGACGGCGCTGGGGCCACAGGAGCGCCAGTTCCTGACACACATGCTCGCCGCCGGGGCACTCATCGATGAGCTGTACGAGGTGCAGCGGGGATCGGCCGCCCTGGCGGCCCAGCTACCGGCGGACGACCCGGCCAGCGCCTCCGTATTCCGCCGCAACCACGGCGTGGGATGTATCCAACCCGCCACCCAGGGCGAAGCCCTGTGTAGTCCGATCCCGGGTAGCCCGGCCCAGCCGGTGGATGTCTACCCGGCGGCACTACAGGCAGACGCCGAATTCTGCGACACGCTGGCCAAGGGCGAGGATGCCCTGCTGGCGCCATTCTTCGTCGTGCGCGAGGAGAACGGAGACCTGAAGCCAAAGCCGTACACCGAGGTCTACGCCGAGCCCATGGGGGCGGTGGCAAAGGAGCTCCGGGCCGCCGCAGACGCGCTGGAATCCATCGAGACCGAGGCGGCGTTGCGGGCCTACCTGCGGGCGTCGGCAGACAGCTACGAGTCCAACAACTGGGAGCCGGCGGACGAGGCGTGGTCGCAGATGAACGCGGAGAACTCCGCGTGGTACGTCCGGGTCGCTCCCGACGAGACGTACTGGGAGCCGTGCGCCCGCAAAGCCGGCTTCCACCTGACGCTGGCGCGCATCAACCCCGATTCGCTGCGCTGGCAGCAGCGCCTGGTCCCCGTACAACAGAAGATGGAAGACGAGCTAGCCGCGCTCATCGGCGCGCCCTACACCGCCCGCAAGGTGACCTTCCACCTGCCGGACTTCATCGACATCGTCACCAACCACGGCGATGACCGAGACGCCTGGGGCGCGACGATGGGCCAGAGCCTGCCCAACTGGGGGCCGGTGGCCAACGAAGGGCGTGGTCGCACCGTGGCGATGACCAACCTGTACACCGATCCGGACAGCTTGCGCGTCCACCGGGACCAGGCCATGGCCCTGCTGGACCAGGCCGCCATGGCCTCGGCCACCGACGACCCCGAGGCCGACCTGCTGGGCACGATCCTGCACGAGGCCGCTCACAACCTGGGGCCGTCCCACGAGTACCAGGTCGATGGCAAGACGGACGACAAGGTATTCGGCGGACCGCTGGCGACGACGATGGAGGAGCTCAAGGCCCAGACCGCCGCTCTGTGGTACGTGGATTTCATGCTACGCGAGGGGCTGATCACCCCCGAGTTCGCGCAGCAGAGCTACACCGCCAGCATCTTGTGGTGCTTCAACCACATCTCCCGGGGCATGTACACCGACAGCGGCCGACCCAAGCCCTACGCTCACATCTCGGCGATCCACGTCGGCATGCTGATGGACGCGGGCGCCCTGCGCTGGGATCCGGAGGCCACCGCCGCCAACGGCAGCGACCGCGGCGCCTTCTTCATCGACCACAACGCCGTCCCCGCCGCGGTCCACGAGATGATGCAACAGGTGGGGGCGATCAAGGCCACCGGCGACAAGGCCGCCGCCGAGGCGCTGGTGACCCGCCACGTGGACGGTGATCTCGTGCCCCAGGCGGAGATCGCCGAGCGGATGCGACGCCACCCCAAGGCTACGTTCGTGTACGCCCTCGATCACTGAGGAGGCCGGCGCTCCCCGATCACCCGCCGCGCACCTGCTTCCCGAACGGAATCCCGTACTTGCGCATCTTGCCCCGCAGCGTGTTGGGGTTGAGGCTCAAAAGCTCTCCGGCGCCGCCGGGGCCGTGGATCTGGCCGTTCGCGCGGTCGAGGGCGCGGCGGATGTGGGCCTGGATGACGTCATCCAGAGAAGGTAGGACGTTGTCGTCCACCGGTCGTTCCGGGGATGCCGACGGCGACGCACCCAGCGCGAACTGCAGCGGTTCACCGCGGTGGAGAATCATCGCCCGTTCCACCAGGTTCTCCAGCTCCCGGACATTGCCGGGCCAACGGTAGGCCATCAGCGCCTCGATGGCGCCCGGAGCCAGGGTGGGCGTCTCACCGAGCTTGAGGTCCCGGGCCTTTTGCTCGACGAAGTGCTGGACCAGGGCAGGGAGGTCGGCGGTGCGTTCCCGCAACGGCGGGATCTCGATGGGGAACACGTTGAGCCGGAAGTACAGGTCCTCGCGGAACTGGCCCGCTTCGACGCGGGCCTGCAGGTCGCGGTTGGTGGCGGCGATGATCGACTGCGATTTCCTGATCCTGGCCAGCCCGGTCTACACCAATCAGGTCAGCGCACAGATGAAGGCACTGTTCGACCGGCTGTTCACCTGGTGCCACATCTTCCCCCTGCTGGAAAAGCCGGCCCTGTCCGCCACCACCACCGGCAACGAGGGCCACGGGGAGGTGGCTCGCTTCCTGGAGAAGATGCTGGCCACCTGGGGCACCCACTCCTTCGGCACCCTTGCGAGCATCGGCGGGTTCACGCCCGGCTTCTTCCCCTGGCGCCAAAACGCCCGCGAGCGCCACCGCAAGCTGGCCCGCCGCGTGGCCCGTAGCCTGCTGTCGGGCAAACCGCTGGGCACCACCCGCATGCAGCGCAAGATGTTCAAGGTGATGAAGCGCAAGATGCGCGGGGTGCACACCTTCAACTCCCTGCGCCACGGCCAGGTGGAAGGGCAGCCGGCCCCCAACACCCTGCGGGTCCGCATCTTCCGCCTGCTGTTCCGCAAGATCGGCCTGACCGACGCCGACCGCGACAAGCTGGGCACCTTCATGGCCTTCGAGCTCGGCTGGTGGCGGGCCCGTGGATGGCTGTGGGCCCGGACGTTCAAACAGCTGATGGCGATGCCCATGCCCGAAGGCTTCGATGCCCGCGGGAGGCTGTTGCCGCCCCCGAAGACCTCCCCCCAGAAGGAATCGGCATGAGACGGCTGGAGATCATCCGCCTGCGCCTGACCGGCCCCCGCCGCACCGACACGCTCGCGGCGATCCGCGAGAGCCTCGCCGGCCTCGGCGCGCGCGGCCACGTCGAGGTGTACCGCCACGCCGGGATCCCCACAGACATCGGGATCCACCTGCGCCACGAGGGCGACCGGGCCGACCCCGAGCTGACGCTGCTGGGTGCGCGGCTGGCGGACAGCCTGCGGGAGATGGGGATGGTGGAACACGCGGTGTGGGATGAACTGGAGAGCGGCGGATGAAGGCACTCGACTGCAAAAGCCGTCTTGGGTCGGGTCGGTTTTCAGCTTTCTAAATGATAAATAGTCAAGCTCCGGTCACCATCACTCGGTCACCATCACTCGATGCCCACCGAATCGCCGTGGCCGACCTCCGCATGGCAGCGGACGCAGCGGGGCGATCCCTCGACGGAGACGATGGACTGGTCGTGGACCAGCTCGGCGTGACAGCCCAGGCAGTTCTCGTGCAGGAGCTCGGCGTTGCCGGGCGTGATGACGATGGGTTCGGGGAAATTCTGCGTGGTGAATGCCGCCGAGTGCTTCCAACCGTTGTCGGCCTTGGCGATGTACTTGTATGGAAAATCGTGGGGTAGGTGGCAGTCGACACAGGTGGCGACCGTGTGATGGCTCGCCTTCTGCCACGAATCGTACTGGGGGTGCATGATGTGGCAGTTGGCGCAGGCTTCGGGGTCCTTGCTGAGGTACGACAGGCCCTCGGCGTAGCGGAAGGTCGAACCGCCGAGGCCGATCAGCACGCCGACCGCGGCGCACGTCAGCGCGGGTATCACGCCGAGTTTCAAGAGATCCCGTCCAGTAGACGCCACGCTCCGGCGCGAAACGATTCGACGAGCGGGGAGCTCATGGCGCTGGAAGAGGGCTTCATCAGGCCTGGACTCCGTGGATCGTGATCGCAGAGCCTATCTCAATTCATCCCCAGGCGCTCGAGCTGGCACCACGACCATCGACGGGGGGGCCAAGGCCAAGACGAAGAACCACGACGTGTCTCCCAACCTGCTGGCGGCCTAGTCCCGGCGCCGGGCGGCAAACGCCGCCATCAATCCACGGTCCTCGAAGGCCTTGATCTCCATACCAGCGAGGCTCAACGCGTCCTCGATCTCGTCACGAGGGAGAAATCGGATCCGGGTCAACCGGGCCGCGGCGAACTGGTGCAACCGCCGCCGCGGTGATTCCCAGCACGTCAGGCAGCACAAGCACCCTCCTGGACGCAGGACTCGTCCGATCTCGGCGATGGCGCCGGCCGGGTCCGGGAACAGGTGCAGCGCGCCGAAGCAGACCACCCCACCGAGGCTCCCGTCACCGAACGGAAGATCCTGGGCCGAGGCGCGGATGAAACGCACGCCGGGGCGGCTGCTCCGTGCGGCCTGACGGAGCATGGGCTGGGAGATGTCGCTGCCGATGACAGGCACGTCGAACCAACCCGCCAGCATCCGCGTATAGCGCCCCGTGCCGCAGGCCAGGTCGAGGAGCGGGCCGGCGGCGGGACGGAACCTTTGCTGCAGCCATTGCTGCTCGTCGCGGTAGCCGGGCGAGCCGGCCAGCCTGGTCATCGCCGGTCGGAACAGCCGCTCGTAGACCGGCGACACCAGCCGCGACTCCATCGCCCGCTGCCCCGCACCCCGGCCCCTCGGAAGCTCGGGGCAGAGGTCGAGGATCCCGTGGTGTGGGTCAAACCGCCTCCCGCAGTCGTCGCACGATGCGGCGCCGCCTCCCACACGGTGCAGCTCCCCGCGGCAACGTGGACAGCAAAGGTGGGGTGGCACGGGCAAGCTCATCGCCGTGCATTGTACAGGCCGCCCAGCGTGGCATACTTGCGCCCGGCTTTGAGGGAAAGCCCGAACACAAACTCGCCAATCCCGTTCTCTGAGGAGTCTTCCATGAACGACCCCATCGTCATCGTTTCCGCCGCCCGCACCCCCATCGGGGGGATGCTCGGCGATTTCAGCAATCTGGCCGCGTACGAGCTGGGCGCGGTCGCCATCCGCGCCGCGGTGGAACGCGCCGGGATCCAGGGCGCGGACGTCGGCGAGGTGATGTTCGGCAACTGCCTGATGGCCGGCCAGGGCCAGGCCCCGGCGCGGCAGGCGACCCTGGGCGCCGGGCTCCCGGCGTCCGCCGGCGCCGTCACGCTGTCGAAGATGTGCGGCTCGGGGATGAAGGCGGCGATGTTCGCGCACGACATGCTGATGTGCGGCACCCACGACGTGATGATCGCCGGTGGCATGGAGAGCATGACCAACGCGCCGCACGTGCTACTCAACGCGCGCAAGGGCTTCCGCTACGGCGCCAGCTCGCTGTACGACCACATGGCCCTCGACGGCCTGGAGGACGCCTACGACCGCGGCAAGCCGATGGGTGGTTTCGCCGAGAACTGCGTGGAAAAGTATGGATTCACGCGCGAAGAGCAGGACCGGTTCGCCATCGCGTCGACCAAGCGGGCGCTGGCCGCGAACACCAGCGGCAGCTTCGACTGGGAGATGGCCCCGGTCACCGTGAAGACCAGGGCCGGCGAACAGGTGATCACGAAGGACGAGCAGCCGTTCAAGGCCAAGCTCGACAAGATCCCCATGCTCCGGGCGGCGTTCAAGAAGGACGGCACCATCACCGCCGCGAATGCGTCGTCCATCTCGGACGGCGCCGCAGCCCTGGTGCTGATGCGCGCCTCCACCGCCGGGGAGCGCGGCCTGGATCCCATCGCCCGCATCGTCGCCCACGCGAACCACGCCCAGGAGCCCGAGTGGTTCTCCACCGCCCCCGTCGAGTCGATCCGCAAGGTGCTGGATAAGTCCGGCTGGTCCACCACCGAGGTGGACCTGTGGGAGGTCAACGAGGCCTTCGCCGTGGTCACGATGGCCGCGATGAAGGAGTTCGGCCTGCTCCACGAGCAGGTGAACATCCACGGCGGCGCGTGCGCCCTGGGCCACCCCATCGGCGCGTCGGGCGCCCGGATCCTCGTCACGCTGCTGGGTGCGCTGCGCAAGACCGGTGGCCGCAAGGGCGTCGCGTCGCTGTGCATCGGCGGCGGCGAGGCGGTGGCCATGTCCGTCGAGATGATGTGAGCCGGGCTGGTTAGCGGCCCCAGATTCAGGGGCACCAAAGCGGTGCGTCTTCGCCGTACGCTTCTGAGCAGCACTCGTTCAGGACGCGGCCGTCGATCCCCCGGCCCGCGACTCATCGAGCAGGCCCACCACGGATTCGGCGATCCGATCCCAGTGTTCCCCCTGTGCGCCCTGCGCGCACATCAGGTGCCCCAACGTCGATGCGTGGGCATCGCCCGCCGGGATCTCCAGCGTCGGCAGCAACGCCCGGGCCGCCGGCAGGCCCAGGGCCACCAGGGCTTCGTCGGCGGCCCATTGCAGGCACAGATTGCCCGAGCTCAACCCGTCCATCATCTCGGGCATGGCCGCCTCCCCTTGCCCGGCCCAGCGCTGCGCCGCCTCCGCGGCGATCCGTTCCTCCTCGTCGGTGCAGGGATCGGCGCCGGCGTGGGCCGGGTCGATGGCGATGGCTTGGAAACCCGCCGTGAGCAACAGGGCCATCACGGCCCGACCCGTCCGAGACCCGCACGGCTTCATGGTCCTACCTCCAGGGCGAGATGACGGAAGAACACCGCTTGTGGAGGCCCCATTCCTCGCAGGCCGCCAGGGCGCTGGTTCTACTGGCTGGAGAAGAACTGCCAGATGCCCTCCGGTGCAAACCCGGGCCAGTCGTGACCGCCCGCGTGCGCGCACCAGTGGACCGTTGTCGTGCAGCCGTCGTAGGCCACGCAGGGATCCGGGTCGGTGGGGGCTGTGGTGGGCTCGCATCCGTTGTTCGTCACGAAGACATCCCGCGCGTTTTCGCCTTCGTACAGGGGGATGACCTCATCGGCTGTGCCGTGGGCCACCCACGCAGCGGCCTGCCCGTTGCATTCCCCGTAGTACATGGGATCCTCTTCGTCCTTGGGCCGGGGGGGGCCGCCGGCCACCGAGGCGAACGCTGTGAGCACATCGGCTCGGTAACAGCCCAGGCTGTTGGAGAAGTAGGCTCCCCAGCTAAATCCGGCCGAGAACAGTCGGGTCTCGTCGACGCAGAGGTTGGCGGCCAGGTGGTCCAGTAGCGCATCGAAGAACACGAAGTCATGGCCGTCGGGGTCCACCTCCCAGCCGGTGGAGCCCCAGTCGTCCTCCAGGCCATCGGGATAGACGACGATCACCTCGGCGCCCGGTTGTTCCTCGATGCCGAAGTAGCTCTGAGCCCATGCCCCCATGCTGCCCCCGCCGTGCCAGGCGAAGACCACCGGATAGGCCTGCGACGGGTCGTAGTCCTCCGGGACATATAGCTCGAATGTGCGCGGCTGCCCCCCCATGTCCAGGGTCTGGCTGATCCCCGCCGGGTCCTCGCCACAGCCCGCGGAGCCGTTCCCCGAGCCGGTGTCGTCATCCCCGGCGGCATCATCGTCTCCGGTGTCGTCGTCGTCGTCATCCTGTGCACAGCCGGCCCAGGCCAGCGTCAGGACGAACAGGCTCAGCGTCCCTATCCACGGAAACCATCCATATCGGGTCATTCCGCATTTCCTTTCTGGTATCGGGCTACGACCGGCATGACGTGCAGGCTGCCAATAGGGTAGTTGCCAGCAACGGGTAAAACCTTCGCGCAGAAGAAGGAATGGTCCCGAAATCAACTCCCTGTCCTGTTTGCCACATCCTGGCTCGGGGATACCCCGAACTTGCGCACGTACTCGCGGCTGAACTGGCTCGGGCTCTCGTACCCCACATCCAAGGCGGCGGTGGTCACCGAGGCGCCGCCCGTCCTCAGCAGTTGCCGTGCCTCGAGCAGGCGGAGCTCCTTGAGGTATTGCAGCGGCGTCGTCGAGGTGATCGTCTTGAAGTGGTTGTGGAAGGACGACGCGCTCATGCCGACGCGCCGGGCGAGATCTGGGACCGTGATCGGCGAGCGGATGTCACCGCGGATGTGGCCGATGGCGCGAGCGATGGCGCTGGCGTGGCTGTCGCGGCGGATGAGACTACGGAGCATGCCGCCAAACGGAGCCACCAGCAATCGGTAGTGGATCTCCTTGGAGATGAGCGGGCCGAGCACCTTCGCGTCCGCAGGCGAATCGGCGAGGGCCAGGTATCGCTGCAAGGCATCGAGCAGCCCGGGATCCGCCCGATGGGTCTCCGCAACGCGAGCGTGCTCACTGTCGAGGGCTGCCTGAGCGACCTCGTCGTAGAGCGTGCGGATGGTGGAGACGTCTACCGCGAACACCAGCGCCAGGTACGGAGCGGCCGTGATCCTGGAGCACACGGGCAGATCGTGACTGACCAGCAAGCACTCCCCCGGGCCGAACGCCAAGGTTTGCTCTCCGATGGAGACCTGTTTCCCGCCCTGGAGGATCAGGCACAGGACGGGCTCGTACAACATGGCCTCGAGTGGACTCGGGGAGTCCTGGCGGAGGAGCAGGAGACCATCCAGCGGTTGTACCAGCTGTTGCTGGCCGTTTTCAGGCGCCGAAACATGGCGGGAGGCGTGTTCGATGAGTCCTTCCAAGGGCATGTTCGGCCTCCATTGGCATCCTAGACCAACCGATGCGGGACGAAGCTTATTCTCCAGACATACGTAGGATTGGGCAAGCCGTACGGAGGAACTGGCAGGCAATGCGGCCCCGCGGTGGGTAGGGTCTTTTCATACCGTGTTCGAAAAAGAAGCGAATGAAGACCCCATCATCACAGGAGACCCTTCCATGACGAATACCCCCAACACGCTTGGCAACAGCACCCTTCAGATGGGCCGCATCGGCCTCGGCTGTATGGGCATGTCGGAGTTCTATGGCGGAACGCTCGACGAAGCGGGCCACATCAAGACCCTGCACGCCGCCATCGACCTGGGCATCACCCACTTCGACACCGCCGACCTGTACGGCGCAGGGCACAACGAGGAGCTGCTCGCCAAGGCCTTCTCGGACCACTGGGGCCGCGTGACCGTGGCGACGAAGTTCGGCATGCGCCGGGGCCCCAACGGCGAATGGCTGGGTATCTCCGGCCGGCCGGAGTACGTGAAGCAAGCCTGCGAGAAGAGCCTGACGCGCCTCGGCCGCGAGGCCATCGACCTCTACTACCAGCACCGTCCGGATCCGGAGGTACCGGTGGAAGAGAGCGTGGGCGCCATGAAGGAGCTCGTGGAGGAAGGCAAGGTACGCTTCATCGGCCTCAGCGAGTTCTCCGCCGAACAGATCCGGGCGGCCCACGCCGTCCATCCGGTCACCGCGCTCCAGACCGAGTACTCGATGTGGTCCCGCGATGTGGAAGACGGGATCTTGGACACCTGCCGCGAGCTAGGCATCGCCTTTGTGGCCTATTCGCCGCTGGGTCGCGGCTTCCTCACCGGCGCGATCCCCAACCAAGACGCGCTCGACGCCGATGACTGGCGACGCGACAACCCGCGCTTCAGCGACGAGGCGCTGGCGGAGAACGCTCGCTTCGTGGAGCTGATCCGGGACATCGCCGCGGACAAGGGCGCGACGCCAGCCCAGGTGGCCCTCGCCTGGGTGCTGGCGCAGGGCGACGACATCTTCACGATCCCTGGCACGCGACGCATCGAACGACTGGAGGAAAACCTGGGGGCCTGGAAGGTGCCGTTCACCCCCGAGGAGCTGGCGGAGATCCGGAGCCGGCTGCCGGGGGAGACGGCCGGGGCGCGGTATT
Organism: uncultured Rickettsiales bacterium; assembly: GCA_964504165.1. GTDB lineage: Bacteria > Myxococcota_A > UBA796 > UBA9615 > CAYRNR01 > CAZDDH01. The sequence continues at coordinate 2,819 of CAZDDH010000230.1, read as the reverse complement.
GATCCCGCGGCAAGCCGCGGAGATCAGGCCCCGGTTCGCGTGCAATCCTTGAAGATGCCTCGATCTGTTCGTAAGCTACAGACGATGTCCAAGGTGTTGCCCATCCTCGCGTGCCTGCTGCTGGTCAAGCTGGCGGCCGGCGCTGCACCCCCGGCGCCAACGGCGGAAGAACGCGGCGCGACCTGTGCGCACGCCTGCCCGTGTGATGCGCCTTCGACGGCGACGGGGCACGAGGCCGACGGACAGGACGGCGACCCCCGGTGCCCCGCGAACCGGTCCGACGATCCGTGTCCCGCTGGGTGCAACGACTGCCCGTGTTGCCCGGGTGGGCTGGTCGCCATGACCCAACAGGCCACCATCCTCCCGCCGGTCCATGACCGCCGTGAGGCACTCTCCGGACCACCCGAACTGCGGGCGGCCGGCACCACCGACCGGCTGTTCATCCCTCCAAAAGACGCCCTCGTCTGACCTGACGTAACACCAGGAACACGGCCGCTGACCGCGAGGACGGATCCCGTCCGCCGCCGTCTAGCGTCCGTACGACGAGGGAGTTCGATTCATGGCTCGTTTGACTACGTATGGTTGGTTGCTCGGCGTCGCGCTGGCGATGATCGGGTGTGGCGGATCTTCGACCCCGGAGGCACCGCTGGCGGCAACGACGGATCCCGGCGCGGCGCGCGTGGGCGATCCAGCGGACTGGTGCGGCGGCTGCGGGCTGCCCGAGTCCATGTGCACCGTGTGCAACCCGTCCCTGATCCCCGAATTCAAAGCTGCGGGGGACTACTGCGAGGAGCACGGCTTCCCCGAGTCGGTGTGCCCCGTGTGTCATCCGATGCTGCCGCCGGGCACGCACATCAACCAACACACGGGCGAGGAGGTCGTGGCGAGTAAACCGGAGCCGGCCGCGTCGAAAATCGAGGAGCCGGGGACCCTGATACGGCTCGGTTCCGCCGCCATCGAGCGCGCCGCCGGGATCGAGACGGTGCCCGCCACGACGGGTTCGCTGGGCCTGGAGGTGTCGTGCACGGCGCGCATCGACTTCGACCGCAACGCCATGGCCGACGTGCGGTCTCCCGTCGCGGGCATCGTGCGCTCCATCGCCGTGGACCTGGGCCAGCAGGTGAACGCCGGCGACGGGCTGTTCACCCTGGAGAGCGCCGACGTCGGTGACCTGCAGGCCCGTCGCAGCGGGTCGGTGGAGCGGGTCGAGGCCGCCCGCGCCAACCTCGAGCGCAAGGAGGCGCTGCTCGCCGACGGGGCCACCTCGCAGCGTCAAGTCGAGCTGGCCCGGCAGGAGTTCGAGGGCGCCGAGGCCGAGCTGCGCGCCATCGACCAGTCGTTGCGGCTCAGCGGCGCCCAGCGGGGCGCCAGCAACGGCCGCTTCACGGTCGTGGCGCCCCTGAGCGGGTCGGTCGTACGGCGCCCGGCTCTGATCGGGACCTACGCCGGCGCGGCCGACTCGCTGGCCACCGTCGCCGACACCGCGGTGATGTGGGCGTTGCTCGATATCCCGGAGTGGGACGCGGCCGCGGTCGCCACCGGCCAGCCGGTGGAGGTCCAGGTGGACGGCGTGGTGGGCCAGACATTCCCAGGCACGGTGACCTGGCTCGCCTCGGAGGTCGACCCGCGCACCCGGACCGTCACCGCTCGCGCGGAGATCGACAACCCCGATGGGCTGCTGCGCGCAGGGCAGTTCGCCCACGCCACCGTGCAGCTGGCCGCCCCCCACGACGGCGCGACCGTGCCGCTGGGGGCGGTCCAGCGCGTCGGTGACGAGGAGGTGGTGTTCGTGCGGGTCGGCGACGGGGTGTTCGCACCGCGGACGGTCACCTCCGGGCGGTCGGACGGCCAGCGAGTCCAGGTGTCCGGCCCGATCCAGGACGGTGACCCCGTGGTGACCACCGGCGCGTTCCTGCTGCGCACGGAGTTGACGCGCGAGTCCATCGGGGCGGGGTGCTGCGAGGTCCACGCGCCCAAGGAGGGCTGATCATGCTCAGCCACCTGATCGACCTGTGCCTGCGCCACCGCGGCGTGGTCCTCATCGCCGCCGGAGTGCTGATCGTGGCCGGCTTGGTCTCGTTCCGCGACCTGCCGCTGGACGCCTACCCCGACACCACGCCGGTGCAGGTGCAGATCAACGCCGTGGCGCCAGCCCTGTCGCCCATCGAGGTGGAGCGCCAGATCACCGCCCCCCTCGAGCAGGCCATCAGCGGCCTCCCCGGCCTGACCGAGGTCCGCTCGATCTCCAAGTTCGGCTTCGCCCAGATCACCGCCATCTTCGACGACGGCACCGACGTCTACCTGGCGCGGCAGGTCGTCGGTGAGCGGCTCACCGCCGTGTCGCTGCCCGAGGGGGTGGAGCGCCCGTCGCTGGGGCCGGTCTCCACCGGGCTCGGCGAGGTCTTCCAGTACCTGGTGCGCAGCGACGAGCTGTCGGCGCGGGAACTGCGCACGCTGCACCACTGGGTGGTCCGGCCGCAGATGCTGCAGGTGCCGGGCGTGGCGGAGATCAACAGCTGGGGCGGGTACGACAAGCAGTACCACGTGGTGTTCGACCCCGCGCTGCTGATCAAGCACGAGCTCACCCTCGATGACGTGGCGACGGCCCTGCGCAGCAACAACGCCAACGCTGGCGGCGGCGTCGTCAATCGCGGCGGCGAGGCCCAGCTGGTCCAGGGAGTGGCCCTGGTGGGCGGCATCGCCGACCTGGAGGGGGTGGTGATCGCCGCGCGCGACGGCATCCCGATCACCGTGCGCGACGTTGCACGCGTCGAGGTGGGCCACGAGATCCGGCGCGGCGCGGCGACCGCCGGCGGCGG
>CAZDDH010000229.1:0-14457 GCA_964504165.1 uncultured Rickettsiales bacterium | reverse complement strand
GGCTACCGTGCCTGCGACGGCGACTGCGACGACTCCGACGATGAGAGCTACCCCGGGGCCGACGAGCTGTGCGACGGGCTCGATAACGACTGCGACGAGCAGCTGCCGCTGGACGAGGCCGACCTGGACCTGGACGGCGTGATGGCCTGCCTGGGCGACAGCGACGACGAGGACACGAGCACGCACCCCGGGGCGGTGGAGCTGTGCGACGGCATCGACAACGACTGCGACGGAGCCCTGCCGATGGAAGAACTGGACGGCGACGGGGACGGCCAGGCGTCCTGTGAAGGCGACTGTGACGACGCGGCCGCCACCATCTACGCGGGCGCGCCGGAACTTTGCGACGGCCTGGATAACGACTACGACACCTACCTGTATCTACGGGACGAGAACTGTGACTATGCGTCGGCCAACGACGACGGCGGACCAGGGAGCGACTCCTACATCAGCTACACGATCCCGTCGGACGGCGTGTACACCATCGTTTTCACGGCCTACTACCAGAACGACGACTACCTTCACACGTCGACGGGGGATTACGACTGGGAGCTGGACTGCTATTGAGCCGATCCGGGGTCAAGGTACCTCGTCTACCCCCAGATCCCAGCTGCCTCCAGCCGGCCGTGCGTCCCCATGGATATCCCAACGCTGGTCCGTAGCCCCGGGGTGCCAGTTGGGGTGCCCGGCCATGTCCACCACGTCTACCCCGGCATCCGCCGCAGCCGAGCCGCTGGGGATGGTGAAGCCGGCGACGATCTCGGCGATACGCGCCAGCGAGGGGTTGGTGGTGTCCGGCACCGCCGGCGACGTCAGGCCCGGGTCGATCTCATAGATCCCATTGGCCTCACCCGTATAGGGCTCGTCGCTATCGGCGGTGTTGTTGAAGTACAGGTTGTAATCGTGGTCCCACTGGGCGGGGAGGGGGTCGCGGACCCAGAACATATCGCCGCCGGACTGGGTGGGCTGGTTGTCGACGAACAGGTTGTCGTAGAGGTAAATCGGCCCCAGGTCGTGGTAGTTGCCGCGGAACATGATCACCGAGCGCAGATCACCGCCCGAGTTTTCGTAGAAGGTGTTGTTGTAGATCCAGGTGTTGTCGGCGTTGGACACCGTCAACGCCCCGTCGCCGCGCAGCCCCACGAAGATGTTGTTGCGCACGATGGCCTGGTCCACCACGGGGGCGCTGGCGTCGGGGATGCCCGCCTCGGAGGTGCCGATGCCCACCGCCGTGTTTCCCCAGCCCCCGCCGGCCGAGGGCCCGAAGACGTTGTTCTCGTAGAGGATGTTCTCCGCGTAGATCTTGGAGTAGATCAGCCAGTCGCCCCCGTGGTCGCCGTGGAACAGCCAGCAGCCGCGGACGATGACGTCGCTCACCGGCGGCGGATCCCCCTGGGCGGCGCCGCTACCGAAGATGTCGATGTTCTCCTGGAAGCACGGGTCGCAGTCGCCGCTGGCCCGGATCCCCGGGTTCCACACCACCATCCGCTCCAGCAGCAAGCCGCTGACCTGGCCGGAGACCTTGACCACGTCCTGGTCCCACGGGGCGTCGTGGGCCACGGTGTTGCGGATGGTAATGTCGGTGGCGTCGAGGACGCGGATCAGCCCGTCACCAGCGTCGCCCTGGCTCCAATCGCCGTAGACCTCGAAGCCGTCCATACCGGCGTTGCTGATGCCGTCGAAGCGCACGGCGCTCATCGTGCCCGAGTAGATGACCGCCTGCTGGGCGCCGTCCACGCTGATCAGCCAGGTGTCGTCCTTCAGCGCCACCCAGTTCTCGTCGTACTGGCCGGCGTGGGCACAGACCGCCGAGCCGGCAGCGACCCGGTCCAGCCCGTGGCCGATCGTCGCGCAGGGGCTGGCCTCGGCCCCGCAGCTGTTGTCGTCGGTACCCGCCGGGTCGACGTGGATCGCGGCGGCATCCTCACACAGGGTGGTGTCCACCTCCGTGTCGTCGTCGCCGGTATCGTCGTCGTCATCCGCGTCGTCGTCGTCGTCGTCGCCGTTATCGTCGTCGTCGTCCGCGGTGTCGTCGTCATCCGCGGCGTCGTCGTCGCCGGTGTCGTCGTCGTCCCCGGCGTCGTCGTCTGGTTGTTCCTTGCAGCCCCACAGGGCCAGAGATCCACACAAGCACAGTAGCACCCACCTCATGACACCATTTCCTCCCTGCTTGCATCATAGAGGTCTTGGCTTCGAATTTCATGACGCCCCACCTATTGACACCCTAGACTATCGTAATTAGCTTGGACTAACAGGGAGGTGAATCATGAACAGCTTGTGGCTGATAATGCTCCGGATCGCGGTCGTCACCGCCATTTTCACGATACCTCTGGTGGTGAGCGCCAGCGAACAGCCGTCGCTGGCCGTCGGCGACCAGGCGCCCGAGGTGACTCTGACCAATCACGAAGGCCAGGCCGTCGCGTTGAGCGACCTGTGGGCCGAGTCCCCGGTGGTGGTCTACTTCTTCCCCAAGGCCTTCACCCCTGGGTGAACGAAGCAGGCCTGCAGTCTGCGGGACGGCAACGACGATCTACGCGAAGCGGGTATCCAGGTGGTGGGGATCTCCACGGACAGCTGGCAGACCCAGGCCGACTTCGCCGAGACCCACCGCTTGAGCTTCATCCTGCTAGGGGATCCGGACGGCGAGGCCGTGGGTGCGTACGGTGCCAACATGAGCTTCACCGGGTTCGCCCGCCGGGTGACGTTCCTCGTCGATCAACAGGGCAAGGTCGCCCACGTATGGGACCCGGCCAAGACCGGCAAGCACGCCGAGGAGGTCCTCGCCGGCGCCCGCGAGCTGGGGCTCACTCGATAGCAATCCATCAGAACAGAGACAGCTGAGCCGCCGCCGGATCTGCGGGTAGCGCCTTGCCTGCCAGGGTGAGCCATCCGCCACAGCGCCGGGGAATCACACCTAGCTGACGGAGCTTGTACGCATCGTCGATGACCCCCTGGCGGCGGGCCTGCAGGATGCGGCGCACGCCGATATGCCCGAGCCCGGGCACCCGGATCAGCTCGAAGGGATCGGCGCGGTTGACCTCGACGGGGAACCGCTCCGGGTGGGCCTGGGCCCAGGCCAGCTTGGGATCCCGATCCTGGGGCAGCCCGCCGCCGTCGTCGAAGCTCAGCTCCCGGGCGTGGAACCCGTACTCCCGCATCAGCGTGTCCGCCTGGTAGAGGCGGTTCTGCCGCACCTGGCCCGTGGCCGGCTCGTGCTCCAGCGGGGTGCCGTCCACCGGCGTGAAGCGGGAATAGTAGGCCCGGTGCAGCCCCCGGGCGCGGTACAGGGCCTGGCTGGTGGAGAGCAGCTCCTGGTCGCTCTCGCCGGAGGGGCCGACCACGTACTGGGTGGTCCAGCCGCTCACCGGTAGATCGCCGCGGGTGGTCAGCTGGCCCAGCTGGTCCAGCTGCGAGCGCAGCAGGGTGGGGCGGCTCTTGCCCGGGGCCAGGGCCCGCAGCCGCTCGCGCGTGGGGGCCTCCAGGTTGACGGAGATGCGGCTTGCCAGAGTGGCGGCGGCCTCCAGCTGGGCGTCTTCAGCGCCGGGGAGGATCTTGAGGTGCACGTAGCCGTTGAACTGCTGCTTGGCGCGGATGATGGCCACTGTCTGGAGGATGCGGTCCATGGCGGTCACCGGATCGGGGTAGATGCCCGAGCTCAGGAACAGCCCCCGCACCAGCCCGGCCCGCAGGTGCTCGTCGAAGGAGCGGGCCATCTCTTCGGGGGTCAAGGTCGTGCGCTGGGCATCCCGGGAGGCACAGAACGCGCAGTAGCGGCAGCCACCGGTGCACTCGGAGGTCTGCAGCACCTTGAGCAACGGCATGGTGCGGCCGCCGGTGGTGGTGGCGTGGTAGACGGCCCCCAGCTGGATCTCCTCGGGCCCACCGCGGTAGACCGGGCCCACGCACTCGAAGCGTGCGTCGCCGCCCAACAGGTCCAGGCGGGTCTGTAGATCGGGGGCGCAATGAACGAACGGCATGGCGTTTCCTGAACTTATGTTCAGTCTACACCGTCCGGGGGGATCAGTCCATCACCACCTGGTCCAGCAGCGTGCCGTCCAGCCGGTAGGCGGTGAAGGTCATCGTCCCGCCGTCGATCTCGATGTGGCCGTAGTGGTTGATGGACTCGGTGTAGGCGGTGAAGACGTCCCCGGCAAAGCCGTACAGCGAGGCCCCGGCCCCGCCCGTGACCACATAGGTCGTGCCCTCGGCCGTGGTCGCCTGGACCTCTCCGCCCCGCATGGGGTGGGTGCGCTCGTAGCCGTGATCGTGCCCGCTGAGCACCAGCGGCACGTCGTGGGCCTCGATGACCGGCATGATGATTTCCTGCAGGCTCTCGGTGGAGCCGTGGTTGCCCGACGAATAGAACGCCCGGTGGGTGGACACGACCTTGAACGGTGCGTCGGACGCGGCCAGATCCTCGTCCAGCCACGCCGCCTGCTCGGCCAGCCCGGAGTTGTCCCGGGAGTCGTTGATCACCGCCAGGTGCAGGGGCCCGATATCGTAGGAGTACCACTCCTCGTTCCCCGGCGCCGCCACCATGCCGAAGTACTGCTCCAGGAACAGCTCGTGGTTGCCGTGCACCGGGATCAGCGGGATCTCGGACAGCTCGGGGGTGGTGACGGCCCAGAACTCCCGCCACTCGTCCGTGTCGTGGGCCAGGTAGAGGAAGTCGCCGGTGTGCAGCAGGAAGCTCGGGTCGTGCTCCATGCCCATGTCCAGCAGCGCTTCCATGGTCTGCTCGCCGTCCCGCGAGTCGCCCAGGGCCAGGAACGAAAGCGACTCCGCAGCCGGGTCGTCCGTGGTGAACGAGTAGACGTTGCTCCAGCCCCCCTCGGACCCCACCCGGTACTGGTAGGTGGTGGCCGGCTCCAGACCGCAGAGGCGGACCTCGTGCAGCCGCACCGGGTCGCTCTCGCTGCCCAGCAAGAAGGTGTAGCCGGTCTTGCTGTTCTCCTCGGCGTCCACCAGCCCCCACTGGACCACGGTGGCGGTCGTGTCCACGTCCGTCTCCCACAGCACGGCGAAGGACGAGGTGGCGTCGTCGTACAGCCCGGTGCGGATGCCCGTGGGCTGGGGCGCGAAGCCGATGCCCTCGTCCGTACGCAGCGCCGGGACCGGATCGTCTTCGACGATGGGGCTCAGCGGCTCGTAGATCGTGCCGCAGGGATCGACCTCGTCGGGGTCGGGGTCCGGGTCGGGATCGTCGGTCTTGCAGCTCGCGAACAGCACCAGGGCGGCGAGTAGGGGGAACAGCGTCGTCAGGTAGATGAGTCGTCTCATGCCCGGGACTCTATCCACTGCCGAGTTGTTTGCCCACCAAATGAATGACGAATGCGCGCACCGGGCCGCGGGCGTGATTTCTTGGCCCCGTCGCTGGTAGGATCCCTGCACCGCAAGATACGAGGAGCCATCATGAGCAAGGTCGAGCGCATCGAACTGTTCCACGTCGACGTCCCGCTGAAGGAGCCGTTCTGGCCCTCGTGGATCCCCGGCTACCCCCAAACCCACGTGCGCAGCACCCTCATCAAGCTCACCACCGACGATGGCGTCGAGGGCATCGCTGCGGGCAACGCCTTCAGCCGCGAGCGGGAAGGGCTCGGTGACCTTCTGGGCGGCTTCCTCATCGGCGTGGAGGCCACTGATATCACCACCGTGCGCAAACGCCTGCGGGAGGCGTCCTATCTTGGCTGGCGCAACTGGTGGTTGGAGGCGGCCTTTTACGATCTGCAGGGCAAGATCGAGGGCAAGCCGGTGTACAAGCTGCTGCAGCCCGAGGGCACCGACGAGACGGTCACCCGGGTGCCGGTCTACGCCTCCACCGGCGAGATACGGGATATGGCCGGGCGGCGACCCTACCTGGACGAGATCCGGCGTATGGGTTTCGAGTCGATCAAGATCCGGGTCCACGATTCGGCCCACCAGAACAACATCACTATCCTTCAGGAGGTGCGCAAAGAGCTGGGCGACGGCTTCGAGATCGGCGTGGACGCCAACCAGGGCTGGCCCGTGTCCCTCATCAATCCCACCCCCATCTGGGGCCTGGAGTACGCCATCGAATTCGGCAAGGCCTGCGACGACCTGGGCATCGCCTGGATCGAAGAGCCGCTGGACATGCACGACTGGGACGGCATGGCGGCCCTGCGCAAGGCGGTCAAGACCCCCATCTCCGGCGGTGAGCTGCACGGCGACTGGCACGAGGTGCGGCCCCTGTTCGAGCACGAGTGCCTGGACAAGTACCAGCCGGACGCCACGTTTTGCGGCGGCCTGACCGTGGCCAAGCAGATCATGGCCGAGTGCCGTAAGCGCAAGCTGCAGTTCTCGCCCCACACCTGGAGCAACGGCATCGGCTTTTTGATCAACTTGCACGCCTTCGCCGCGTGGGACGACCGCCACAACCTGGAGTACCCCTACGATCCCCCCGGCTGGATCCCCGAGCGCCGCGATGGCATCCACCAGCCCACGATGGTCAACCCCGACGGCACCGTGGACGTGCCCCAGGAGCCGGGGCTGGGCATCCGCCTGGACAAGAAGGCCATGAAGCGCTGGGCCCGCAAGTTCCACACCACGTCGCCGCTACGCGTGGCCATCAAGACCATCCGTGAGAAGGGGATCAAGCAGGCGTTGGAGCTCAAGAAGCGTAAGGAGCAGGCGGCGGGAGGGAAAGAGATTTGATCTTCTTGCCCATTGGCGTGTGGATTCTGTGTGGGGTCCTCGTAGTCTACCATCTCGTGGTTCTTCATCGCCTGCGAGCTCTGGGTGTCGTGCCAGAGAACCCCATTGAGTACCAGGAGGCTATGTTTCGCGGCAAGTACAATCACATCCCGGTGCTCAGGCGCATTCGATACGGGTTCTTCGCTATGTTCGTCCTCTGGCCGTTGTCCTTGTTTGTGTTTTTTTTATTTACCTATGAACCGGCCGTCTAGACCGCCTCCCCACAGCTCCACTCGAACGACAGCGTCATCGTTTCGGTCTCCAGCGGCGCCTCCTCGGACTCGTTGCTCAGGCGCACGCCCACGCAGTCCATCCAGCCGGAGGCGTTGCCCTCGTCGATGGCCCCTTCGCATTCGCAGGGCCAGTCGTCGTTCATCCTCCATTCCACGGGATCGCCGTGGTCGTCCGGAATGGTCACTTCGAAATCCAGGTCCTCCCACTCGGAGTCGTCCACCACCGTCAGGCTGCCGGCGCCGCCGTAGCAGTAGGCGCTGTAGTCCACCTCCGCGCGCTCGAAATCGTCCTGGCCGAATCCGACCCCCCGGACGTCGTAGTGGCCCAGGCAGGCGTCCCCCCCGGATGGCTGGGTCAGCTGCGTGGCCCAGCCGCAGGTCAGGCCATCCCGCCGAGCGTCCTCGCTCGGCACCGTGTCCGATTCGACGTGGCCGCTCCAGCTGGTGGCGCTGGTGCCGGGCAGGTCCCCGGCCAGGGTCAGGTCCAGCCAGCCACCCACCCGTTCGGTGGGGAGGGTCTGGCTGCCGCCGCAGCCAGCGACCAAGACGGCCAGGAGCGTTGCGGCTGGCAGCATCATCCGAAAGAGCATTGCAGACATGGAACACCTCGTCGTTTGCCGGTTCAGTGTCGGCAGCCGAGCACAAAACGTGCCAGGCGCCCGTGCGGAACTGGCATCGTGTCCGTGGACGTGAAGATCGCCCACGCTCCTTCGGGGGACTGAACGAAACACAGGATTTGACCCTGCTCGAGGACACACGAATGAAGTACTTCGTCGCGTTTTTGATGGCGTTGCTCTCCGGCTGTTCCGGGCCCAGTTCGAATCTGTCTACGACGGACGACTGGGTCCAGGTCAGCGTCGGCCACTCACACGCCTGCGGGCTCCACGCGGATGGGACGGTGGAGTGCTGGGGTAATGGCGGTACGGGGCTGCTGGACGTGAAGGGCGAAGGGTACCGCGTGATCTCGGCCGGGACCCACCACACCTGTGGGCTGATCGCCGACGATCAGGCCGTTTGCTGGGGGTTCAGTGGGTTCTTCGATGAACTCAATGGTCCGTCGTCCCCCGTGTACGAGCGCATCGACTCGGGGTGGGCGCACAGTTGCGGCCTGACACCGGAGGGAACCGTAGATTGCTGGGGCTGCGACGATCAACAGGACAACGGGCAGTGCGAGGCCCCCGCGGGGCAGTTCGATGTCGTGGTCGCCGGGCAGCACGAGTCCTGCGCGGCCACCGTGGACGGCCAGGGGAGATGCTGGGGACCGACGACCGCATCCACGTGGCCGGACTCGCTGGAATCGGTGGTCAGCGTCACGGCGGGGACTCACCACTACTGCGCGCTGAGCGCGGACGGTACGCCGTACTGCTGGGGATGCGTGGGTGGCGGCGAAGACGCCTGTGTATCCCCGGAAGGCCGGTTCATTCAGCTCACCGCGGGCTGGCATTACACCTGCGGGCTGGGCGAGGACGGCCAGATCGACTGCTGGGGCTGTGAACTCAACGGGTACGGCGTGAACTCGGACACGGGCCAGTGTGACGCACCCGAGGGGGACCGGTACACGCAGATCAGCGCTGGCGAATTCGGCGCGTGTGCCGTCCGCGAAGACGGTCACCTGGAATGCTGGGGTTGTGTCGATCGGGCTATCGAGAACAACGACGCCGATTCGGGGCAGTGCGATCCTCCTTGATCTTCGTCTTTCTTGCCCCGGGGCTGGCTTCCATCGAGCGTCGCTGAGAAGGTTGGCGAGCGTGTGTTCGGATCTCTCCATTCGGTTGTAGATGCTGTGAGGCTGTCATTGATTCGTCGCTGGATTTTCGTGGTCCTGATTTCCGTTTGGTGCGCGCCATGGACGGCTATTGCACAACCCATCTCGCTCCAGCGGTTCCAGCCGCACGGGGACGGGACGGGCTGGTTCGCCACCGAATCGGCCGAGACGTTGCCGCCGTTGCTGCCCGTGGTGAGCCTGTGGTTCAACGAAGCCAACGATCCCATCGGATTCGCCGAGACCGAGGGCGAACGAGAGGTGCACGGCGACCTGCTGTCCATCGACATCCAGACGGCCCTGGGCCTCGGGGACGTGGACCTCTCGTTCACCCTACCCGTGCACATGGCCCACCCCTGGAATAACCACACGCGGATCGTCGGGATCGGGGACCTACGATTCACGGTCAAGGCCCATCTGTTCGATCCGACCCAAAAGGGCATCGGCCTGGGTGCCGTCGTGCCTGTATCCATCCCCACCGGGCATGCGGAACACGGATTTGGCATGCCCGGCGCGACCATCAGCCCGTCCCTGTTGCTATCCGGCTATCTGCGCTTCATGCGGGTCGGGCTGCAGCTCGGGATCCGTGCGGCCGATACCGGTATCCCCGCCGCCGAGGGGGCACGAAACGAAACCTACGTCTCCGGCCTGCTACGCGCGTCGGCGGGCGTTCATTTTGGATCGCCCGTCGAGGGCATTTTGGAGCTCGGTGGCGAGATGTACGGAGATGTGGGGGCCAATCCGATGGAACTCCTCGTTGGCCTCCGCGCCCGGCCGAACGACGCCTTCGCGATCCACGTCGCAGGGAGCTTCCGGATCAAAAACCGGAGCATCACCACGCCAGATGCGCGCTTTGTACTCGGCGTCTCCTTCTTGCCGCCTTCGCCGTTGGATCTAGACCGCAACAGGCAGATCACACGTCGTGACGAGGGCCCGCGGCCCGGTTGGGGGTTGGACAAGCACAAGAGGCGCGACAGGAGGTCCTGGGAGGGCGACCCGCTGGAGATCATCGAAGAACTCTCCTCGCCGGAGCCCGTCGCGGAGCGGCACGTCGAGCCGGAACCCAGGGCCGACGAACCCGTGGCAGAGTTGACCGCCACCGAGATCGTGATCCATCAGCAGGTCCATTTCGAGACCGATCGATCCTCGCTCCTGGACGAGAGCCTTACGGTTTTGGTCGCCGTCGCGGAGATTCTCGGTGCGCACCCGGAGGTCTTGCTCGTGGAGATCCAGGGCCACGCAGATGAGCGCGGGTCCGAGCATTACAACCTGACCCTGAGCCAGGCGCGGGCCGATGCGGTGTTGCAGACTCTTGTCGCGCTCGGTGTGGCACCTGACCGTCTGTTCGCCAGGGGGTACGGCACGACAGCCCCTCTGGTCGAGGGGGATGACGAACGGGCCTACGCCAGCAATCGCCGCGTGCAGTTCATCATCCTCGGCATCGATTCCGATTGATACGGTGACGATAGCGGCTGGCCGACCAGCCACGGAGAGGCCCTCAGCCGAACAGATGCTCCATGGTGAGCTGGTCGTCGATCAGCTCGTCGTGGTAGGCGTTTTTCCTCGTCCCATGGGTGGTGACCATCGTCAGGAACAACGTCTTGCGGGTCCGGGTCCGGTCCCGGAACGTGTCCCGTTTATTGCGGAGCTGGGTGGCGTAGGCCTTGGAGATCACGAACTTGTGGTCGGAGTACTTCATCTCGCACAGGTTGATGCACTGGTCCTGGCGGTCGATGACCAGGTCGATCTGCGCGCCCCGGTCGCCGCTCGTGGCCGGGATGGACCGCCAGCTCGATTCCGTGGTCCCCACTGCACGTATCCCCAGCCCCTCCTTGAGCTCACGGATGTGCTTGAGGCAGATGCTCTCGAACGAATACCCGGACCATGCCTGCCACCCGCGCTGCTGCCGCAGCTGGAGCCAATATCCGGATCCGGAGCTGCGGAGGACCGAGCGGGGAGCCGTGGCGATCCAGGTCAGATAGAACAGCGAATACTCGTCGACGAGCCGGTAGACGGCATCCTTGGCCCGCCGCCCGAAGGGGGTATAACTGGCGATGAATCCCGCTTGCTCCAGGGTCTCCAGGATCATCGTAGCGCCGCCGCCAGAGCGTAACCCTGCCTGCTTCAGGAGCTCGTTGCGGGTCCAGCCGCTGCGTCTGCGTGCGAGCAGGCGGACAACGTCGACGTAGGGCTGGGGCCGGTCGAACAGCGACGAGTAGATCTCGTCGAATTCTTCTGCCAGCAACCCATCTTTGGTGAAGCAGATGGCGTCGATGTTCTGGGCGGCGGACCGGCCGGGCTCCACCTGCCGCAAGTAGTGCGGGACCCCCCCCATCACCATGTACAGCTCGAGCACCTGCTTGCGGTCCAGCCGCACCCGTCGGCCGCGAAGGTACGCCTCGGTCTCGGCCAAGGTGAAGGGGAGCAGACGCATCCGGCGGGTGATGCGGTTATGGAGGCCTCCCCGGTCGTGCAGGACCTTGGCGAGCATCCACGAGGCGGCCGAGCCACAGACGATGAGCAGGATATGGCCGCGGTGGCAGGCCCAGCTGTTCCAGAAGTACTCGAGGGCGGGGAGGAAACGCGACCGCCGTGAGGCCAGCCAGGGCAGCTCGTCGAGGAACACGACGACCTTGCCCGCTGGATCGCTGGCTTCGATGGCCCGCCGGAGCTGCTCGAAGGCCTCGCCCCAGCTGTCAGGTAGGGGCGTGGGCTCACCTTCGGGGAAGCAACGGTCGAATACCCGTGCGAAGTTTCCCAGCTGTGCGCGCATCGTGGCGCCCCGCACGCCGGTGAGTTCGAAGTAGATTTCCTCGTCCTTGAATGTTTCGTGAATGAGGAAGGTCTTGCCCACGCGCCTCCTGCCGTAGATGGCCAGGAACTCGGCATCCCGGGATGAACGCAACCGGGCGAGGATGCGCTTTTCGTCGCTTCTGCCCGCGATTCGTGCCATGGCCGCCTCCAGCCCGTCCGGAACGTTGGTGAGCATCATATCTCGCCAAAACATGCTGAGCAATTCAGATTTGGCGAGTTAAAGAAATGTAATTGGCCAAAACATGGTGCCGTCGCTAACATTTGGCGAATTAAGTGAGTATTGTCCGGCGATGCAATGGTCCGGGCCCGGTGGGCGTACCAGGGATGGAGGTTCGGACATGACCCGAGGCCCGCGTCACCCCCGCACCGTGATCCTGCTCATCGCCCTCGAGCTGCTCCTGGCCCTGGGCGCCTTCTTCGGCGGCGGCATGATGCTCGCCTCGCCGGACGGCAGCCTGATGGAGCTTCCACCGGACCTGCTGGAGGGCTCGGGGTTCGGTAGTTTCCTGCTCCCCGGTCTGATCCTGACGTTGGCCAACGGTGTGTTCCCGATGGCCGTAGCCGTCGCAGCGCTCCGGCGCCAGCCCTGGGCGCGCTGGGGCCACGTCATCGTCGGCTGCGTTCTCACCGGCTGGATTGCCATCCAGGGGGTGTTGATCGGGTTTGGGCACTGGCTACAGATTACCTACCTGGCGCTGGGCCTGGCCATCGTGGCACTGG
The DNA here is from genome assembly GCA_964504165.1 of uncultured Rickettsiales bacterium. GTDB lineage: Bacteria > Myxococcota_A > UBA796 > UBA9615 > CAYRNR01 > CAZDDH01. The sequence continues at coordinate 2,220 of CAZDDH010000229.1, read as the reverse complement.
GTCTCATCGCGGCGACGAGGCGTGGATAGCAAGCGAGCGAGTCTGTCGATGAGCTACCCTCTGGTCGGGAACGCTGCGGGAGGACAACGTGCGAAGATTGGCCTTGCTGGCTATGCTGCCGCCGTGAACTGGGAGCCCCTCTCATGACTGTTCGTACCTACGGCACATCCGGGCCCTGGGTCGTGGTGGTCCACGGTGGCCCCGGCGCCGCTGGCTACATGGCCCCCGTGGCCCGTGGCCTGGCGGATCGTTTCCGGGTCCTGGAGCCGTTCCAGCGCCCCAGCGGTGGCGAGCCCCTCACCGTGGCTCGCCATGTGCAAGACCTGCACGAGCTGATCGTGGACCGCTGCGAGGACCAGCTGGCGGCGGGGCAGCCTCCCGCCATCGTCGGGTCCTCCTGGGGGGCCATGCTGACGCTGGCCTACGCCGCCGAATACCCGGCCGCGGCCGGGCCGCTGGTGCTCATCGGCTGCGGCACGTTCGATACGGTGGCACGGGCGCGCTTGCTGGAACTCATCACCGACCGCTTGGACGAGGAGGCACGGCAGCTGCTGGACGGGCTGGCCGACGAGGTCCCCGACGAGGACGAACGCATGCGGGCCATGGACCGGCTGATCACACCGCTGTACTCCCACGACCTGGTCGCCCCCGTGTCCGGTGCCCGTGACTACGACTGCCAGGCCTACCAGGAGACCTGGGACGACATGATCCGGTTGCAGGACGAGGGGGTCTATCCGGCAGCCTTCGCGGCCATCTCTTCTCCGGTGCTGATGCTGCACGGAGCGGTGGACCCCCACCCCGGCGGCATGATCCGCGACAGCCTGGCTCCCCTGTTGCCGCAGCTGGAGTACCGGGAGTGGGAGCGTTGCGGGCACTACCCGTGGCTGGAACGGGAGGTCCGCATCGAGTTCTTCGCGGCGTTGCGGGAGTGGCTCTCCCCTCCCAGCTGTGTGCTATCCCGCTAGGCTTTCGGCGGCTCGAATACGCGACCGCGCTTGACGAGCCGTTTGTTTTCTCCAGCTTTTTTGTCCACCGGAGGGTACCTTCCAGGCTCCCCTTGGGACGGAGGAACCGTGAAAAACTACAGCCCAGACCATTCCGTATCCACCTGCCGACTCTGGATAGCATTGGCTCCGCTGATGCTGGCGTTGGCTGCCTGCCAGACCTCGTCCAACCCGGAGACCGAGCTGCTGACTTTTGCCATCGTGGGCGACTGCGTCATCGACGCCGGCGAGCAGTGCGACGACTGCAACACCGTGGCCGGGGACGGCTGCGATGCCGCGGGGCAGGTCGAGGCAGGCTATGTCTGCGACCAGGACGCCTGGTTCAGCTGGGGCTTTGACGAGACCATCACCACCTTCACGGGGCATTCGAATGCGACCTGGACGGTGGCCGGGGACGGACAGTCCGTCCAGCAAAGTGGCAACTCGTCGCCGTCGGCCTACTCCACCCCCAACCCGTTCCCCATCACCAACATGCAGATCGACCTGTCGGTGGCCTCGGGGTCCGGGGACGATGACCTGATCGGCTTCGTCATCGGCTACCAGAGCGGCGAGGGATCCGACCCGGCGGGGGACTGGCTGCTGGTGGACTGGAAGCGCAGCGACCAGAACTGGGGCCCAGGCGGCGGCTACGCCTACGAAGGCCTGGCCCTCAGTGCTGTCGCAGGCGACGTGGACTCCTCGGAGATCTGGTCCCACAGCGGGGACGTCACCGAGCTGGCCCGGGCCACCAACCTGGGCAGCAGCGGGTGGTCCTTCGGCACGGACTACAGCTTCGAGTTCGAGCTGACGCCGACCCAGATCCGCATCTGGGTGGACGGCAACCTGGAGTTCGACGAGACGGGCACCTTCGATGTGGCCAACTTCGGCGGTTATGCCGCATCCCAGAACGGCGTCCGGCTGGAGCTGGTCTCCCCCACGGGTGTGAGCGTCTGCATGGAGGACGGCGACGGTGACGGCGATCCCGACGACTTCGACAGCTGCACCGACGCGGACGGTGACGGCTATGGCGACCCGGCCTACATCAACACCTGCGACGACGACTGCGACGACACCGACGCGGCCATCAACCCCCTGGCCATCGAGGTCTGCGACGGCGCCGACAACAACTGCGACGGGTCCATCGACGAGGGCATGACCGACACCGATGGTGACGGGGTCTGCGACGACATCGACCCCTGCCCGCTGGACGACCCGGACGAAACGGACGGAGACGGGG
>CAZDDH010000228.1:0-14588 GCA_964504165.1 uncultured Rickettsiales bacterium | reverse complement strand
GTCGGCGACGTCCTCGAAGCGGCGGCCGACGATCTCCTCGCACTCGAACTCGTGGTAGGAGTGCTTTCCGAACGTCTCGATGACCTTGCCGACCGTCGTGTCGCCTGCGGTGAGCCCGGTCTTCTCCTCGGGGCGGTTCAGCGAAGTGAGCCAGACGGCGGCACCGAGGGCGCCGCACCCACCACCGCTGAGGCCGATGCCGCCGGCGAGGGCCGCGGCCATGACCACGTGCTTGTCGTCGGCCCCCATCTTGCGGGCCACCTCCGCCGCGCAGCTGGCGCAGGGGCTGGTCACCTCGGGGGGCTCCTCGTCGAGGGCCTCGTTGATCTGCTCGTAGGCCACCGGTGCGTACCGCATCGCCATACGGGCGCAGCTGATGGGCCCGCCCTTGATGAAGTACTTCAGCACGCCGGACAGCTCCTGCATGCCGGTGTCCCTCATGTCCGTCAGCTCCAGGCAGTTGATGTCGCCCTCGGTGTCGCGCATCGCCGCGGTGGTGCGGCGGGCAGCGTAAACCGCGGCGGCCTCGGCCCGGGGACCGGTGCCGTAGCGGTGGTACGCCTGGGCGCCGGCGGCGAGGGCCGCGCCCCACACCTGACCGCACTGGTAACCGTGCTGCACGATGCCGCCGGCGAGGGGATTGGAGGCGGTCTCCTCGGCCTCCATCGGATCGCCGTAGGCGCGGTTGAGCACGTTCAGCAGGGTAGCGGAGCAGGCTCCGACGGTGGCGAAGGAGTAGGCGGTGCGGAGCGGCGTGATGTCTCTGGGCTCGGTGGCGGTCATGGTGTTTCTCCCTGGCTCGGTTCCGTGGTCGTTTTGGTTCGTTGCGAAGGGAGTTTGCAGGGGCCGTGCCAGACCCAAAAAAAAATCGTAATATTCAGTAAAACCAATGGGTTGGATTGTCTTCGGGCTGCTGGGCTGTCGGGCGCTGGCGACCTGCCCAAGTATGCCATTTTGGTTCACCTGGGGGCGGGGAATTCGTACCGGGCTGGGTTTCGCGGGATCGTGCCAAAATGGTATAGGTCGAAATGGAATCCGACGCGCGAGGCACCTGATGAAGACATCGATTCTGATCGTGGACGACGAGACCACCTTCCTCGACAGCGTGGAGCGCATGCTGCGCCTGGAAGGCTACGAGGACGTCACGCCGGTGAGCGATCCCACCCGCGTGGAGGGGCTCCTGGCGGAACACAGCTTCGACGCGGCGTTCCTGGACATCACCATGCCCGAGATGGATGGGATCGACGTGCTCAAGGTGATCAAGGAACACGCGCCCCAGTGCGAGTGCGTGATGATCACCGCCAACGAGAGCGTGCCGCTGGTGATCAAGGCGATCAAGGCCGGCGCCTACGACTACCTGGTCAAGCCCATCACCCCCGATCAGATGAAACACGCCCTGGACCGCGCCCTGGAGCGCAAGCGGCTGATCGAATCGTTGCGGCTGCGCACTTCCCGTGCGGCGCGGCGGGTGCTGGACCACCCCGAAGCATTCCGCGACATCGTCACGGGTGACCGACAGATGCTCGGCTTGCTGCACGAGGCGGAGCTGCACGCGGCGTCCGAGATCCCGGTCCTGATCACCGGCGAGACCGGGGTAGGCAAGGAGCTGCTGACCCGGGCCATCCACCGGTCCAGCCGCCGCGCCGACGGGCCGTTCGTGCCGGTCAACATGCTGGCCCTGTCGCCCACCCTGTTCGAGTCCGAGTTCTTCGGGCACGTCAAGGGCGCCTTCACCGGCGCCGACCGCAACAAGACCGGCTACCTGGGCAAGGCCGCCGGCGGCACCCTGTTCCTCGACGAGATCGGCGACCTGTCCATGGAGATCCAGGGCAAGCTGCTGCGCATCCTGCAGGAGGGCGAGTTCTCGCCGGTGGGGGATACGCGGGCGGTGCGTTCCGACGTGCGCATCGTCGCGGCGACCAACCAGGACCTGGAGAAGCTCGTCCAGAACCGCGCGTTCCGCAAGGATCTGTTCTACCGGCTGCAGTTCGCCCACCTACAGATTCCACCGCTGCGCGATCGCGCGGGGGACATCCCCCTGCTCGCCGATCGCTTCCTGACCGGCGGTGCGTCGGCCATCACCGATGAGTCGTGGCGGACCCTGGAGGCCCACGGATGGCCCGGCAACGTGCGTGAGCTCAAGGGTGTGCTGGAGGCCGCCACCAACCTGGCCGCCGGGGGCGAGGTCAAGCCCGAGCACCTCAAGCTGCCCCGGGTCAAGGCCCGGGCCGCGGCAGTGGGCAAGGCGGTGACCGTCGGTGAACTGGAACCCCTCAAGGACGTGGAGCGGCGGCACATCCTGGCGGTCTACGAGGCCGTGGGGAACAACAAGAGCCAGGCGGCACGGGTCTTGCAGATTGGTTTGCAGACCATGCACCGCAAGCTCAAGGCATACGGCGTTAAATAGTCTTCTTCGCGAGGGAACCATGAACGACGGCGACAAGACCCGGGAGCAGCTCATCGAAGAGCTCGAGCTACTGCGCCACAAGAACGCGGAACTCGAGGACAGCGAGCGGAAGTTCCGCGTCCTGGCCGAGTCCACCAGCGCGCAGATCAGCGTGATGAAGGGCGACCGGTATCTGTATGCCAACCAGGCCTTCCTCGACTACTACGGGGTCGATCTGGAGGACCTGCTGTTGACCACGGTCGACGAGCTGACCATGGGCATGATCTCCCCCGAGGAGATCCAACGCATCGCACCCCAGTGGCAGGCTGCGCTGGAGCGCGGGGAGACCCAGTTCCGCGTCGAGATGCAGGACATGGAGGGGTGCTGGTTCGAGACCCACGCGACGATGACGGAGCTGAACGGCCAGGAGGCGTTCATCGCCATGTCCCATGACATCACGGGGCACAAGCGTGCGGTGGAGGCGCTGGCGGAGAACGAGCAGAAGTTCCGGAGCCTGGCCGAGTCCACGTCGGCGCAGATCAGCATCATCCAGGATGACGACTACGTGTACGCCAATCAGGCCTTCCTCGACTATTACTACCTGGACGACGAGACTCTGAACCGGGTCAAACCCGACGAGCTGATGATCGGCCAATACGGCCCCGAGGCGATCAAGGTGGGAGAGGCGGCCTGGAAGGCGGCGATGGAACGGGGGGATACCCGGTTTGGCTTCGACGCCCAGGACAACGAAGGGCGCTGGTTCCAGTCCAACGTCACGTTCATGGAGCTGGATGGCAAGCAATCCATCATGCTGACGAACGTCGACATCACCGAGGCCAGGCGGGCCCAGGACGAGATGTACCGGGCGGACAAGATGGCGGCCTTGGGGCAGATCGTCGCGGGCGTGGCCCACGAGATCAACAACCCCAACAACTTCATCTACTTCAACCTGCCGATCCTGAGGAGATACATCGAGGCCCTGACGCCCCTGCTCGAAGCGCGCCTCGAGGAGGAGCCGGACCTGAAGATCCTGAGGATGCCCTACCAGGTGTTCCTGGACGACGTGTTCAAGCTGCTCGAGAACATGGAGCACGGCTCGGAACGCATCACCGGCATCGTCTCCGACCTCAAGACGTACGTGCGCAGCGATGAGGACCAGGATCTGAAGACGGAGCAGGTGGCGCCATCGGTGGAACGGGTGATGACCCTGGTGGGCAAGCAGGTGCGCAAGATGGTCAAGCGCTTCGACGTGGAGATCGCCGACGGTTTGCCCAGCGTCGTGATGAACGCCAGCAAGATCGAGCAGGTGCTGATCAACCTGCTGATCAACGCCGGCCAGGCCGCCGACAAGGAGGAGTCCTGGGTCAAGCTGTCGGCTCGTCACGCCCCCGGTACGGCCGGCCGGGTCGAGATCCGGGTCGAGGACAACGGCGCGGGCATCTCCGAGGATTGCCAGAAGAAGATCTTCGAGCCGTTCTACACCTCCAAGGGCCGGGAGCAGGGTACCGGCCTGGGGCTCTCCATCTCCCATCGCATCATCGAGGAACACGGGGGCTGCATCGACTGCGACAGTACGGTCGGGGAGGGCACCTGCTTCACCGTCACGTTGCCCGCCGCGGCCGCCGAGTGACAAAAACACCTATGCCAGTTTGAGATATCTCGCCGCGGGCCCCGTGAAACCGGGCAGGTAGGGGACGGGGTGTGCCAATTTGGTATACCCGGCCCGGCCGGGAGCTGCCGTCCGTATTTGTCCCGTGAACACGCCTAATGCCCTGAAATCATTTGGTTTAGACGTTTTTCATGCGTGCGGCACGTGCCTTGCAATTCAACCATTCGTAGACAGAACGGAACCGTGTTTGGAGCAAGATGACCGACCCTGGCCCCCGGATCCTCGTGATCGACGACGAACAGCACCAGCTCGATACGGTTTGCCGGGGCCTGCACCTCTACGGCTATCGGTGCCAGGGGGTGGCCAGCGTGGACGAGGCCCTCGACGCCCTCGCGAGCCAAAACGGCGACGCCTTCGACCTCGCCCTCACCGATCTGACCATGCCCGGCCGATCGGGGCTGGAATTCATCGAGCGAGCCCAGGAGCGGTATCCCAGCCTGCCGATCGTGGTCGTCACCGGCCTGGCCGCCAGCGTTGAGCTGGCGACGGTACGGGCGAAGAACCTCCCCCTGCTGCACAAGCCGTTCGGCCCCGACGCCCTCGATACCACTATCCGCCAGGCGTTGGGCCTGGATTAGTCCAGGTCGCAGATCCCCTCGCACTGGTTGGTCACCAGACCGCCGGGCCGCAGGAACTCGTCCATCTGTGCCTCGGCGGAGGCGGCGCCGATGGGGGCGATGTGGGCCGCGTCGCCCCAGTCGAAGTCGGGGGGCTCGTTGCCCACGGGGGGATCGGGCACGCCGGCGTCCCAGTACTGCACGGCCGAGCCGTCATAGGGGGTCGCCGCCGCTTCGTTGACGCCCCAGATGTCGTGGGGGGTCGGCGTGATGAGCTCCAGGCCCGCGGTGCGCACGGCCATGTCCGACGCGATGTTGCACACCAGCTCGTCCCCCCGGCTGACCTGGTACAGGACCTGATTGGCGGGGCTGCCCGGCAGCGGATCGTCCAGCAGGTGTGGGGCGTAGGTCACGGGGTCGACCATCTCGAACAGCTGGCCGATGACCGACCAGTAGAACTCCCGATCGACCCGGTCCTCGTACCACGCCGAATAGACCAGCTCCAGGTCCCCGAAGGCCGCCGAGCGGCTCTGCATCATCGAGAAGTTGGCCGCGCCGACGGTCAGCGTGCCGCGGTCCACCTCGGGGGACAGGGCCATCAGCGACGTGCCCAGGATGGCCCCCAGGGAGATGCCCCAGAAGTAGTTCTGCTCCGGGTCATAGGCGGTCTCTCCGTCGATCTGGAACGCCTCTTGCTCGGTACATACTCCGGCCAGCGACCGTTGGAGCACCATGTGGTTCACGTAGGCCTGCATCAGGCGCTCGGGGATCTCGGGGAACAGGCTGAGGTTGGACACGGCGATGGCCGCGCCCAGGGCGTCGTCGCCGCACAGGCCCCACCAGTCGGTGCCCGCAAGCACGACCCCGTAGTCATCGGCGTATCCGGAGAAGGCGGGCACCACCTCGGCCGAGTCGAAGAAGCCGTGGCCCATGGTCATGATGCGGCCCGGCTCGGCGCCGGCCAGGCTGTTGGGGATGACGGCGATGAACGGGACCTCCACGTCCCCCTGGTAGACCGGCCGGCCGTCCTCGTCGCGCACCATGTTGGAGGGGGTCGAGGCGCTGTCCAGATACAGGGGGACGGTGACGGTGCCGTCGATGCGCCGCAGGGTAGACGCGTCATAGTCGTCGGTCACCATCGTGACGTTGCAGCCCAGGCCGTCGTCGCCGACCCGCTCCAGGGCGTCGTCCCGCATGGCGAGCATGTCACCCCAGATGGAGGCCCCGGATGCGGTGTGGAAATCCCACGCCTGGATCAGTCCCTCCCGGGGGACGCCGGCGTCGTCCAGGGCGGTGAACAGCTCCTCGAAGGAGTCGCGCCGCCCCTCCACCAGCGCCGAGGTCGTCACCACCCCGTCCCGCAGCGCCGCGAACACCTCGGAGGCGCCCACGTCGCCGCCGTCGGCGTACTGCAGATCGCGGATCGCCACGGCGTAGCGGCGGTTCTCGAGCAGGCGGGTCGCCGGGCGGATGTACAGCAGGATCTTGGACGGATCGTCGTAGTTGACGTCGAACTCTGCAAAGTGGGCCACCCGCTGGCCGGTGGCCATGTCCAGCACCACGGTGGGGCTGCCCGCGGCCACGGAGGCGTCGTAGTCCAGGTGGCTGGGCAGGTTGGCGCCGTCCACCGGCGCGTCGAACAGGGTGAGGATCTGGGCCGACGGTGGGAAGCCGTCGAAGCGGTTGTACGGGCCGGTGTCGAAGGGATCCAGGCGGGTGTTCAAGGGGAAGGCATCGGGCGGGTAATCCACCCTCCAGCCCGTCTCGGTGCTGTCATCCGGGGTCAGGTAACGGCTCGAGGGCCACGGCAGCATGCAGTAGTGCGGGTTGACGTTGTCGCACTCGGCGTCGATGCGGACCTCGATTGGATCGGGTTCGGTGGTCTCGTCGCAGGCGAAGGGGCCGCACGACAGGGACAGGATGAGCAGGGTAGAGAGCACCGTACGGGCTAGGTGTCGCATCGGGATTCCTCCGGATCAGGGAATGGGTCCAGATGCAGTATACAGCGGTTTGTGATCCCGGAAAGTGCCTTGAATTACTGAGGAACATTCATTTTTTGGCTCCCCGGCGTGTCGGGCCGACGTCATGCGCTGAGCTTCTGTTCCCGGGGCTCTAGCTCGGCACGGGTCGCGGCGGCCAGGGCGTCGATGATCGCTGCGCAACCGCCGGTTCGCAGGTGCTCGGCGTGGTCTTCGATGTCCTCGAACGTGCGCCCCACGATCTCGGCGCACTCGAACTCGTGGCCGGAGCTCTTCAAGAAGGCCTCGATGACCTGGCCGTTGCGGGCGTTCACGCCGTTGTAGCCGAGCCCCTGCCGGGCCGAGTCCATGCCCAGGACCCACACGGCGGCCCCCAGGGCCCCGCAGGCACCGCCGCTGAGGCCGATACCACCGGCGAACCCGGCCACCATGGCCGCGTGTTCGTCGGACATACCCAGCTTGCGGACCAGCTCGGCAGCACAGCTCACCGGTGAGCAGGCCGCGCAACCGGGCTCCTCGGAGAGGGCAGCTTGGATCTCATCGCGCGCCAGGGGCGCGAACTTGACCGTCATCAGCGTGCAGGTGATGGGGCCGCCCTTGAGGAAGTTCAGCAACATCTGGGATTTCTTGGTCCAGTCCGTTTCGGTGATCTCCAGGCAGTTGATGCTGCCATTGCGCGCCTGGAACGATTCCACGATCCCCTGTGCTGCGCGCAGGGCGGTCGCCTCCGCCGCGGAGCCCGTGCCGTGCCGCCGGCAGGCCTCGGCTCCGGCGGCGCACGCCGAACCCCAGAGGATGCCGCACTGGTAGCCGTGCTGCGCGATGCCTCCCGCCAGCGGCATGACGCCGTGCTCCTCGGTCTCCATCGGGTGGTCGAAGGCCCGGTCGAGGGTGTTCATCGTGCCCTCGGAGCAGGTGCCGCATTTCCAGAAGGTGACGGCGGTGTCGATGGAAGAAATCTTGGGGCTGGCATCGGTGGTCATCGGGTCCTCCAAATTGCGTTCGTGTATCGGCCTCACTTATCGGTTATACGGGGCTTTCCGGGGATTCCTGCATCCATGACGGCGAACGGTCGAGGGGACCGTTCAGCGGTCGTAATGGGGGTGCGAATGGGCTGGGCGAACGGCGGCTGACGGCGCCGTTTGACCGGCCCAATGCCCGTTCACGGCCACCGCGTAAGGTTGGTGCCCTCCACCGTGTATGCCCCTCCATGACGTGCAATGGCGCCCGTCGAACCCCCTGGGGGCACGGATGACAACCGAAGAAATCCACGACGTAATCGTGGTCGGCGGCGGGCCCGCTGGCCTCTCCGTGAGTTCACAGCTGTCCCGGCATCACCGAGTGCTCGTGCTGGAGAGGTCACCGGAGATCGGGACGACGAAGAGCTGGTTCATCCCTCGGCAGGCCATCGAGGACGGCCGGGCGGAGGATATCGAGCCGTTCACCTACGGCGGTGTGAAGCGGTTCCTGACGGACACCCTCGGCACGACTGCCCGCGCCTGGGACGCCCGCCTGGCCGGTGGATATCCGTTCCTGCGGGACGTGGAGTTGCTGGAGTACTGGGCGGGCCAGGTGGCTGGCAACGGGTCCCGCGTGTTGACGAACTGCTGCTACTTCGACCACGAGGTCGTACATGGAACGCGGGGCTCGTACGTCGAGGTCGCGACCTCTCGGGGGCGGCACCGGGGGCGTCTGCTGGTGGATGCGTCGGGGCATGACTCGATGGTCCGCGCCAAGTGCCGGCTGGAGGACCGCAGCAGCTACTGGTGGTCGGTCTACGGCGGCATCGCCGAGCACCCGTCGGGCCTGTCGGGGATGAAGGTCGGCGACTACCTGCTGTGGGGCACCTACGCGGACACCAATCCCGACCCGGATGCCACCCTGGACGGCGGCCGCCCCGTATTCGAGTACGAGATCCTGGATGAGCGGCGGTCGTTCCCGCTGGTGCTCTTCTTGAGGCGCGGCAAGGTCTCCAGGCCGGTCCTGCAGGCGGCCTTCGAGCACATCCTGCGGACGGAGGAGGCGACGGCGCCGTTCCACGACGTGCGCATCGTGCAGCCCAAGTGGGGATGGTATCCGTCCGGTGGACCCTTCCGGCAGGCGGCCCTCGACCACGTCACCTTCATCGGCGACGCCGGCTGCTGGAGCACGCCGTGCGGCTGGGGCATGGCGTTCATCGTCCGCCACTACAAATCCTATGCCCGGCAGCTGCACCGGTGCCTGGAGCGGGGCACGCTGGACCAGACCTCCCTGCACCAGGCGTTCTTCCTGTCGGATCAGGAGCAAAACCAGATCCGCCTCAACCGGATTGCGGTGAGGTTCCTCTCCAACGCACCGGCACGGCTGCTGGACCAGTTCGTCCATGTCTGGGAGCACGCCGGGGGACCGGAGGGGGACACGGATGGGCTCCCGTTCCTGCTGTGCGAGAAGCTGTTCACGCTGAGCATCACCCCCGAGGAGACCCTGCAGATCCTCGGCCGCCTCGTCCCCGAACTGAAGCCCAGGGATGCCCTGCAGATGTTCCCAGCCCAGGAAGTGGTCCCGCTGTTGCGGGGCGGCTTCGGGCTGACCGAAGAGCTGCTACGCCCCCACCTGCGGGCCCCCCTTTCACCGGTGGGCCGGATCCAGCGAGTGGAGCAGCGGGGCCCCGAAACCGCCTGAAACCAACCCCAAAGAAAGAGCAACAACCATGCGTATTCTCCTGATCAAGCCCGCCTGGAAGATCGGCTACGGGCAGGTCCGTTACGGCAAGAATGTCCGCTTCCCCAGCCTGGCGCTGGGCATCGTCGCCGCGTTGAGCGGGACCCACGATGTAGAGGTCGTCGACGCCAACTGGAAACCGATTCCCTATGGCCGGCCATTCGACCTCGTCGGGATCACCTCCACGACGTTCACCGCCGATGATGCCTATCGCATCGCCGCCCGCTTCCGTGCCCTGGGGACGCCGGTCGTCCTGGGTGGAGTGCACCCCAGCATCCGCCCGGAGGAGGCCCTGTCGCATGCGGACGCCGTGGTGGTCGGCGAGGCCGAGACCACCTGGCCCCAGGTCCTCGAGGATGCCCAGCGTGGCACGTTGCAGGGCATCTATCGTGCGGAGGTGACGGCGGACATGCGGCTCACGCCGCGGATCCGGCGGGACCTGCTCGGGGAACACTCGTGGTTCACCGCCGTGGAGGCCAGCCGGGGCTGCCCCAATAAATGCAGTTATTGCTACCTACCCTCGACGCCGTGGGCAGCCCACCGGTATCGGCCGGTGGAGCAGGTGGTCGATGAGATCCGATCCTTGCGCCAACGGCTGTTCATCTTTATCGACGACAACTTGTTCGCCGACCGGGACTATGCGCTGGAGCTGTTCCGGCGCATCGCACCGCTGAAGAAATCGTGGCTGATCCAGGCCCCGACGACCATCGGCAAGGACGACGAGATGCTCGACGCGATGGCCGCGGCGGGGTGCTTCAACATCCAGCTGGGGTTCCAGAGCTTCAACAACAAGACGCTGAAGCTGGCCAAGGTCCACCACAACCGCGTGGAGAGTTACCGCACGCTCGTGGACAAGCTGCACGACCGCCACATCGTGGTGACCGGGTATTTTGTGTTCGGGTTCGACACGGATGGCCCCGACGTGTTCGAGACGACGGTGAAGACCATCGAGGAGCTGAAGATCGACGACGCCGGGATGTTTGTCGCCACGCCGTTCCCGGGGACCAAGTTCCGCGAAAAATTCAAGCGCGAAGGGAGGCTACTCGACGTGGGTAACAGCTCGCAATACGGCTGGATGCAGGCGGTCTTCCAGCCCAAGAACATGACTCCCGAGCAGCTGGAACAGGGGGTCCAGTGGGCCTATGACGCGCTCCAATCCCACTTCCGGCGGCGGTTGTTGTGGGTGCTGCGTACCCAGACGAGACTCCTCGTCCGGGCGCCACAGATGGTGCCGACCCTGCTGTTCGGTAACCTGCGCAACGGGGGCAATCAGAATGGGCTCGCCGCCAACCGGTCCTCCAGGCGGCTCCCGCTGGTCGGTGCGGTACGGGCCCATCGGGGAACGGGAGCCGTGTCGTTGCACCAGGGCTCTTGACCTGTCATGGACGTGAGCGTCGTTTGAAGTGATCAGAGGTGACGTTGGACGGGTAGAACCACTCGGGCCGGGGCGCGGTGCTCAGCCATTACCAGCGGTCCTCGACCCGTCCGTTTCGTCCGCAAAACTTGACATGGAGGCCAAACGACAGTCTCTTGAATCATGCGTAACACGCGCCTGAATCACCCAGGTCCATCGGTTTCCATCCTGCATTACTGGGTCGGCCGGCTGTATCTGTGGATGCACCGCTGGCGTGTCGAAGGGGAAGCTCCTGCGCATCCTCAGGCGGTGTTCATCGCGGCTCCCCACACCTCCAGCTGGGACATGACCATCACCATCGCGTGCTCGTGGGTGTTCCGCGTGCGGCCCTCGTGGGCCGGGCGTCAGGAGATGTTCCGCTGGCCCTGGGGCTGGGTCTTGCGGTGGCTCGGGGGTGTGCCCATCGATCGACGGGGCGGCAAGGGGGCGGTCCCTGCGCTGGCCGACCTGTTCAAGAAGTACGACCGGCTCTACCTGGGGATCGCACCGTCGGGCGCCCGGCGCTACCGGGACCACTGGCGGTCCGGCTTCTACCACGTCGCACGGCTGGCCAAGGTGCCCATCTATTGCGGCTACCTGGACTACAAGCGGCGCGTCGGTGGCCTGGGGATGCGGTTCATCCCCATGGACGATCTCAAGGCCGACATGGATCGCATCCGGGAGTTCTACGCGGACAAGATCGGCCGCAATCCCCAGTGGACCAGCCGTATCCGGCTCAAGGACGAGGAAGAGCCGCCCCAGCTGGCGGCCGGCACCGGGGGCTAGGAGACAGCGGTGGCTTCCCTATCACGCGGTGGCAAAAAAGCCCTTCGCGCCGGCGGCGTCGTGGTGCTGGTGCTCGTGTCGATTGCCGGCTGGTTCGTCGTCGATCTGCTCGCCGATGCCGGTGCCTTCCGCTCCATCGAGCCCCACGCCGAGGCGGCCTGCGAGCCCGTCGGTGGTGTGCTGGGGTCCGAGGACCTGGACCGGGATCCGCTCACGGGGCTGGTCTATGTCTCCAGCGGCGACATGCGCACCGCGCGGACGAGCATTTCATCGGTGGACGGATCCCTGTCGTCCAGTGGGGCCGCGATGCCCGACGGCGCGATCCTGGTCTACGACGGCATCCACGTCCCGTGGCGGCTACAGCTCGATTTCGAGGGCTGGTTCCAGCCCCACGGCATCGATCTGCTGCGCACCGACGGCGGCGAGCTGCTGCTGTTCGTGGTCAACCACCCCGGCGGGCTGGACACCACCGTGGAGGTCTTCGCCGTCGAGGGGGACCGGGGGCGCCACCTGCGGACGATCCGCGACGATGCGGTGATCACCAGCGCCAACGACATCGTCGCCCTGAGCGAGGACCGTCAGCTGCTGACCCTGGATGCCGGCACCCGCCCGGACGCCGGCGTGAAGCGCGTCGTCGAGACGTTCGGGCGCCGGCCCTGGGCTGGCGTGGCGCTGGTAGACGGCGACTCGGTCCGGAAGATCCTCGGCGGCATGGCCTACGCCAATGGCATCAACCTGTCCCACGACGGGAGCACGGTGTACGTAGCCGAGAGTTCGGGCCGCCGCCTCAGCGTCTACGATCTGGACGAAGAGCAGGGCACGCTGACCCTCCGTGGCGAGCACGGCTTCGATACCGCCCTGGACAACATCATCGTCGCCGCCGACGGCTCGCTGTGGATCGGCGCCCACCCTCAGATGTTGAAGTTCCTCGGGCACGCCGGGGATCCGGCCAAGCTATCGCCGTCCCAGGTCCTGCGGATCACCATCGACGCGGACGGCACCTTCGGGGTGGGCGAGCTATTGCTGGACGATGGCTCGTCCCTGTCTGGATCGTCCGTGGCCCAGCCGGTCCCCGATGGGTTCGTCGTGGGGTCGGTCTTCGAAGAGCACATGCTGCATTGCCGGACCGACGAGGCCGCGCAATGGACACCCGAGGCCAGCGCACCGCATCCGTTCAGTCCAGCGGAGATCCGCGGCGCCACGGCCGATGGCAGGCGCTATACCTTCCGCATGGACGCCGGTGGTGATGCGCCGGCGACGTTCCGTACGATGGAGCTCACCGAGGTCACCGATACGGCGTGTACGGTCGGCGGCGAGACCTGGTCCGAGGGCTCGGAGCCCACTTCACGGCCCGCAAGCCGGTTCACCTGGCAGGATCTGTGGTCCCACGCCACCTATCCCGCCCAGTCCACGACCATCGAGCCCGAACAGGTGACCGTCGGCGCCGGGACCTTCGCCTGCCAGCGGTACTCGGTCCGTGACGAACCCGACGGTGAGCTGGTCACCCGTGCCTGGTTTGCCGGCGATCTGCCCGGCGCTCCGGTGAAGATGGAGGCCTACGAATCCGGTGCGCTGGCCATGACCATGACACTGGTGGAGCACCATCCATCGCTGAATCCAGAGAAATAACCTGGGTCAGCTGTCCCAGTCGCTGACCGGACCCCCGAAGGCGCCCTGATCGGCGCGGGTCCCGTCGGCGTCGTCGTAGACGCCGCTGGGATCACCGGCGTCGATGCACGGCGAACCGGCGCCCAGCGTCCAGTCATCGTTGGTGGGATCGCCGTCATCGCTGACCGCCGTGAACAGTGGATCTTCGGACAGGTTGCCGTCGATTCCGGTGGGATCGATGACACCCACGTAGTCCCCACCGGCGTTGCCGTACACGTCGTTGTAGCTGCCGGTGAAGGTGGCATTGCCGTCGGCCATGACCCCTTCCCCCGCAGGCGCACCGTAGATGATGGTGTTGGTCACCGTGCCGGTGCTGTTGCCGGACAGGTAGAGCCCTCCGCCGCTACCGGCCGAATCGGAGCCGAAGGTCACGTGGGTCACGGCGGCGGCGCCGTCGATGACCAACATGCCTCCACCGTCTCCCGAAGCCACGTTCCAACTCGACGAGACGTTACGCTGCGTCAACACACCGCCAGCCACCAGGAAGCCGGCTCCGTCCGTGGCGGAGTTGGCGGTGACGTGGGCGCGCTGCACGTTGATGGTCGAGCTGGCGTCGAGGTATACGCCGCCGCCCTCGACGGCGTGGTTGTACTGGATGCCGAGGTCGGTGAACTCGGACAGGGAGCCCAGGGCGCAGATCCCGCCTCCGTAGGAGGTCTCGTAGTACGTATCGTTCCCCGAGATGATCACCGATGCTGCGGGCAGGACGTTGGACTCGATGGACAGGTTGGTGAGCGTGGGATCTGCCCCGTTGATGTAGACGCCTCCCCCGTAATAGTTGGCGTACCGGTCCACACAGATGTCATTCGTGCCGCATGCATACCAGTAGTCGAACTCGATGAGGTGTCCTTCACCGCCGGTGAGCGTGAACCCGGATAGCACGGCGGAAGGGGACTCGACGGCGGCGAAGGTCACCACCGGTTCCCCGGTCCCGGCCGCATCGATCACGGTCTGGGAGGCCCCTGCGACGCCGGTCACCGCGACGTCCTTACCTGCGTAATTGACGGATTCGGCGTAGGTTCCCGGCAGGACGACGACGCATAGCAGGGCGGCGTCGATGCCGTCCTGAACGAGGTCGTAGGGATCGGCCATCGTGCCGCTGCCCTGGGGTGTCCCGGTGACGATGTCCACCACGATCGGCTCGGTGGGATCGGCGTCGTCACAGTCCCCCTCGTAGACGGCGCCTTCACATTGGAACGCCAGGCTCCCCGGCACACCGAAGCCATCCCCGTCCGCGTCGGTGGCGTACCAGGCCTGGTCGATGGCGTTGTCGTCGATGGCACCGTTGCAGTCGTTGTCGACCCCGTCACAGACCTCGGGTGCCCCGGGGTAGATAGCCGCCTGGGTGTCGTCGCAGTCGCCGTCGCAGGGGGTGAAGCCGTCGCCGTCGGCGTCGCCGCCCGGGTTCTCGTCGGTGTGGCCGGCGCAGTCGTGGGCGCTGCCGGTGGCC
>CAZDDH010000227.1:0-14633 GCA_964504165.1 uncultured Rickettsiales bacterium | reverse complement strand
TCGGCCCCGTCGCACAGCTCTTCGGCGCCGGGGTAGGTGTCGGCGTCCTCGTCGTCGCAGTCGTCGTCGCAGGTGGTGACGCCGTCGCCGTCGTTGTCGTGGCCCTCGTCGATGATGCCGTCGCAGTTGTTGTCCTGGCCGTCGCAGGTTTCCTCGGCGTCCGGGTGGATCTCGCCGTCCGTGTCATCGCAGTCGTCGCCACCGCACTCGGCGGCGTCGTAGCCGTCGCCGTCGGTGTCGCAGCCCACCACCGCCAGGAAAGCCACGGTTAGGGGGTCGAGCACGGCGGTTGTGGAACCGCCACAGTTGCATCCCCCGGCCAGGCCGCCGGCACCGAAGGAGAACAGGGCTTCGGCGTTGTAGGCGCCATCCACGTCCGGGATGTTGAAGGTGATCTTGAGGGCCAGCGAATCGCCGGCTTCGATCTCCACGGGCGTCTCGATGGGATCGCCGTCCTCGGTGGCCAGCTCGAACTCGCTGTCGCCCGTGAGGGCGTACTCCATCAACGTGGCGGTGGAGTCACCGTTGTTGTCGATGGTGAAGCTGTGCTTGGTGTTGCCGCCGGCGTCCGGGAGCCAGGTGCCGCAGTCCACGGTATCCGGCGTGGCGACCAGATCGGCGTCGCCGCTGCCGTCGACACAGCCGTTCAAAAGGACGGGAAAGACGGCCGCCGCTAGCAGCGCGGCCCCAATACGCATAGAACGTGGAAGGAACATGGGAACCCCCAATGACGAATTCGGCACACACACCCCTGCAGCGCCAAGGGGCTAACTATCACAGAATTCCCGATTGGTCTTTCATCTTTTTTTCTTGAAAACCACAATAATCACAAAGGGATACGAACGATGTCAGACGCGCATTCCGAGTTATCAGCGCTGGTCCATCGCACCTATCAGGCCCGCATCGAGGGCGGAGATCCGGATCCGCTCGCGGACGATGCAGCCCGCGCTGCAGTAATGCAGACGATGGATCTGCTGGACTGCGGACAGGTGCGCACAGCGTCCCCCGGACCGGACGGCTGGACGGTGCACGCCTGGGTGGCCGAGGCGATCAATCTGTACTTTGCCATCGCCGAGATGAAGGTGATGGAGCTGCCGCCGTTCACCTACCGCGACAAGATCCCCATCAAGTCCAACCACGAAGAGGCCGGCGTGCGGGTGGTGCCGCCCGGGACGGCCCGCTACGGCTCGTTTTTGGAGCGGGGTGTGGTGATGATGCCGTCCTACGTGAACATCGGCGCCTACGTGGGGGCCAACACGATGGTGGACACCTGGGCCACGGTGGGCACCGGGGCGCAGGTGGGGTCGGAAGTGCACCTGGCGGGCGGTGTGGGTATCGGCGGCATCCTCGAACCGCCGGGCTCCCGGCCGGTGATCGTGGAAGACGGGGCCTTCATCGGCTCCCGCTGCATCCTCGTGGAGGGCATGCACGTAGAGCCGGAGGCGGTGTTGGGGGCCAACGTGGTGCTGACCGCGTCCACGCCGATCATCGACGTGACCGGGCCCGAAGAGGTGGTGCACAAGGGCCGCGTGCCGACACGGGCGGTGGTGGTCGCGGGTACGCGCCCCCGATCGTTCCCCGCGGGTACCTATGAACTGGCCTGTGCGCTTATTATTGGCCGGCGCAAGGAGTCGACGGACCGCAAGACCTCGCTCAACCAGGTGCTTCGCGAATACGATCTGTCCGTCTGAATCGGGCTTGTTACAGAGGAATACGAATCATGGAAGAGCTACCCGCCGTCGTTCCGCTGTTGCTTCAGATGTTGGAGATCCCTAGCCCAACGGGGGAAGAACAGAAGATCTGCGACTGGGTCGAACGCACGGTGCGCGGCGCCGCCGATCGGGGCCGCCCGTTGACGTGGGACCGCATCGGCGACGCGCTGGTGGTGCACGGGCCCAAACAGGATGGCCGTCTGCACCTGGTGCTGCTGGGCCACCTGGACACGGTGCCGGTGCCCGACGCGCTCAAGCCGCGCCTGGACAAAGACCGGGTCATCGGCCGCGGCGCTGTCGACATGAAGGCGGGGCTGGCGGTGATGATGGGGCTCATCGAGGGGCTGGACCTGGAGCGGGCCCAGGTGGACCTGACGTGGGTGTTCTACCCCCGCGAGGAGGGGCCCTACGAGCTCAACGGGCTGGCCGATCTGCTGCGGGGCCGGCACTTCCCGCTGGACGCCGACCTGTACATCTTGCTGGAGCCCACCCACGGCCAGCTGCAGCTGGGCTGCCTGGGGTCCGTATCCGCCGACGCGACCTTCCTGGGGGTGGCGGCCCACGCGGCGCGCCCCTGGCTGGGCGCCAACGCCATCACCAAGGCCGGCCGCTGGCTGCTGAACATGGACCGCCGCAAGCCGCGGGCCGTGGAGGTGCGCGGCCTGAAGTACCGGGAGACGTTCCAGGTGACGCTGGCCAACGGCGGCACGGCCCAGAACATGGTCCCCGACGAGTTCACCTGCCGGGTCAACTTCCGCTTTGCCCCGGGGCAGACGGTGGACCGGGCCATCAAGCGGCTGAAGAAGGCCACGGAGAAGGCGGACGAGTTCAAGGTCGTGGACGCCTGCCCGGCGGCGCGACCCTGCCCTAGCAATCCGCTGCTGAACTGGATGAAAGAGGTCATGCGGCTTAGCGTGCACCCCAAGCAAGCGTGGACAGACGTGGCGCGGCTATCGGCGGCAGGGCTCGACGCCGCCAACTACGGCCCCGGCGACCCGGAGCTGGCCCACGCGGACGAGGAATGGATCCTCGTGGACGACCTGCACCGCTACTACAAGAAGCTCGAGCGCTTCTTGCTGACCGGCAAAGAGAGAAATAAGACGTGAAAGTAGGCATCACCGGCTTCCCCGGATCGGGTAAATCCACCATCTTCCAGTCCCTGGCCCCCGGCGCCGCCGAGCCCAAGGGGCGCGCCCCCGTGCTGGGCAACATCAAGGTCCCCGACGGCCGTGTGGACTTCATGGCGAGCGTCTTCAATCCCAAGAAGACGACCTACGCCGAGGTCACCTTCGTGGACGTGCCCGGGGGCGGGGATCCCAACGCCGGCGCCCTGGCGGCCGACGTGGTGGGGGCGATGCGTAACGTGGACGTGCTGGTGCACGTCGTGCGGTGCTTCGACAGCCCCTACAGCGGCGAGGCGGGCCGGCCGGATCACGATCTGGAGGCGTTCCAGTCCGAGCTGGTGCTGCAGGATCTGGTGATCGTGGAGCGGCGTGTGGACCGCATGATCCGGGAACACAAGAAAGACATGGAGTTCCAGGCGCTGAGTCGCTGCCTGGAGATCCTGGAGCAGGAGATCCCCCTGCGCCGCGAGGAGTTCACGGAGGACCACCTGCGGGAGATGCGGGCCTACTCGTTCCTGAGCCTCAAGCCGTTGATGACCGTCTACAACCTGGCCGAGGGCGGCTGGGAGGACCCGGCGATGGCCGCCTACCGCGAGCCGGCCCAGCCGGAGCACCCGGACGAGAGCGCCCTGTCCCTGTGCGGCCAGATGGAGGCCGAGGTGGCCCAGCTGCCCGCCGAAGAGCAGCTGGAGTACCTGGAGGCCTACGGCCTGGGCGAGCCGGCGCGGCACCAGTTCATCCGCAGCGCCTACTCCATGCTGGACCTGATCAGCTTCCTGACCATCGGCGACGACGAGTGCCGGGCCTGGCCCATCCGCCGTGGTACGCCAGCGGTGAAGGCGGCGGGCAAGGTCCACAGCGATCTGGAGCGGGGCTTCATCCGCGCCGAGGTGGTGGCCTTCGACGACTTCAAGGAGCACGGCAGCGAAGCAGCGGCCCGCAAGGTGGGCAAGCTGCGGGTGGAGGGCAAGACCTACGTGGTGCAGGACGGGGACTGCTTGCACATCTTGTTCAACGTCTGATCAGGCCCCTGGTCTGCGTTTCCTGATCCTCCCAGCTGCGGCAGCCAACAGGAATGCCACCGACCAGGCAGCGGTGGGGGTCTCTGCCAGCTGGCAGGCGCAACCACCCCCGCTCTGTGGCGTGATATCCGGGAACACGCGCAGGCTCGGGCAGACCGTCGTCACATCCATCGATGCCGGCATGATCTCGAAGGCCAGGGTGGAGGACATGTCGGTGCACAGCACCTCTCCTTCGCCGGTGTAGGCCATGTGGGCGCGGACCAGGTAGTCACCCATCTGGGCGGATTGGCCCTGCAGGAGCGAGACGGATTCCCCCCCATGCTCGAAGGTGACGCGCCTGTAGTAGCAGGTCTCCCAGCAATGACAGTCCCAGGCTGGGCAGTCGTAGTCGGTCTCCATGGTCACTGTCCATCCGGAGGCGTCCTCGACGGTGATCTTGCTCGACAGGAACAGCAACGTGTCCGGATCGTCCCCGCACCACACGTGGAGAGATGTGCTCTTGGGGCCCACGTCCTGGTCACACGAACCATCCATGGTCAGGCCGACCGGGCCCAGGTGATCCAGATCGGGAACGATGGCGAACGTCTCGGTGTCGGGCCAGATCCAGACGTCCCAGACATCGCCGTCTTCGTCCATGAATCCCTGGTAGCCGGGGCCCCATCCGTCAAAATAGCCGACGCGAGACTCCGGGCCAGTCCACAGCGAACCGTCCATGTCCCCAGGGCATCCATACACGTACGGAATGGTGTCCAGACCACACTCGTCGTCCTCGTCGGTTTGGGCGTATTCGAGGGCCTGGGTTTCATGGACGTCGAGCGGCTGAGGGCATCCCGCTCCCCACAGGACGAAACCGAGCCATGCCACGATCAAATATCGGCGCATTTCCATTCCCTCCCCGTGATTTTGCCACGCGGTCGGCCGGTGACCTAAGGAAACGCGCGCCGGATACCGTCCGCGCTATCCCCGCGCTCCACTGCGCCAGGCCGCCATCTCCTCTTCGTACAGCCGCTCGGCCCGCTCCCCGAACTGGCAGAACACCACCTTTTCGATTTCTTCGTGCACGGCCAGGTACTCCACCACCGTGGCGAATGCGACCCGGCAGGCCACGTCCAGGGGGAACCGGTAGGCACCCGTCGAGATGCCCGGGAAGGCGACGCTCTTGGCGCCGTGTTTGGTGGCCTGCTCCAGGGAAGCGCGGTAGCAGGAAGCCAGCCGCGGTGCGTCCCGTTCCAGGCTGCGGAAGATGGGCCCCACCGTGTGGATCACCTGGTGTGCGGGCAGATCGTGCCCCCCGGAGGTCTTGGCTTCGCCGGTCTTGCAGTCCCCCAGGGTCCGGCACTCGGCGAGCAGGCCCGGGCCGGCGGCTTCGTGGATGGCGCCGTCCACGCCGCTGCCCCCCAGCAGGGATCGGTTGGCGGCGTTGACGATGGCGTCCACCTCCAGGCGGGTGATGTCCCCGGTGACCAGGGTGATGCGGTCCAGGATCGAGGCGGGAATGGTCATGGTGAGTCCTCCACCGCTGGCAAACGCGGCCTGGAAAGTTTTGTCCCAGATGGGCTGGCTCAAGTCCACCAGAATGTGCGCACTTGATGGAAAAGCTGGAATCCAATCGCCGGGGACACTCAGTCCTGATCGAGGAACGCCTGCAGGTGCCCGTTGACCTCTTTGGCGCCGGTGACCATGAGCATGTGGCCGCAGCCCTCGATGGCCTGGAACCGGGTGTCGGGGATCTCGTCGGCCAGCTTGCGCCCCACCGCCATCTGCACGACGTTGTCCTTTGTACCGTGGAGGATCAGCGTGGGGACGGTGATGCGGTGCAGATCGGGCCGCAGGTCGACCCCTTCGAAGGCGGCGAAGGTGCGGCGGGCCTGCTCCGGATCGCTGGACTCGGGGATGGTGCGCTCCATCTCCAGGCGCAGCCAGCTGGCGTCCGACTCGGGGATGAGCAGCTCGACGGCCCGCCGGACCCCCTCGGGGCTCCACCGCGGCGGCTCGCCGTCGGGGGTGATGAAGACCCCCACGCCGAAGTCGGAGCGGGTGGTGCGGTAGGGCGCCGTGGCGAGCAGCCCCAGGCGGCGGATACGTTCGGGATAGCGGGTGGCAAAGCCCATGGCGATGAAGCCGCCCATGGAGTGGCCCACGAGATCGAAGCGATCCCAGCCCGCTGCATCCACGACGGCCCGCAGATCGGCCACCTGCTCGTCCAGGGCGTAGCCGTCCTTCGGGACATCCGAGTCCCCGGAGCCGCGGCGGTCGTACAGCAGCAGCTGCATGGTGCGGGAGAAGCCCGCCACCTGGAGCGCCCAGATCTGCCGGCGGGCCATGTAACCGTTGACGAAGACCACCGGTCTGCCCGTGTGACCGCGCCGGTTGTAGGCCAGCCGGACGTCCCCGTTGGAGGCGTACTGGAGCCGGCGGGATGGGGAGATCGGGGCTGGCATCGGGGGCGCAAGATAGCATGCGCTGATGAGCCAGAGGAGCCCGTTGTGGGCGAATCGGCACGGCCGAATGGCGGTTCAGGCTATAATCGCCGCCCTCGGGCCCAATTTGGGGGGCCCCGGACGGGGAGACCCCCTGAGATGGAGGTAGGACGATGACGAACAAACATGGCCTCGCGCCCATGATCCTGGTGGCGGCCTTCACGGCGATCATCCTGTGTGTCTGGAGTGCGCCGGCCGCGGCCCAGTCCGTGACGATGGAAGGCCTCGTCGAGCTGTACAAGAAGCTCAAGACCCCTGTGGTGGACGCGGACAGTTACCTGGATGTGGCGGGCAAGACCCTCGAGCGGGAGGACCTGGTGGTCCAGTTCGAGGAGGGCGCCGTGCATCCGGTCAAGCGCAGCGACGGCAAGATCGTCGGCCTGGTGTTCAGCGGCAAGGGGGCCATGACCTTCAGCCCCCCCCACGAGCACGAACAGCAGCAGCTGACCAAGCTGCTGGGGATGGCGCCCGTCGAGAGCAAGTTCACCAACGCCTTCTTCCTGTGCACCGACGACACCATCGATCAGCTGCTGGGCGACGACGGGGAGTGGGCTTCGGGTGGCGGCACGCCGGTCAAGGCCAAGAGCATCTTCGACGCCCGCTTTTCCCTGTACAGCGATCCCATGTGGGACGACTACGGCCCGTCGCTGGAGATGGACGTCCTGCACGACCTGTTCGGTGACGGCTACCGGGGGGGCTACCTGTACGCCGAGTTCGCCGTCGAGCCAACCCGCTGGCTCAGCTACTACCGCAATCCTCGCGGGGCGCTGTTCAAGGGCGAGGAGATCACCCTGTTCAGCCACGCCCTGCACGGTGGCGCACCCCAGTACATGACGATTTACGCCTCGTACGCCAGCGCGAGCGAGGCCATCGACCGCGCCGCCGAGCGTCCCTACGACCTGGCCAGCGTCGACATCGTAGTGGACGTGCCCAAGGGGGGGGGCGAGCGCAACCTGTCCCAGATCGAGTTCGCCACCGAACTCAAGGTTGCCGGCATGCAAGACGGGGTCGGCTCCCTGGCCTTCCGGCTGCAGAGCCGCCGGCCCAAGTGCAAGGGCGACAGCTCTTTCGGGTACTTCAAGGTCACGTCTGTGCGGGATTATGCCGGCGAGCTGGTGCCCTCGATCCACGACCGCAACCAGATGTTCGTGGTGATGCGGGCGCCGATGAACCGCGGCGAGATGGAGATCCTCAAGATCAACTACGGCGGCAACCTCCTCGAACCGGTGGGTGGTGCCAGCTCGACGTCCGCCTACTTCTCTTCGTTCCAGGACATGCCGTGGTACCCGCGGCCTTTGTGGACCGACCGTCACGCCCTCAGCACGACCGTCAACGCGCCCCGCTACATCACCGGCGTGGGCACGGGCAACCTCGAGGAGCAGATCGACACCAAGAACAGCCGGACGATGAAATACAAGGAGGCCGGTGGGGTACTCAACGGCATGCTGGCCATCGGCGAGTTCCAGCTCACCGAGGACGAGCAGGACGGGGTCCGGGTACAGGTCTTCACCAGCCAGCAGCAGATGCAGGGGGCCAAGGATATCCTGACCCAGGCCAAGACGATGCTGATGTACTTCGGCCAGCTGTGGGGACCGTTCCCCTACAGCACGGTGACCTGGGTCGAACAGCCGGCCTTGCCGTCGGGGAACTGGAACGTGGAGTCCACCGATTCGGTTGTCTACGCCGCCGAGGCGGGCTGGACCTGCTCGCCGCCAGGCCACCTGTACGCCTGGGAGGGCTTCGCGGTCAGCAACACCGGGTGCATGAGCTTCCTGGCTCCGGCCACGGCGCCGGCCGCGACCGAGCTGGAAGAACGCGCCATCAACTACTTCTTCATGGAAACGCCCGAGGCGCAGCTCTTCTTCACCGCGTCGATGATGGCCCGCCAGTGGTGGGGCCAGTTCATCGGGCCGGACAACTATCGCGATCGCTGGATCGTCGAGGCGGCCGTGTTGATCTCGGCGGCGATGTACGTCGGGAACTTCGTGGATCACAAGGCGTACAAGCACCAGATCGAGTACTGGCACTCCATGGCCGTGGACAAGGAGTCATCGGGCTCCCTGGTGACCGGCGAGCGGCTGGAGCATGACTTCGCGCAGGTCGTGATGGGCAAGGGCCCGGCGGTGATGCAGATGATGGTGGACACGATGGGGGGCGATCCCTTCATCAACATGATGCGCAGCGTGATGAACCGCAGCCCCAAGGAGGGGGTCACCAACGAGCTGTTCCAGCAGGTGTTCGGCGAGTACATGGGCCAGGAGAAGGCGGAATCGTTCTGGGACATGTGGGTCCAGGGCAGCGACATCCCCGGCCTGCGCTACAAGGCCGAGGTGGTGGAGGTAGAGGGCGGCACGTACAAGATCGAGGGCAAGCTGGTCTTCGAGGGCGATGTGCCGGCCAACCCCATCCCGCTCCAGATCAAATATTCGAACAAGGACATCAAGTACAAGCTGATCACCCCCGAGGGACCGGAGACCGAGTTCGTCTACGAGGGCATCGAACAGAAGCCCAAGAAGCTCGTCATCGACCCGGATAACCTGATCCTGCTGCGGTATCGCAAGCCACTCAAAGAGTAAAAGAGCAAGACATCATGAAATCGATCGCAAGGCCCTGGATGGCTGTTCTGCTGGGGATGGGCATCTCCATTGTCGCGACCTCCGCCCACGCGGACTGGGACGACATGGAGCGCATCTTCGGCGCTTCCAACGTCAATGGGCAGGTGGGCAACGGCGGGCTGACCGCGGGGTTCGCGAGCACGGGCGAGCTGACCGTGCTGGGCTGGCCGTCCCCCAGTTACTACGACCAAGTCCACTACCAGACCAGCACGGACGACGACGCCCGGGAGCAGCCCTACTTCGGGGCTGCGGCCAACGAGGGGCTGTTCGCCGGCCTCTACGTGGAGACGGCCGAAGGGGGCGAGATGTTGTGGCTGCGGGACGCGCCGTTCGTGGCCCAGCAGAGCTACCTCAACGACGCGTCGGGGGTGTTGATCACCGAGCACCACGCCTGGGATCTGGGGCTGACGGTGACGGCCGAGAGCATGGTGCGCATCGGCAGCGATGTGCTGGTGCAGCGCTACACCGTGGTGCGTGACCAGCTGTCGCCCGTGCTCAACGTGCGGTTCGTGTACTACGAGAACCTGTCGCCGTGCCTCACCCGCGACCCCCACCTGCCGCTCCAGGACTGGATGTTCGACGCCGCCAACGACTTCGGGGCGCTGTGGATGGACAAGAGCGACGCGGTGCTGCACTTCATGCCCGAGGCGGGCGGCCTGGAGATGTTCGACGAGCTGATGGACGACGACTGGGCCTCCATGGTCGAGCTGTCCGATACGGTCTCCGCCGTCTGGCCGACGATGGTGGAGGAGGCGGGGGAGGGCGTGTACCTGGCCCTCGGCGGCCGGGAAGCCCCCGAGCAGTTCCAGATCGGGATGGACAGCGTGGCCGGGTGTGCGTCCGTCACGGGCTGGGACTATTCGCCGACCGATCCCTTCGTGGACCTCGAGGACGGCGAGCTGCAGGGCTCCACTGTGGCCGGCTGCCAGACCACCGCGGCGATGCTGTGGAGCCACGATTTCGAGGCCAACCCGTCGGCGGTGACCTTCGAGGTGATCCTGGCGGCGGCGGCGACGTGGGACGGGGCCCGGGATGCGCTGGAGGACACCCGCGAGTACTCGTGGGACGAGCTGCAAGATGAGGTAGACCAGCACTGGGGATCGTTGATGACGGCCGCCAATTTGCCGGACACGGATGACGTGGACGCCCTGGCCTTTGCCCAGCGTTCGCTGATCTCCATCTTGCAGGGGACGGACCGGGACACCACGGCCATCGTGGCGTCCATCACCACCCAGCCCCCCTACCGCCAGGACTGGCCCAGGGACGCCGCGTTCCTCAACCTGGCGCTGGACGTGGCGGGCATGCCGGGCGTGGTGTCGGATCACAACGCTTTCCTGGCCGGCCTGCAGGAGGTGGAGGATCACGAGGACCTGTTCGGCAACGTGACCCCCGCTGGTGCGTGGCACATGAATTTCTACGCCGACGGTGAGTACGGCGGGCACATCCCCTTCGAGATCGACGCCACGGGATTGCTGGCGTGGTCCCTGTGGACGCACGTGAAGTACCTGGACTCGGACAGCGCGCGGCGGGCCTACCTGGCGGACGTGGCGCCGGCGCTGCTGCGGGCCGGGGATCTGCTCAGCGGCTGCGTGGACGACACCTATCCCTACGCCGGGGGCAGCGAGCAGCTGCTGGCGGACGTGCGCGGCGGCAGCTACCCGGAGAACGACGACGAGCGGGCGGATCGGATGGCGTCGGGGGACTACCAGGCGTTCTTGCAATGCGGGGCCAACGAGGACGACCACGAGGAGATCGTGCAGACGCTCTACGGTGCGCACACGGTGCGGCTGGGGCTGCTGGCGGCGGCGGCCGGCGTGCGGGCCACCTGCGGTGAGGAGGCCCGGGCCGACTGGTACGAGGCCCGCGCGGACGAGCTGGCCGAGGCGATGGTGGGGCTGTGGGCCAATGAGGAGGGGGATTGGACCGGCCGCAGCGACTGGGTGCTGTGGCCCCATCCGGCCCTGGGGATCGATGACCCGCGCATGGAGGCGCTGGCCGAGGCCAAGCTGGCCGGGCTGCAGGACTCCCTGGGGCTGGTGACCGACGGCGGCAGCTACGCCAACAAGGACACGCTGACCCTGGCGCGCCACTGGGCCGACGACGATGCCCGCCTGGCCGAGCTGGAGCCGCTGATCCTGACGTTGTCCGGGGCGCTGCCCACGCCGGGCACCCGGCACGTGGGGGAGGTCTGGGTCGCCCTGGACACCAACAATGACGGGGCTTACGAGACGTTCGACAACCGCGTGGCCGTGCCCCACCTGTGGACCGCATGCCTGACCTATCTATCGATCATGGCGCTGACCGATCCCGAGCTGTTCGACACCGTGGACGAGGACGGCGTGGGGCTGGATTGCTCCGACGGGACGGTTGAATTGGAGGAGACCATGGATTCCTGCGAGTGCCGTCAGAGCGACGGCCTGGCGGGGGGCGGCGGGGTCGCGGCTGTGCTGTTGCTGGGGGTGGCCGGGGTGGTCCGCCGGCGGGCGCGCGGGTGATCCTTTTTGGGACCGGCGGAATTGACTGCTGCGAACCCGTGTATAGACAGTAGAATAAGAATATGAGGAGCAAACGGCGAGCTACGCGCACAGCGCTGGTTGTCACGGTCGTCCTGTCCGTGGTCATCCATGTGCCCCTCGCCATCGGATTCCTGGCCGTCCTGGCCGCCGATCAGCACCTGGACTGGGAAGATCGCCCCATCTTTGTGGAGTACCGCCCCTTCGAGGACCCCGAGGAGGTTCCCGAGGAGGAGGAGGAAGAGGAAGAGGAGGAGGATCCGGAAGGACAGGTGGTGGAGCTGGCCAAGCCCCTCGAAGAGGAGATCCCCGAGGACGCCGAGTTCCTCGCCGAGTTCGACGTCACCGTGCCCGAGGAGACGATGTCCGAGCTGTTCAAGATCGCGCCGGAGGTGGTGGCGCCGGTCTACTCGGACGACATGGCGTTCCAGCTGGAGGACATCTTGGAGATGAACGTCGAGGACCCCTCCACCGGCGCCCAGGCCGGGGACGTGGTGTTCGAGCGGCGGCCGATGGGCACCTACCAGGACATCTCGTCCAAGTACGACTTCATCACCAAGACCGGCACGACGCGGCCGGCGATGGCGTCCCACAAGCAGCAGCAGCTGTCCGGCGCCCCGAGCAACGACTACGTGCCCCAGATCGAGAAGGGGCTGGCCACCCAGCTCAACGCCAACGAGTTCCTCTATGCCGGCTTCATGAACCGCATCAAGCGCATGGTCAGCTTCTACGCCAACCAGACGCTGCAGAACTGCCGGCCCAAGGTGCCGGTGACCAAGATGAGCTACGACCTGACCATCAACGCCATGCTGGACGCTGACGGCAACCTGGTGGCGGTGGAGGTGGTGGACGAGTCGGGCGTGCCTGCCTTCGATCAGGCCATCGTCGAGGCCTGGCAGCTGGCGGCACCTTTCGCCAATCCGCCACCGGGCATGGTGGAAGAAGACGGCTTCATCCACATCCCTGATTTCGGCTTCCACATCTCCATCGGCCGGGCCAAGGCCGAGCTCACCGGCATCGATCCCCGCCAGGGGGTGATGTTCCCGGGGCTGCAGAGCGGGCGCTAGCGGGTAGATTCCGGGGCGATCACTGGACCAGATGCAGGCGTCGTTCGGCGATGGCCAGGGTCACGCACATGCCCCAGTGGAACTCGATGCGATCCGCCTCGATGCCGTCGGCGAAGATCACACCACCTTCGTGGAGCTCGGAGATCAGCTGCAGGGTCTGGCCGGGGCCGATGAGGCCCTGGGTGATGTCCGTGCCGGTGGCGACGCTGGGGAACGCCTCGCGCACGAAGAAGGCCAGCTGCTCGTCCACGGGGCCGGGCAGGTGGAAAGGGCTGCCCCGCTCGCGGCTGATGGAGCGCGCCCAGCCGGACGAGCCGGTGCCGGAGGCGACGATGACGCCGGATGACGAGTGGCGCTCCTGGCGGCGGTCCCAGGCGATGCGGTAGCGGGCGGACTGGTGGCTGCGGTGGCCGATGAACACCTCGTTGAGCGCCAGCAGCTGCTGGCCGTCGTCCATGCGGGCGGAGACCATGCTGCGGCGTTCGATGGCCAGCTGGTCGGTGGCGGCGGCGTCCATCAGCCGGGCCGCAGCGCCGGGGGGGTGGGGGACCAAGATGCCGTCGTAGCGGCCCGGATCCGGGTTGACGCCGATGACCGGCTGGCCGTCCAGGTATTTGGCCATGTTGGCCACCAGCCCGTCCTGGCCGATGGCCACGACGATGTCGTCCGGCTCGAACAGGAAGCGGTCCAGGTCCACCCGCCCGACCCGGGTGCGGCGCCAGCTCATCGGGATGGCCTGGCTCACCGCCTGTTGCGCCGCCTCCACTTGGACGTGGGCCGCCTCCACATCCTCGAGGTTGCGCCCGCGGGAGCGCAGGAAGAAGCGGGCCTGCTCCTGGGTGCCGTGGCGGTACAGCAGCCGTTCGTAGTCGGTCTTGCGGGTGACCACCACTACTCGTGGGACGTGGGCCATCGGATCAGCCGTCCTGCCCGGTGGGCTCTTCCAGGTGGCGGGTGCCGGCCTGGAGCAGGTTGAGCAGCTGGGGCCCCAGCAGGTCGGGGGTCACGTTGAGGTGCTCGATGGTGTGCAGATTGCTCGCCAGCTCCTGGGCGGCCAAGCCCATCATCACTCCTGGCGGTAGCTCGCGGTAGATGTCCATGCGCTCCCGTTCGCTGTCCACCCGCGCCGTCTCCACCAGGCGGTGGTTCTCGGCCTTGGCTTCCGCGTGGATTCGGGACCGGCTGGCGCCGGCCTCGGCCTCGATGCGCTGGGCTTCCACCTCCTCAGTGGCGCGTTTGCGCTCGTTGAGGCCACGCTGGGCGATGAGCTGCTCCTCCCGGGTGGCCAGCTCGATCTGGTTTTGCAGCTCCGCCTCCTGGATGGCGCGCTCCTTCTCCACCGCCTGGGCCCGGCGGGTGAAGGTGGCCTCGTCGGCCTCTTGCTGGATGAGCTCCCGAGTGGGGGTCTCCAGCGCCTTGTCCAGGTTCGACGAGGGGGCTACCGACGAGACGCGGATGGAGACGATCTGCAGGCCCATCTCCAGTAGCCCCTGATCGTCGGCCAGGCCCTGGTCGATACAAGTGCGCACGGCGTCACAGCCCATGGCGAGGATCTGGCGCACGTCGTGGCTGGCAAAATGGTCCCAGGTGAACTGCTGCACCAGCTGGTTGAGCATCAGCGCCAGCTTCTCGAACGGCTCCTTGCGGTACTTGCCGCTCCGCAGGTCGATGGTGAAGTCGATGCGCTCGGCGAGCTGCTGCGGCGCCACGGCGCGGAAGGTGATGACCCCCTGGGCCGTCACGTCCTGGAAGTCCCTGGAGCGGCCGTGGAACAGGAAGGTCAGCTCCCGGTCGTCCACCGGGATCTCGGCGATGCTGGCTGTCAAGGGGAAGAACCAGCAGGCGAGGCCTCGGCCCTCCTGCTTCAGGCGTCCATTGCCATACCTGAGGATGTACGAGCTGGTGTCCGCTCGCAGGTGTCGGAACAGGGGGTATTTGTGGATATCGGCCATGGTGGGCCTCCTTTCGTGTGCCTTATATGCAGATAACATATATGCTGAATGCAGCTAAGCCAAGAAAAAAGTGGAAGTGGGGGGTGGAATCCACGGTCCGGAATCCGGACACCCCGTCCGGATTCCGGACTGTTCGTGAAGGGGGGTG
>CAZDDH010000226.1:0-14673 GCA_964504165.1 uncultured Rickettsiales bacterium | reverse complement strand
CTCGCCGAATTGATGGGCCAGCACCGCCGAGATCCCCGCGTTGGTGGCCATCAACCCCGCCTGCACCCGCTCCACCTGGTCCGGGTGGCAGTCGGCCCGGCCGCAGGTACGGTCCACCACCGACAGCTCGCTGGGCCGCGCCACCATGCCGGCGTGCGCCCGCTCCTCGTCCAGCCACAGCGGATCGCCGAGATGGCAGCTGACGCAGCCGAACTCCTCGGGGTGGGACGGGCTCACCGCCACCGGATCATGGCAGCTCAGGCACCCCTCCTCGTCCAGCTGAACCGGCCGCCGCGCCGAACGCCAGGCCTCCACCACCAGCACCGCCAGCAGCAGCCCCGCCAGGATCCCCACGGGCACCAGCCACGGACGGTCAGCGTCTCGATGCGAAGGCACTAATGACCCCACCCCACCACGGTGAGAACGCCGTACCCCACCGCCGCCACGGCAATCGCCGCCAGCAACCCCCTGCGCGCCCCGCCCCGGGCCATCGGGATGGCCCACAACAGTCCAAGCGCCGCAGCGGGGATCACCACCCCCGCGAGCAGCGGCGGGAGCCAGCGCAGCAGCTGCTGGATCCCCACGAAGAACCACGGCCCCCGCACGATCTCCGGGGCGGCATCCGGTGCCGTCCCAGCAGGTACGCCGAAGAGGAGCGCCAGGGCCGCCACCAGCGCCGCCGCCCACGCCAGCGAGGCGGGTTTGCGCCGCAGGCGGCCGATGTGCTCCGACGACAGGTAGAACAGGCCCACCGTGACCGTGGCCAGGTGGTGCATGTAGGGCAGCAGCAGGGCGCACCCGGGGGCGTCCGGGCGGAAGATGGCCCGGGCCGCCACGCCGCCCACCAGCGGCACGCTGCTCGCCAGCCCGGCGGCCACGGTGGCGGCGTCGAAGCCCTCGGCGCTGCCCCTCAGCACGAAGCCGGTGAAACACCCGGCCACCGCCAGCGGTAGCAGGGCCAGCGCCTTGGTCCAGCGCCACGGCTTGTAGCGGCCGTCCCGCCGCCGCAGCAGCACCGAGACGGTGTGGGCGATGGCACCCAACAGCAGTAGCTGGGCGGCGAAGTGGTGGAAGCGCCTGAGGAACCAGCCCGCCGGAACGACCTGCTCCAGCCGAGCCACCGACTCGTAGGCTCCCTCGCCCGGCGTGTACTGCAGCGCCAGCAGGATGCCCGAGGCGGCGATCAACAGCAGCATCGAGGCGGCCAGATCCCCAAGCGAAGGCATGTACAGGCGGCGGCGCCAACCTTGCAGGTCATCCCACGAGGACACGGATGCTCCCGTCGTCGAGGGTTTCCGTGGGGAGCCGCTCCAGCGACTCTTTGGCCGGCCCCTGCAGGACCGCACCGTCCAGCCCATACCGGCTGCCATGGCACGGGCACACCAGCGTCTGCCCGTCTCCAGAAGGTGCCACCGTGCAGCCCAGATGGGTACAGCGGGCCGACAGCGCCCGCGGCCCGTCCTCCCCGGAAATGAGCAGGATCCCGTCCTGGGAGCGGATCGGGGCGTCATCCGTCGCCGGGAACACCACCGGCGGTCTCACGGGCGCGCTCCAGGCCAGGTAACGCCCACCCAGCAGGCCCCCCAGTCCCAGCATCAGCCCGCCCAGGAAGCCACCGGCCAGCCGCCCGAACGTGCGGCGACTCACATGGCCTTCGGGGTGATCGGTCATGAGGGTGAGGCTATCGCCTGCGGCGCAGGAAGAGAAGGGAGGCAGTCAGCACCCCTCGGCCGCCTTGGGCCCCGACGAGGCCTGCCGCACGGGCATCGGCGGCGGCGCCACCGGCCGCGGCGCGCCCGAGGACGCCCCGTTGGTGAGGGCCTCCACCCCGCCGGAGAGGTACAGGGAGACCGCCTTGCGTTGGTTGTAGTCGTCCCAGTCGGCGCGGGAGGCATCCTCAGCCGGCTCCTGGGGATCGCTGTACCGGTCGTTCCATGCGGGCTGCCCCCCGGCCAGCACCATCGCGCGCTCGTACCCCAGGGCGTGGGCCCGGCGCCATGCCAGCGCGGCCGACTCCTCGTCCGCGTCAACGAGCACCAGCTTGCGGTGCTCGGGGAAGGGGCCGGGATCCTGCCAGCTCGGCTCGGCCAGCGGGATCCAGTAGGCGCCGGGGATCAGATCCTCGGGTGGCGCCGCCCCCGCCCGCACGTCCACCACCGTCAGCCCGGGCATTCCGGCCATCAACTCGACCGCCAGCTCATCGGCCCCCATGCTCGGCACGCCGTAGGCCAGCTGCGGGCCGGCGGCCTCGACCAGCGAGGTCAGCTCAGAGGCTTGCACATCGGTATTCCAGGTTCCATATGTCCCGACGCCGACCGTGCTCATGGACAGAACGACGGCCAGCAGGACCCCCGCCACAGCGACCAGGTATTCCCAGCGGAGCTTCATGGCTGCACCGGTCCGTTGCCGAATCGTTTCTCGGCCCAGTGAGCGCCGATGAAGCCCAGCACCGCAACGCAGGCCATGCCCAGAGCGACGAAGGTGGGCCGGATACCGAGCCACGAAGCCACCGAGGGTGCGCCTTCGATCTCACCGGCCATGTACAACGTCTCGATGAAAGGATGGGCCAATCCGAAGACGGCCATTCCGATCAGCGCGCCGACCAGGAATACCAGCGCGTCGATTTTACCCGTGACCGAACCGATCACGCAGGTGCCCGGTCACCAACCGCCGGCGATGAAGCCGACCCCCATCACCAGGCCACCGATCACCATCGGCACCATGAAGGTGGGATTGAGGAACACCAACGACAGGTCCATGATGCCCAGCGCTCCAGCTCCGAGCATCATCAGCTCCGCCACGATGATGGCCGTGAACATCACCTTGAAGACCGTCAGATCCTTGAAATAGAACTGCGCCGCGAGCTTGCGGGAGTTGCCGAGCCCGCCCATCTCCAGGGCCCAGCCGAACCCGATACCGATGAGGAAGCCGGCCACCAGGCCCAGCTGAGGGGCCCACTCACCTACCTTGGCTAGGGGTGCCATCAGTTCCACTCCTTTCTGAGGAACCACGCCATCGAATAGGCGCCGACGAAGATCGCCATCATGCCAACCATCGATCCCAGGGCCAGCGTGGCGCCGCCGGAGAGGGCCAGCCCGGACGTACAACCGCGTGCCAGGCGCGCCCCGAAGCCGAACAGGCCACCCCCGAGCAAGGCCAGCAGCAGCCGTGCGGCCACCCCGATCCGGGGCCCGCGCAGGACCTGCCACTTGAGGCGCCGGCCGATGGCGGCGCTGAGCACGGATCCGATGGCCACGCCCAGCAACTCCAGGAACAGCCAGTCACCGAGCAGGCCGCCGGTGCCGAGGTACTTGCCCAGGTAGTCGGACTGTTCGGTGACATCCGGCGCGACCATGTGGATGGCCGTGGCCGAGGTCTTCATCATCGCGCCAGAAGCACCCAGGCCCCGGCCCATGACGAAGAAGGCGGTGAACAGGATCAATCCCAGGATCAAGCCGGATATGTAGGGATTGACGTATCTCTTGGGAACATTCGATGACATCGATCGTTCTCCTTATTGCTAGTACGGAAGCCACTGAGTGATCTGGCCGCCGTGGACCATGGATAGACGCAACATCAAGCCGCCAAACAGAGCCAGCAGCGGCGCGATGGGGGTGTAGCCGGCCCAGCCCCGCAGCTGGAAGACCACCAGCGCCAGCGGCGCCAGCAGCCCGATCCCCACATCAAAAACCAGGAAGTGCAGGGCCAGCTCGCCGCCCAGCAGCATGTGAGCGACTTCCTGGCCCGCCTCGCCGCCGGTGGCATGCCCCAGCACGAACAAAAACAGCAACAGCACCTCGGCGCCCAGGGTGCCCATCAGTACCGTCGCCAGCAGCTTGCGTTCCCCATCCCGCCAGGCCAGTAACAGAGCCACCGAGGTCCCCGCGGTCAGGCCAGACGCCAGGAACAGCGCTCCCAGCACGTTGGAGTTCCAAAACGGCCGCGCGTGCAGAGAAGACAGCAGCACCCCGGTGTAGACCCCCACGCCGGCTCCGCCCAGGGCCAGGGCCAGGGCCAGTGGCCGGCGCAGCCCCCGCAGACGGTCGTGTAGGGACGCCAGCAGCGGCACGCGCACCCAGTTGAGGAACACCGATCGCGGCAGCACGACGAACGCGTACACCATCGACAGCGGAATCACGAACATCAGCAGCCACGAGCCCCAGGAGATGGGGGAGGCGGGCTCGAAGGTGAGGTAGAGATTCCAGAAGTACCACATGTGCGAGAGGTCCAGCATGAGGAACACCAGCCCCATGCCGAGGGCCACCGGCACCACCAGCGGTGCGTAGCGTGCCGCCGCCGGATAGCGGCCCTCCTTGCCGGCCAGCACCAGGATCCCCGACAGGATCAGGATGCCCGCCGCCAGCCCACCCAAGAAGAAGTAGGCCGGTAGCTCCCAGCCCCAGATCTCCAGGTGGGGGTCGATCTCGTGGTTCATCCGTCCCGAAATGATCTCGATCTCGCGGTTCATGATGATCTCCCCTCCATTCACAGAAGGAAGTAGACGTTGGGTTCGGTGCCTGCCTTGGGCAGCAACACCTTGTGTTTACGGCTCGCCAGCAGCTTGCTGACCTCGGAGTTGGGATCATCCAGGTCGCCGAATTCCAGGCTGTAGGTGGGGCACACCGACGCACAGGCCGGCTTGCCGCCGCTGGCTGTGCGGTGGATGCAAAACGTGCATTTGCTCACGTGGCCTTCGGGGTGGATGTAGCGGGCGTCGTAGGGGCACGCCGCGATGCAGGACTTGCAGCCGATGCACTTGCCCGGCGTCACCAGCACCACGCCGCTGGCGGGCTCCACGTGGCTGGCCCCGGTGGGGCAGGTGTGGACGCACGGCGCGTCGCTGCAATGGTTGCAACGCTCCGAGCGGTTCTCCATCCACAGGTCGGGGAAGCGTCCACCGGCCTCCTGCACGATCCAGTCCCGGGCGATGCCGTCGGGCAGGCGGTTTTCGGCCTTGCAGGCCAGCACGCAGTCGGAGCAGCCCACGCACTTGCGGGTATCCATCGTCATGGCAAAGTGCGGCATCTAGGCCACCTCCCTTTCCACGGTGACGAAGTTCACGCGCATGCCCGTGCCCCCCATGATCGGATCGCGGGCGTAGCGGGTGACCAGCTGGCTGTCGTTGATGCCCTTGTTGAACGATGCCTTCATCTGCTTCTGGCTGTGGCCGAAGCCGTGCACCACGTACACCGCGTCGGAGCGGATGCGCTGGGTGACCTTGGCCCGGGCCCGGTTGCTCTTGACGCCATCCTGGTTGGTCAGCGTGACCCAGTCCCCGTCCTCGATACCCAGGTCCGCCGCCGCGTCGGCGTTGATCCACACGCGGTTGGTGTCCTCGATCTCCAGCAACATCGGGTTGTTGGTGGTGCGGCCGAAGGTGTGCACCGGCGAGCGGCCGTAGATCAGCCGGAAGCTGCCCGGCGGCGGTTGCTCGTGGTGGGTGTAGGTGGGGATGGGGTCGAAGCCCGCATCCGCCAGCATCGTCGAGTACAGCTCGATCTTGCCGCTGGGAGTCGAGAAGGCGGGCTGCACCCCCTCGTCCCAGTAGATGGGCTT
Source organism: uncultured Rickettsiales bacterium (assembly GCA_964504165.1). GTDB lineage: Bacteria > Myxococcota_A > UBA796 > UBA9615 > CAYRNR01 > CAZDDH01. The sequence continues at coordinate 9,117 of CAZDDH010000226.1, read as the reverse complement.
GCGGGGCTGGCACACGACGCCCTCCTCGCGCAGTTGCTCCAGCGTGGTGCCGGTACCCTCCAGGCGGGTGGCCAGGTAGTCGTCCAGATCGGTCCAGGGGAAATGGTCCCCCAGCCCCATCTTGTCCGCCAGCTGCTTGGTGATCCACCAGCCGGGCTTGCTGTCACCCACCGGCTCCACCACCGGATCCCGCAGGGCGATGCTGGGCACCTTGTAGGTGGACAGGCGTAGATCGTCCCCCCGCTCCAGATAGGAGCACTCGGGGAGCACCACGTCGGCCCAGCCGGTGATCTCCGCGGGCAGGATGTCCACCGCCACGATCAGGTCCAGGGCGGCCGCCGCCTCCTCGATGGCCTTGGGGTTGGGCAAGGTCAGCGAGAGGTTGGTGCCGTAGACGATCCAGCCGCGGATGTTGCACTCGTTTACCGGGGTGGGCATGGAGGCGTCGCACAGCTCGTGGGCCAGAGCCAGTGTGGCCATGGGGAACTTGTCCCCCAGCGCCTTTCGCCAGTGGCGCTCCGGGGTGGGGAGCTTGGCATAGGGGTACTTGGGCACCTTGGCCTTCTGGGGCTCGAAGAAGCCGCCCTTGCGGCCCCACGATCCCAGCAGACCGTTGAGGATGGCCACGGCACGGCTGCGCTGGGTGTCGTCGCCGTACCACGTCACGTGGCGGCCCGGGTGCACGATGGTGGCTGGCGCGGCGCGGCCCATGGCCCGGGCGGTCTCACGGATGACCCCAGGCTCGATGCCGGTGATGGGGAACGCCCACTCGGGGGTGTTGCTGGCCACCGCGTCGCGCAGCTGCTCGAAGCCGTAGGTGTAGTTTTCGACGTACTCCTTGTCGTACAGCCCCTCCTCGATGATCACGTGGATCCACGCCAGCAGCAGGGCCATGTCCGTGGCCGGCCGGATGGGCAGCCAGTGCTTGGCCTTGCCCGCGGCGGTGGAGAAGCGCGGGTCCACCACGATGACCTCGGCGCCGTTGCCGATGGCGTGGGAGAACTCCTGCACCTGGGAGTTGTGCATGTTCTCGCCCAGGTGGCTGCCGATGAGCACCAGGCAGCGGGCGTTCTCGATATCGACGTTCTCGGGGGAGCCCACCCCTTGGCCGTAGGTCATCTGGTAGGCCACCTCGCGGGGGCCACGGCACTGGGCGTAGCTGGGCGCGGTGACGTTGATCGACCCGTAGGCCTTCATCAGCTCCTTGAAGTAGGCCCCGCCGGAGCCGTGATAGAAGAGCGTCACGCACTCGGGGCCGTGCTCCTCGGCGATGGTGGCCAGCTTGTCCGCCACCACCCCCAGCGCCTCGTCCCACGACGCCTCGCGGAATACCTGCTGGCCCCGTTCTTCGACCCGGATCAGCGGTTTGCGTAGCCGGTCCGGATCCGTGTGAGCGCCGATGCCACCCGTGCCGCGGGGGCAGAGCCGGCCCTTGGTCAGCGGATCGGCCGGGTTGCCTTCCAGCTTCCAGATCTCGCCGTCCTCGGTGACGTGGGCCTTCACCGCGCATTTCCAGAAGCACATCTCGCAGTAACTGTGCTTGACCGTCACCCCCGGCGGGGTGGGGTCGAAGGTGTCCTTGGCGGCGGCGGCCCGCCGCGGGGGGAGGGCCGTGGTGGCGGCGACGCCCGCGGCGACACCCGCGGTGGTGGCGGCCCCGATCTTGATGAACTTACGGCGACTAAGGGGTTTGGTCATGGGTTTCGACCTCATCCGTCGGTCTCGGCGGAGAAGAGATTGGATCGGTTGAGCATGTTGCGCTGCAGGATCCCGCGGATCATGTCGCAGGCGTTGGAGATGTTGGGATCGGTGAGGCTGTAGAACATGCGCTGCCCCTGGCGGCGGCTCTGCACGATGCCCAGCTTGCGCATGGCCGCCAGATGCTGGGAGACGCTGGGCTGGGGGGCCTCCAGCAGCTCGGCCAGGCCGGACACGCAACGCTCCTGGTCCCGCAGGGCGTAGAGGATCAGCAGCCGGCTTGGATTGCCCATCATGCGGCAGAACTCGGCCTGGACCTCCGCCAGCGCGCGGTCGCGTTCCAGGTCGAATTCGTGGTCGGACGATGCCGTGTTCGGCGGGGGACTGTGCGTCATGAACTCACCTCGTTGCCATTCAACTCATTAATACATTCGAAGATTCGCATATGCAAGTAGAAAGATATATGAATAACTTCATAAATATCTACAAAAACAGTGGACAAATGGGGAAATGGAGAGGGCGTTTCGGCCCACTAATCAGGCGTGCGGGGTTGACGAGCCTGGAATCGGAGTTAGGTCAAAGACCTATCCGGCGCACAGATCACGGGGGTGCGGTCGGTTCTGGGAGGACGTAATGATGGGATCCATTGCAGCCAACATCACGCAGCTCGTAGGTGACACACCGCTGGTCCAACTCAACACCCTGGGCAAGGGGCTACCCGGCCATGTCGCGGTCAAACTGGAGTCCTTCAACCCCCTCTCCAGCGTCAAGGATCGCATCGCCGTGAGCATGATCGACGCGGCCGAAGAGGAGGGCTTGATCCAGGACGACACGATCCTGCTGGAGCCCACCAGCGGCAACACCGGCATCGGGCTGGCCTTCGTCTGTGCCGCCCGCGGCTACCTGCTGACTCTGGTGATGCCGGACACGATGAGCATCGAGCGGCGCAAGCTGCTGGCCGCCCTGGGGGCCCGTCTAGTGCTGACCCCGGGGAGCGAGGGGATGAAGGGGGCCCTGGCCAAGGCCCAGGAGTTGGCCGACGGGGACGGCCGTTACGTCATCCTCCAGCAGTTCGCCAATCCCGCCAACCCCGCCGTCCACCGCCGTACAACCGCCGAGGAGCTGTGGCAGGACACGGACGGCGCCATCGACATTTTCGTCGCCGGCGTGGGGACGGGGGGCACCATCACCGGCGTGGCGGAGGTGCTCAAGGAGCGCAAGCCGTCGTTCCAGGCCGTGGCGGTGGAGCCCACCGGGTCCCCCGTGCTCTCCGGCGGTGATCCCGGCCCCCACAAGATCCAGGGCATTGGCGCGGGGTTCGTGCCCCAGGTGCTACGCACTGAATTGCTCGACGAGGTCATCCAGGTGGAGCATGAGGACGCCGGCCGCACCGCCCGCCAGCTGGCCCGCGCCGAGGGCATCCTGGGGGGCATCTCTGCCGGCGCCAACGTCTGGGCGGCGCTCCAGCTTGCCGCCCGGCCACAGAACGAGGGTAAGCTGATCGTCGCCGTGCTCCCCGATACCGGGGAGCGCTATCTCAGCACCTGGCTGTTCGAGGAAAACGATGGCTAATTCCCGTCCGTCCGTCACCGAACCCGGGGTCGGCCTCGCCGAGGCAATCCTGGGCCACAAGCCTGCGGATCTGGAGTCGGTGGTCGAGTCCCTGTGCCATTCCGAGACCAAAGGGGAGCGCCACTCCAGCTGGAACCCCTGCAACACGCCGTTGCCCAACCCCGACGACGTCATCCAGGTGGTGAGCCTGCTGCGATCCGTGCTGTTCCCGGGGTATTTTGGCCGTTCGGAGCTCAGCGAGGAGAGCCTGCGGTTCCACGTGGGTGCCACCCTGGACCGGGTGCTGACGATGCTGCAGACCCAGATCCAGCGGGGCCTGTGCTTCTCGTGTGACTACGAAGCCGCCCAGTGCAAGCACCACGAGCGCATCTCCCTGGAGGCGACCCGCACCTTCATGGCCGAGCTGCCGGAGATCAAGCGCCTGCTGGAGCTGGACGTGAAGGCCCACTTCGAGGGGGATCCGGCGTCCATCAGCCCCGACGAAGCGGTGTTTTGCTACCCCGGTGTGCGGGCGCTGATCAGCCACCGGTTGGCCCACGCTCTGTACAGCCTGGGTGTGCCGCTGATCCCACGCATGATCAATGAACACGCGCACGGGACGACGGGCATCGACATCCACCCCGGCGCCACCATCGGCGAGGGGCTGTTCATCGATCACGGCACGGGCGTGGTCATCGGCGAGACGGCCGTCATCGGCGACCGGGTGCGCATCTATCAGGGGGTCACCCTGGGGGCCAAGAGCTTCCCGCTGGACCAAAACGGCAACCCCATCAAGTCCATCCCCCGCCACCCCATCGTCGAGGACGACGTGATCATCTACTCGGGGGCGACCATCCTGGGCCGCATCGTGCTGGGCAAGGGATCCACCATTGGCGGTAACGTGTGGCTGGTGAAGTCGATCCCCCCCGGCAGCCGGATTACGCAATCCCCTGCACGTGAGGAAGAGTTCGCCGCCGGCGGCGGTATCTAGCACCCTCGGATTCCAGTTCCACTCCTATCCACGCGGGATTACGAGCTAATACACATAATTCCGGTCGTATTTTTTTGCCGCATTCGAGGCGTTCCTGCAGCTCGTCTGCAGTTCGTCGTTTCCTTGACTTATGGGCAATTCGAAGTTAGGAAATGGCTGCCATAAAGACGAGTAACTTAATTACCTATGGGGTGGTTGGGAGCGTACATGGATTTCGTCAAACTCGTGGTCGGGCAGATCCTTCCTTTCTTGACGATCTTGGTACTGGTGGTCGGGCTGGCGATGCGCGTCGCCAAGTGGTCCAAGGCGCCGGTGGGCAAGATGACGATCTACCCCGGAGCCAAGTCCGGCGGTGAGTTGATCGCGGGCGTCCTCAAGGAAGTGATGCTGTTCCGCGGTTTGTTCCAGGGCAACAAGGGGCTGTGGGTCGGGAGTTACATCTTCCACGCCATGTTGTTCTTCATCTTCTTCGGGCACATCCGGGTCTTCTGGGAGGCCTTGTTCTTCCTCCCCGAGGACATGCAAGGCATGGTCTCGTCGTGGACCGGCGGGACCTTCGGCGTGATCTTGCTCATCGCCGCGACGTTCCTGATGATCCGCCGCTTCATGATCGGTTCGGTGCGGGAGATCAGCGACATGGAGGACTACTTTGCCCTCGTGCTGATCATCGCCATCGTGCTCACCGGTGACGCCATGCGCTTCTGGGGCGCGGCCCACATCGACCTGGCCACCGAGACGCGGCCCTACTTCATCGCCCTGTTCACCTTCGGCAAGGTGGTGGTACCGAGCAACCCCTGGTTCCTCGCGCACTTCCTGCTGGCGCAGGTGCTGTTCATCTACATGCCCTTCAGCAAGTTCCTGCACATCCCAGGGATCTTCTACAGCCAGTCACTGGTCCAGAAGCTTTAAAGGGGACCATCATGAGCTACGAACACAACGACGCCATCGTCAAATCCGTCAACGCCATCCGCAAGGGACCCCGGGTCCTGCAGCTGTACATGGACATCTGCGCCAAGTGCGGCACCTGCGCGGACAACTGCCACGTGTACCAGGCCGACCCCACGCCGGAGAAGAATCCGGCCAAGCGCTCGGACCTGATTCGCGACCTCTACAAGGCCAACAACACCCTGATGGGACGCATGTTCAAGAAGGGTGAGCTGACCAAGGAGGAGTTCGAGAAGTGGGTCCAGAACTTCTACGAGTGCTCCGGCTGCCGTCGTTGCGCCGTGTTCTGCCCCTACGGCATCGATAACTCCGTGCTCACCCGAAAGGGCCGGGCCACGGCCCACAACCTGGGCATGTCGCCGGTGCGCATCAAGGATACCCAGGATATCTCCGACAAGTTCGGCAATGACGAGGCCCAGCCTCCCAAGGCCATCATCGCTGCCCTGGAGTTCCTCGAGGAAGAGGTCGAGGACGAGTGTGGCGTCAAGATCAAGATCCCCATCGACGAGCCGGCCGACATCCTGTTCGTGCCCGCTTCCGCCGATCTGATCTCCTTCCCGGAGACCATGATGGGCGTGGGGCTGTTCTTCCACATGGCCGGGCTGTCGTGGACCATGAGCACCGAGGCCGTGGACGGCGCCAACTTCGGCCTCTTCTCCGGTGACGACGCCCACATGAAGCGCAAAAACAAGCTGCTGCACGACGCCTCGTTGAAGTTCGGCGTCAAGACCCTGTGCATCGGTGAGTGCGGCCATGCCTACCGCATCGCCAAGAAGATTGGTGGCCCCAACTACTGGGGCGAGAACGGCAAGCTGCCCTACGAGGTCACCAACATCTTCGAGTTGGCCCTGCCCTACTTCAAGGACGGCACGATCAAGGTCGACAAGAGCAAGTTCGAGCACTCGGTCACCTACCACGACCCGTGCAACTTCGCCCGCAGCTGCGGCGTCACCGAGGAGCCCCGCGAGATCCTCAACATGATCGCCGCGGATGTCCGCGAGATGACCCCCAACCGGCAGCAGAACTGGTGCTGCGGCGGCGGTGGTGGTCTGGCGGTAATGGACGGCAAGGAGGGAGTCACGGCCTTCGGCGAGCAGACCTTCATGGATTCCCGCATGACCGCCGGAAAGGTCAAGGTCGATCAGCTCAAGGCCACAGGTGCCAAGTACATGGCGGCCCCCTGCGCCAACTGCAAGCGTCACATCGGCCAGCTGCTGGAACACTACGAAACGGGCGTGGAATCCGGCGGTGTCTTCGACATCTTGTTGAAGGCCGCGATCCTGGATTGATGGAATAACCAGGAATCCAATCACAACCACTAGTGTGATAGCGTCAGTGGCATATTGGAGATCACAGGCCCGGGGAAGATGAAAGGTTCAGCCATGGCCGAGATCAGAAACGCAGTGATCATCGACGACGACCCGGACGTTCGGCGCTACATCGAGTCGATCTTGCTGGACCATGGATTCGAAACCCGCACGGCCCAAAACGCCCGCGAGGGTGAAGATCTGATCCGGGAGACCCCGCCGGACCTCATCTGCCTGGACCTGATGATGCCCGGTCGATCCGGTATCCAGCTCTTCTCGCGCCTCAAGAAGGACGAGGCGCTACGCGACATCGCCCTGATTATGATCACGGGTATCAAGGAAGAGATGAACATCGACTGGGGGGACATCGCCAAGGGTCTGCGGACGCGCAAGCCAGACGGGTTCATCGAGAAGCCGGTGGATCCGGGGCGATTGATACAGCTCGTGGAGAATGTACTGTCGAAGAAGGGGGAGTCGGTCCAGTTCGGCTGATGTTGCCGCTGGATCGATGATCCTACCTTGTCCGGCCCACCCCCTGAGTCCGCGGGCCGGCAACAACACTTCCCGCTTTTCTACAAGCTCTCGTTAGCCAACAAGATCCTCGTCAGCACAGGTACCCTGTTGCTCCTGCTGGGGCTATCCGGAACGGTCATCTTCCAGTTCGTGTTGCGCGATCAGCTAGTGGGTGAATTCGCCAACAACGCGGCCGCGACCGCTTCCGTGGTTGCGAACCAGGCGAGCCATTGCCCGGCGGTCGCGGACACGGTCTGCCTGGAGACCTTGCTCTCCGACCTCAAGAGTGCGGACGAGACCGTCGGATACGCAGTCATCGTGCACCGGGACGGGGAGGTACTGGCCCACACGTTTTCGTGGGATCCGCCGGATGCGGTGCTTGGCTATGGGGGCGAACCCTCGTCCGCATCCGGGGCTGCTGCTCCCCGCAAGGTGACCATCGAGGGCGAGCGTTATCTGGAGGTCGCCGCGCCGATCCGGGCCAAAACCCAAGGTGTTGGTGTGCTCTACATCGGTGTCACCACCGCGCGCATCAGCAGTTTTGTCGGCCGGCTGAATCTCATGTTCCTCGGAGTGCTGGCTGTCCTGACGTTGCTGGGCATGGTCGCCGCTCAACGCTACTTCAGGTTCATGACGCGGCCCATCGAGGTGTTCACCCGTCTGGCCGACGAGGTTTCCGTCGGCAACCTGGACGTGGATTTTGATTTTGGCCGCCCTGTGCGGTGCTGGGAGATCAAGAACTGCGACCAGACCGGTTGCGTCGTCCACCAGGACACGTCGTTGCAGTGTTGGTACGTGGACGGGACGCCGTGCGAGGGCTACGAGTCCCGTTTCCCCCAGAAGCTGGTGGGTTGCCGGACCTGTGAAGTCTACCAGGCGCACAAGGGGGACGAGATCGTGCAGCTCGCCGACTCGTTCCACCACATGACCCACGTGTTACGCGACTCCCGCGAGGAGTTGGAGCGATCGGACCACTTCCAGCACATGCTGATCCAGAACTCCCTGGGTGGGGTGATCGCCACGGACGAGGGCGGCGTGGTGCGCATCTGCAACCGGGTGGCCCGCAGGCTCACCGGCTACGAAGAGGGGGAGGTGGTCGGCAAGCTCCACTGGACCCAGCTGTTCGTCGACGAGGTCAGCGAGGCGGCTGACCGTGAATCGGTCCTGGACGGCTCGCGACCGTTTGGTTTTTACCGGCTCGAGACCGCCATCATCGCCCGGGACGGCAAGCCGGTCCCCATCCTCGCATCGGCGATCGCGCTGCTGGAAGGGGAGGCCGAGATCGGCAAGGTGTTCTTCTTCCAGGACCTGCGCGACATCCAGACGCTGCGGGAAGAACTGGTGAGCTCTGCGCGCCTGGCGGCGACGGGCCAGACGGTGGCCTCCATCAGCCACTCCATCAAGAACATCCTCGAGGGGCTACGCGGGGGGGCCTACGTCTACAACCGGGGCAAGCGCCTGGACGACGCGGACATCCGAGCCGAGGGCTGGGAGATGGTGGAACGCAACATCCAGGTGATCTCCTCGCTGGTGGCGGACCTGCTCAACTACGCCAAGGACCGGGTGCCGGAACTGGACCTCCACGATCCAGGCCAGCTCGTCGAAGATGTGGAGATGACCCTGCGTGTCAAGGCGGAGCAGGGGGGTGTCGACGTGGTCACCGAGCTGGACCGGGCGGCGGATCCCACCGAGTTCGACTATCACGCGATGCACCAGTGCCTCGCCAATCTGGTCTCCAACGCCATCGACGCGACCGCCGACATTCCGGATGCGCGGGTGGTCATCTCCACGCGGGCCCTGGCCGACGACGAGCTGGAGATCCGGGTGAGCGACAACGGGCCGGGCATCGCCCCCGAAGTGGTGGACAAGCTGTTCGTGGCCATGGTCAGCACCAAGGCATCCCAGGGCACGGGGTTGGGACTGCTGGTGGTCCACAAGGTGGTTGCCGAGCACAAAGGTACGGTGGACGTGCTGCCCACCCTCGAGCGCGGCACGACCTTCAGTATCAAGCTGCCCAGGGGAAACCGGAAGAACGGTTAGTACCTCTGAAACGAGGTACTAGACCCCCTGGTTGCATAACCAGTGAGCGGTTTATATAAGGTGCGGCGCCTC
>CAZDDH010000225.1:0-14706 GCA_964504165.1 uncultured Rickettsiales bacterium | reverse complement strand
CCTCGGCGGGCGGAACTGTCAACGGCTGTTCGTCAATCGGAAAACGTGGGCCGAATCCAGTGGGAGCTGGTGGCATCCGCGGCACCACCCCATGGGGATTCCAGGCGGGCCACGAAGCGCGCCACCCAGTTGCTCGCCTGGTCCATCTGGAAGCTGCTGAACCCGCCGCGGCACAGGTCCTGGCCGTACTGGTTGATCTCGGTGAAGTGCACACCCGTGCTGCGGCCAAAGTTCTCTTGCTGCCGGGCGATGTTCTCGATGTTGGACCGCGCCAGCACCGCCCCGCCGATGATGCCGTCCATCACCAGCGCCCGGGACACGTACTCCGTGTACTGGGCCGGGCTGTCCGTCCCGTGCAGCACGCCGCACAGGATCAGCCGGTCGAAGGACGCCGGCCGGATGGGCGGCCGCATCAGGTCGCCGTGCACCAGCAGCACGTTCTCCACGCCCTGCTGGGCGCAATGCTTGCGCGCCTTCACCAGCAGCGCGGCGTCTGGCTCGATGGCCACGAAGATGCCCGGGTAGACCGCGTTGGCCAGCGGCGGGATCAATCGCCCATCGTCGCAGCCCAGCTGCAGCACCGTCTGGCCCGGGAAGACGTCCATCCACGACAGCAGCGCGTACACCTCGTCCTCGAAGGTGCGGTCGCTGTTCACCGCCACCCGGATCGTCTCTTCCAGCAGCTCCAGGAACGTCACCTCACGTTCGCCGGCGGGGAACTTGCGGGCGATGGGCGTCGTCGCCGTCGAACCGCCCAGGCTCAGCATCCCGCCCCGCCACGGGTAGCGGGTCTGGCAGCTGATGCACAGCAGGTCTTCCTGTTCATCTTCCGGGAGATCCGGCTGATCGGCCACCGCGGGCACCAACCAGTCCTCGCAGTCGGGGCAGATGATCCGCGCGCACACTTGTTCTTGGACGTTCTCCATGGCCTTCCGTTCCTCGCAGCCTCAGCCGGCGAAAGATTCTAGCACGCGAAGGTATTGACAGCTCCCCAAGCTGTGCTATCTTTCCGCCGCCTCGTGGTGAGGCGATTTGGGAGCCCGGATCATGGCCGACGAGAAGAAACCTTTTGACGGAGACCAGCTGAAGGAGCAGGCCCAGGGCCTCTTCGATCAGATGCGCGACATCTTCCAGCGCTCCGCCAACGAGGTCGTCGTCTCCGCCAAGATCACCCGCAACCGCATCGACATCTACCAGCTCCGCAAGGACCGCGACCGTCTCCTCATCGAGCTAGGCGAGACCGCCTACCGGCTCATCGAGGACGGCACCCTGCGCAACCGCGAGCTGCACCTCGCCTTCGAACAGGTCAAGGCCCTCGAAGAGCGAATCAAGGACTACCAGGAGGACATCGACGAGTCCGCCCGGTCCGCTGGTTGGGACGAGGCCGCACCGGCCCCCGAACCCGAGCCCGAACCAGCTCCTAAAGTCGAAGAGGTTGTCGTCGAGGCCAAGAAGAAGCCCGCGCCCAAGAAGAAGGCCCCGGCCAAGAAGAAGGCTCCGGCCAAGAAAGCTGCAGCCAAGAAGCCAGCAGCCAAGAAGAAGGCTCCCGCCAAAAAGACGGCAGCCAAGAAGACCACCAAGAAGGCCCCGGCCAAGAAAAAGGCCCCGGCCAAGAAGAAGGCGAACAAAAAAGATTCAGGGAAGAAATCCCTGTAACACATAGTTCGGGGCGGTAGCTCAGCTGGGAGAGCACTTGACTGGCAGTCAAGAGGTCCGGGGTTCGATCCCCCGTCGCTCCACCACCCTCTAAACCCTTATGGTTACTGGCTTTAGCGGCCATCCATAAGGGTTTTTTTGTGCCTGCCGTTTCCGCGGTTGGATCATCAAGTTGGATCATCAGGACAGAAAAAAAGGGTCGCCCCGCGGTGTTTTGGCCAGAGGTGCAGTCCGCCGTATGGCACGTTGGGGCGTCAGAAGTGGGGAAGGTTGACTGCACTCTAGGAGAGTAGCATGGAAAGAGTTCACGCATGCGTGACGACGGATTTGCTGGAGGGAGGCTACCTGAACACTGGCCCCTGACGGATTGTGATTTCTCCGTCGTCGTTGGCTTTCACTGAAAACCAGTCCTCACCTGGTTGTAGACTCAAAAGGAGATCCGCCAGGGTTGTTTCGTGTTCCACAATGACGCTTCCACCTTGAACCACGAGAGTCTGACCCGTCGTCTTGGAGCATAGCTCTAGCTCGGCAAATGCTGTCTCTTCTCCCCGTTTTCCGAATCGTTCACACCTCGATATGTCGAAGGTTGTACCTACCTCGATATCCCGTGTCCCTTGGATCTTGAACGTCAGTTCAACGACGCCTCCGTAGAGCCGTTTGCCCCTGATGTAGCCGTCAGAAATCGTTCCCATATCATCCATCCTTCTTATGCAAATCGATGACCTTCGCGTCCTCCCCCCAACGGGTCCGGACAGCCTGGTCCTGTAGTGGCTTCTCGTCCAGGTGCACGTAGACCTCGGAGATCATCCGCAGGTCACTGTGCCCCAACCAGTCCTGAAGGAGTCGAATCGGCCATCGATCGGAGGCCGCCCGTGTGGCGAAGCTATGTCGACATCCATGGGGCGACAGGACGAAGTCCAGGCCGGCGGCCTTGCTCGCCCGGCGGAGGGTCATCTTGAGGGACTGGCCCTCGAAGATAGGCCCGCTGGTGGGGAACTCGTCGCGGGCGGCCTCGAGCTCCTCCTGGAGCTTCGGCAACATCGGCACCAGCCGGCGCTGGCCGGCCTTCACCATGAACCCTTGCTCGGGGTGGTCGTCCACCCTGATCAGACCGCGGTCGAATTCCAGGTCCGCCAGAGTCCTGCTGGCGATCTCGCCAGGACGCATCCCGGTGTACAGCGCGAACATCACCAACAGTCGGCGCTTTGGGCCGGCGGCGTCGATCACCGTCTCGAATTGGTTTGCCTCGATGTACTTGCGAGGCCGGCGCTCTGCCTTCTCCGGCAGACGGATCACCTCCGGCACCTGCTCGAGCTTGCCGAGCTGGCGGGCGTAGTTCATCACGTTGCGGAAGGCCTGGAGGTTCAGGTTGATGGTGCGGGCGCTGGTCTGGCCCTTGGGGACGCGGCGCGCCTTGCCCTTGCCGTGGGCCCCGCGGTGGACGCGACGCCAGCGCTTGTAGTCCTCGACGTCACCGGTGGTGATGGCCGTGATCGGCATGGCCAGGAAGTACTCTCCCAGCCAGCCCAGTGAAGCGCGTTCGGACGCGATGGTCGCCGGCGCCTTCTGTTCCTCGAGGTAGGCCAGGTAGTACCCGTCGACGAACTCACTCCACCCGACTGACGCTGGGGCGTCGGAGGGGTGCAACCTTCCCTTTTCGGACAGCTCTGCCAGCAGCTGATGGGCCGTCGTCACCGCTTCGCGTTTGCTCACCGCTCCGATCTGGACGCTCTGACGGTCGCCGTGGTGATCCGTGTACAGGAACCGCCAGTAGGTTTTCCCCTTGGCCTTGTTGCGGACCAGGCCGCGGGGTAGGCCGCCCTGTCCGCGTTTGCGGTGAGCTGGGCACACGGGTCGCCTCCTTGATCTCCTCGATGTCGAACCGCCAGTGGCGGCCGATACGATAGCACGGGATTTTGCCCCGCCTGGCCCACTCGCGGAGGCTCGAAATCGGCACGCCTAGAAGGCGTGACGCTTCGGGCGCTCCGACGAGTGGGGACGAGCTGGTCAATGGAACATCTCCACCTGGGGAGCCTTCTTCCGCTTCTCGTGCCGCTCTTCACACTCGTCGCAGCGGGGGTTCCTGCGGATGGACTCCTCGGTTTCGTTGTCGTCGGGTTTGGCCGTCATGGAGACACCGCACCCCGGGCAGTTCCACATCCAGGCGATCCAGCGGTTGTCCTTGGGGCGTCGGAGGTTCATCGGCTTCACTGGCCACCTCCCTTGCCCAAGACCTGCAGGACCACACCGCGGCCGGAGAGGACGACGTTACTGCCGTCGGGGACGTCCAGTCGGTTGGGATCCCGGAGCTCGATGGACTCGACCGTGGCGAGGCGTTGACGAGCCTCCTGCAGCTCGCGGAGCTTCTCCTCCACATCCGCGAATCTGCCGGCGAACAGCGTCCCCGGCTGGTGTCGCTTGCCCTGCCTCTGGATGAACCGGATGGCTTCGTCGAGGGTCATGGCGTCACCTCCCCGCACATCTCCGCGATCCGCTCCCATGCGTCGTTGCGGCGACGTTCGCTTTCGTCGTGGACTGCCTTGAGCTCCTCGAGGTTGATGTCCCCGTTGCTGAGGTCGATCTCGGCCTGGTCCTCGTCGTGGAAGCTCCCCTCGATCGTGTCCCGTAGGTCCTGTAGGTCGTATACGGGGGTCATGGCCGCACCTCCGCCCGCTCCCACCAGGTGGGGCCCACTGGCGACGGCGGCGTCAGGCGATACCCGAAGCCCTCCATGTCCCGGCGCAGCCGGTCTTCGCTCACAGCCAGGATCTCGAGCACGGAGCGGAGCATCGCCGGCGGCGGACAACGGAAGGCGTTCATCCAGTTGGTGACCGCCGGCGCACAGACGTCGAGCCGTTTGGCGATCTCCGCGTTCGTGAGGCCCGCCTCGTCTCGGTACCTGGCCAGGCAGCGGGCGAGGTAGTAGCGGTGATCCGGATGTCGATACCGGTTGACCGGCCGTCGTCGCTTCGGTCGTCGTTGAGGGGTCATCGGACACCCCCCTTCGCCTCGAGCTCGTCGGCTCGCTTGTGGTCACCTCTTTCGCGGAGCATCTGGATGAAGGCTGGCCCTTTGACCGGCTCTTCTTCCGTTTTCACATTTTCCCCCTTACCTGTGGATAACCTCGCGCGCGCCCGCGCGCATCCAACCCCAGAACCATCTCCAGAACCATCCCCAGAACCAGAACCAAAGAAGACGGTTGGTGTCGTCACGTTGACGACACGTGTCGTACACGGATCGTCTAAGTGGTTGAAATCACGTGATCGGGGTTTTTCGGGGCATCGGCGGTGCGCGGTGCCATGATCGACCGCTTTTCGCTCCCTGGCATGCAGGTGCTCGTAGAGCTTGGGCAGGTGGAAGTAGGCCTGCCCGTTTACGGCGTAGGGCACGATCCGAGGCTCGGGATCCGTCCCTTCCAGCTGGTCCAGCATCGCCCGGACATCGTCGTCTTCCAGATCGTCGTCGTAGGGGAAGGCGTCGAGGCGTACTCGGCGGACAGCTCCCCGGACGTTTCCGTAGTCGTCTGCCTGAACCCAAAGTGACTGGTAGAGAAGCCTGGTATCCCTGGAGCACTGGAGCCCCAGGATCTCGTCGTCGAAGAACTCCGGCTTGATGGTTCGTGCTTTGGCCACGGTCGGCGAGCTCCCGATGCTGATGGTGATGAGAGCGGCGGCAAAAGCCGCCGTGATGATGGTGTTGCGAATCAAAGGGCACCTCCTTCCAGGTAGCCATCCAGGAACCTCGTTGGCTTGGCTGGCCGGGGGTCGCCCCAGCCCTTGTCGATGGTGGTGGGGAAGCTGAACACCAGGCGGTCGCGCGCCCGGGTGGCGGCCACGTAGAAGACCCGGCGGTCCTCCTCGAGGTCGCCAGCGTCAGCGCTCTTGCGGTCCGTGGGATAGACGCCATCGACGGCGCTGGCGAGGTACACCACCGGCCACTCGAGGCCCTTGGCCCCGTGCACGGTGGTGAGGACCACGCCCTCTTCATCGGCGGTCTCGGCCACGCGATCGAGGATGCGGCGGACGGTGTACCAGTCGATCCACTCGTCCACGGTCTCGACGTCATCGGGGATGGTGGACAGCTGGGCGTCGGGGCCGTCGTTCGGATTGCCGAGGAAGAGGTTCCAGAGCCACTCGAGAAGGCTCCGGACATCGTCGGGCTCCCGGCCGGCGGCGATCTCCTCGGCGCGGACACGCCGCACCCTCTGGAACCTGCCCCAGGAGTGATCCTCGGCCAGGACGTCCAGGATGGAGAGGCGTTCCCGGTAGACCTTGACCTTCACCTCCCGGAAGTCCCCGGACCGATTGCCCTCGACGCCCCAGCCGTCGAGCCAGCGGGCCAGGTTGAGGTCGGTGGGGTTCACCCAGAAGCGGAGCGCCCGGGCGAGCATGCGGCCGTCGTTGGTGTCCCAGGGGTCGGTCTGCTTCCCCATGTAGCGGACGGGGATATCGGCCGCCTCGAGCGCTCTCCGGATGGGTTGGAGGTGTTTCCACTGGCGGGCTAGAACGGCGAAGTCGGAGGGGGATCGGCCGGCGTCCAGTTCGCATTCCAAATCATCTGCGATGGGATAGTCGTCTGCCCCTGTCTTGTCGATAGGGATATCCCCGACTTTCGCAACCCTAGCCGCCTCCATCGGCCGAACCACGCCGGCGCCGTCCATCCCCGCGGCGATGTGGTTGGCGACGTCGACGACGGACGGAACGCTGCGGTAGTTGGTGACGAGCTGGATCACCTCCCAGTCGTCCCGGGCGGCCCGCTCAAGGATGATCTCTATCTTGGCTCCTCGGAAGCGGTACACGGACTGCCGAGGGTCCCCGACCACGAACAGGTTTCTCGGCCGTAGCTGGGAGAAGATGAGAGCCTGGGCGAAGTTCGTATCCTGGAATTCATCGATCAGCACGTGGTCGTAGTGGTCGACCAGCTGCTGCTGGGCTTCTTCGCTATGCTGGAGCAGCCAAAGCGCCAGATTCTCCAGCTGGTCGAAGTCCAGGGCGTTGCCCTGCTGGAGCCGGCGCGGGTACTCGTCCATGACGTTCTCGAACTTCTCCAGCGTCTGGAGCTTGCAGGTCCAAGGCTTCGGGTGGGCGTCGAGGTCCTCGGCGATGACGCGGATCAGGTCTTCGCGGTCCTTCTCGTCGTAGATGGTGAAATCCCGGCCGCGGCGGATGGCGTCGGGGAAGCGGCGCAGGAGGTTGGCGCACCAGCTATGCACGGTCCGGATGTCCGGGAGATGGCGGGCGCCGGTCATGGTCCGGACCCGGTCCTTCATCTCGGCAGCAGCTGAGCGCGTGAACGTGACGCACAGGATCCGTGCCGGGTTGGCTCCCTCCTCGAGGAGACGGGCCACCCGGTGGGTGAACGTGTGCGTCTTGCCGGAGCCGGCGGGGGCGATGACCAGGATCTGGTTGTGATCGCTGGTCACCGCGGCCCGCTGGCGGTCGTTGAGGGTAGGCAGGTCCATTAGGCCGCGAGCTCCTGGACGTGGCATCCCACAGGCGGCGTCCATCCATCGGCGACGGAAGCGACCCAGGCATTGTCGAGAAGATCCACGTCGCAGCACTTGATCAGCTGCTTCACGAACGCCGTCCGTCGGTCGTGACCCATCACCTCGAGGCCGTCGATGAACACCGCACGCCAGCCCGTGAGGTAGGTCTTCGCGGTGATCTCGAAGGCGGTCATCGCGGCGAGCTGGTGGGACTCGGAGGCGGTCTCGATGGGGACGTGGCGCTCGAGGTCGGTGGCACGCTCGTAGCCCCACGTGAACCCACCTCGAGTGTCCACCCACACCCGGGATCCGGTGACCGGTTCCAAGATGGAGTTGACCCGCTCCAGGAACGGCGCGCTTGCCTGGGACAACAGGCGCCCCAGCAAGCCTTCGGGGCCGAGCTCGGCCAGGAGGTCCCGGGCGTCGTCCCGGCGTCTCTTCGCCTTGCTCAGGTCGATCCGGCGCTGCTCCCGGGTGGCCAAGATGGCGGCGTTGTCCGTGAGGGCGTCGGCCTTCTTCTGGCACTCGGCCTGCTCGGCCTTGATGCCGGCGAGCTGCTCACGGAGCGAGCTCGCAGACAGGTCATCGGGGATGTCCATCAGCTCCTGGCGCAGCTGCTCCAGCTTCTCCGAGGCGCCCTGAGCGCGTTCGATGGTCGCTTCGGCAGCCTGGAGGGCTTCGTCCATCTTCTTGCGGGCGGCGTCCGTCGTGCGCTCGGCAGCCTTGAACGTGCGCTTCTGGCTGGTCACGGCCTTCGTCGCCGCGGTGTGCTGTCGCTCGGCGGCACCAAGCTGCGCGTTGGCGCCGGCGGCCGCCTTCTTCGCCGCCTCCAACCGGCTCTGCGCGGCGGCGTGCTCCGTCTTCATGCGCTCCTGGCAGTCGGTGCACAGGAACTCTGGGATGCTCGTCAGGGCCTCGACCGTGCCGGTGACGGCGGCCAGCTTCTTGTGGGCCTCGGTGTACTTGTCCTTGGCGGCCGCCTCGGCCTCCTGCGACTCCTCGCTGGCCTTCACCTTCTCGCCGAGGAGTGCGCGTTCGGCCTTCTGGCCATCCTCGTGGCCCTTGATTCGCGCTTCCCACTCCTGCCGGAGCGCGGCCAGGTCGATGGACTGCGCCGCGGTGACCACGGCCTCCGTCCCCGCGATCTGCGTCTCCAGGTTGGCCCGGGCCTGCTGGGCGCCGTCGATCTTGCCCAGCTCCTGGGCGACGGTACCGGCCTCGGTGCCCAGGTCGGCGATCCTCTTGCGCCAGCTATCCACCGTACCGTCAGGGAGCTCGTCGGACTTCGCTTCCTTCTCGTCCTGCTTCACGGCCCGGCCGATGCGTAGCGCCTCCGAGTGCGAGGCCTTCTCGATGCCCCGGAGGTCATCGAGGATCTTGACCAGGTCCTCCTGGGTGATGCTCTTGGGCATCTCGTCGTACCCGCAGAGTGTCACCAGCTTGCCGGCGAACCGAGCCACGTCCTGGGACAGGTCACGATCAACGGACTGCAGGATCTTGTCCTCCATCCACCTGAGACGCTTCTGGGGCGTCATGCCCAGCATGTCCGAGAGGCTGAAGGTGGGGGCTTCTCCGAGGCGCTCGCTGATGACGGCCTGGCCGTCGGCGAGTTTGCCGGGCTCGTCGTCGATCTCGAGGGTGTGCTTGCCGCGGCGGTTCACTTCACGGGTGAGGGCTAGTGGCGCATCGCCGTTGTCCCCCTGGAACATCGCCTTGACCCAGAAGCGGGCGCCGGTCTTGCCGATCAGCGGGAAGCCCTTGCGGCCGTCGTCGATGGCCAGCGCGGGGCCCTTGAGGAGTGTGGTCTTGCCGGCCTCGTTCGGGCCGGTGATGACGACCACCGGGCATTCGGGCTGGAGGAGGCTGTACTTGCCGAAAATGGAACTCTCGATGCTGCTGATCTGCATGGTCTATCCCTCCTCGCTGGCGGCGGCCTTGTCAGCGTGTGCCTTGATGGTGCGGAGCTCGTCGATGGTGTTGTTGGCTGGGTCGTAGTCGAGGGCTGCGGCGGCGTCCTGGGACAGGTAGCCGATGGCCTTGTCGATGTAGGCGATCAACGCATTGCGTTCCTGTTCCTCCTCGGATAGGGCCTGCTCTTCGGCGTCGATGGCGTCCAAGGTGGCGGCGAGCTCCGGCTCGTCGCCGGGGGCGAATTCGCGATCGGTGTCGTCGTCGATGATGTTCCCGTCGATGACCCCGACGTCTTCCGGGAGGGGCAGGCCGTTGGCCAGTCGTTTCTGGATGTCGAGCATGGTGGCGACGGCCTCGGGCTTGCCGGCCCAGCCCTTGACGCCGATCACGCACTCGCCGTTGGCATCGACCTTGAACGTGGTCCGGCCGCCGAACGCCGGGTGCTTCTTCATCGCATTGCGCAGCGCGATGGTGTAGCCCTTGCGCCTCGTGTACTTGAGCACCTCCGTGAACTTCTTGCGGAGGTCCAGGTAGGTGCTGTGACGCATGTCGCAGAAGTAGCCCTCGTCGCCGTACTCGGCCCAGAACCGCCACCCCTTGCGCGCTTCGGCTTCTGCTTCCCGGCGAGTGCACGGGTAGCAGCTCTCCGGCGAGTCCACCGCGAACTTCCCCAGCAGCTCGAAGATGACGTGCTCGGCCTCCTCGACGTGGGTGTACTGGACGCAGACGGGGTTGCCGGTGTCCGGGGCGGCCGCCACAAGCCGGACATCGAAGGTCACTCGCATGGGCGGCCCGGTCTCCTCGGTGATCTGGACCGCCTTGGAGGAGCCGACGACCTCATCGATCCGGAGCAGACCGTCGGCGGTGATCTTCGCGACCTCTGGGTTGATGGGGACGGATTCCCAGACCCACTTCTTCTTGTGGTCCAGGACGTGCTGCCCGCGGTCGTCCATCTTCGGCCGGCGCTTGGGCATCTGCCACAACGTGTCGTCCTTCACGGAGAGCCGGACCGGCCGGACGATCTGCAGGAGCTCGCCGTCTCGGGTACGGCGGATGAAGGCTTCGTGGTCGCCGATGACGGCGACGTTTTCCCGGCGGAGTTCGATGGCCATCCCGGCGAGCTGCCGGAGAGCGATCTCCTCGTCGCCGCCGGCGGCAGCGATTGCGGCCTGGACCATGGCACCGGTGTTGCCGGTCTTGAGGGCCTGGAGGATAGGAGTTGCCTGGGCCCGAATGGCTGGGACCTGGGGTGCTGATTGTACGTTCATGATGCTTGTCTCTCGGTGTTGTTGTTGGATTCGTGGCAGACGGGACAGAAGAGCTCGTCGTCTTGGAAGACGGCGGTGTCGTCCCGTAGCTCGTCGCCGCAGTCGGCGCAGGTGAAGCAGTCGCTGCAGACGGGATGGGCGTCCACCAGGTGGTGGTGCTCGTCGGTGATGTCGTCGAAGCAGATGAAGCACTCGACACGAGTGGCTAGGTCGTCCCAGCTGGAGTCCCGGACGACCTTCAGGGCGAGAGGTTGGAGGTGGTTCATCTCACACCTCCGGCCAGGATCTGCTGGTAGCGCGTGCACAGGGCCTGCAGCTCCGTCAGCGCGCTGGTGACGACGTCGGGGGCCATCCCCGCCAGTTGGAGGTTGTGGCCGATGTGGTCCGGCCCGCTCGCAACGACCTTCAGCTTCTCGGCGTTGGACATGAGCGAGAACAGGAAGAGCGCCAGTCGTTCGCCAGGGTTCATGGCGCACCTCCGGCGAGCTGGGCCAGGCGGGAGACGTTGCCGGCGTTGAGGGGGCGGACCGCGCGGAGAGCGCGGCCGGAAGAACGAACACCACGGCGATGGCGGGACATGGTCCCTCCTTCGTCGGCGTCGTGGGTCGGTTTCAGCGTAGCATGGCGCCGGCGCGGAAACGCAAGGGAAACGACGGCAGCAGCTGGGCTGCTAGGTGTGGACACGGCGCACCCCCTCTGGGTCCGGCCAGGTGATCCCCTGCAGCACGTTGGCGATGGTGTTCTTGCTCACGCCGTAGCGGTTGGCGAGTTCCTTCTGGGTCACGCCGCCCCGCGGATAGTCCTCGCGGATCGCGAGGACGTCCGAGGGGGAAAGCTTGGATCGGAAACGGAGTTCGCCCAGGCAGTAGAGATCCCGGCCGGTGGGCGATTTGGCGGGGGTGCAGGGGGATGCCGGCGGGGCCGGCGGAGGGTAGCCCAGCAAACGGCGTAGAAGGGGCCGCAGGCGGGATGCCGGAGGTGTGGAATTGTTGCGCCTTGGGCGCGTGAAGGGTACTCTCACGTTACTTGCTCCCTTTGTTGGGGGTTGGTGCTTCGGGGTCCGCTGGTGGGTCGCCAAACCATTGCCAGCGGGCCTCGTTTGTTTGGTGCTCTAGTCGATCTCCTCCAGCCAGAGGCGCCAGTCCACGCCGACGCCTCGGCAGACTCTCTTGTAGCTATCGAACGTCATCGAATCCCGATTCAGCAGGCCGGCCAAGTTGTGGTAGGTCATGCCGGGGATTCGGCTAGCTAAGAACTGCAGCCACGTCTGGGAATCACCTGGGCTGGCGATAGCCGCGCAGCGCGCAGCCACCTTCGCCTTGAGGGCGGTCACCTGTCCTCGATCACGGATGCGAACTACATCCGGACCTGGGGTCGTGGGTTTGCCTGGCACGGGTGCTCCCTGTCGGGGCCATCCTACCGTAGGTAGGACCCACGCGGGAACTCTGCTGGGCTGGTCGAAGCTATCCATGAAAACCATTACACACCCCGTTCAGTATCGGGTCAAACTAAATTAAAGAAAACTCTATAATTTAGAAACTCTAGTAACAACATGCACTTACACGAATCTTCTCAGCTTCACGAATCCCCGCCCCGCCGCTGTGGAGTCGTTCGCTTACCTGCCAGCAATCCAGGGGTGGGACAGCGCTGTTCCGGGTAGGGCACTTCTGTTCACTGAACGCCTGATCTCCTGAACGCACGGTCAGCCCTTCCGCCAGAACCACGGGAACCACGACGGAGCCGATCGCTTCGAGGGCGGCACCGTTTCGAAGTCCGTCAGCGAGAGTTCCTCTGACCAGTCCACCTCGCTACCAGCCAGCTGCTGCCTGACGAGCTCCACGACGTCCACGGGGACACCGCAACCGGCCAAGACGGCCAGGATGCGGCGGCACTCCTCACGGCTTGGATGTGGGTCCAGGAACGCCACGGGGTCTAACCCGACGAATCGCATCACCCGGACGTAGACGTCCCAGGTCCACACCTCCTGGCCGAGGATTGCTCGAGCTCGCCGGGGGCTGACTCCGAGCTCGGCGGCCAGAGCCTTCATCGGGTTGCGCCGGAAGCGGAGCTTCTCGTCGATGAACTCGCGCAGAGCGGCCACCCGGTAGAGATGAGGTGATCGGACGCGCACGACGCCGTGGTTCTTCACGGTCCCTCCATGCGGCCCACGCCTGTCCCCAGTGCCTACTTGTTGAACGAGCTTGGGAGGGTTTGGATTCCTGATTGCGGGTAGTACTGAACAGAATTCACAAGGAATTTAATGTTATAGGACAAATTCGGGGGTCAAATCCCTAGAAACCCTAGGTTCTGCCTGGGTTTGTTCAGTATTGCGGTGGTGGTGGTGGCGGATGGTATCATGCGCTTGGAGGGACGCATGAAAAGAAGAAAGTTCTTGAAGGGTTTGCTGGCTTCAACTGTGGTCCTTGGGCTTGGTCTGACTGGCTTTGCTGAAGAGGCAGATGCGGGCACCGTCTACGTGGGCAACACGGAGAGCAAGATCTTCCACAAGCCAGGGTGCCGCTACTACGGTTGCAAGGCCTGCACGAAGAAGTTCTATAGCCGGCAGGCCGCGATCGATGCTGGGTATCGGGCTTGTAAGACCTGCAAGCCTTGAACTGACGACCCAGTGAGCCAATTCCGTGCTGGAGGTGAGCGAGGCTGGTCAGGGTGAGGACAACAGTCCGGAAATCGGACCGCATCGAATCGCGGGGTGTCCGGATTCCGGATTACTTCGAGTTGGGGGGCGACCCGCAGCTATAAGCCTGCTCTGAGTGTGGGGCGACGGTTGGGTGCGTAGAGACGCCCGGCGCTAGGTGACGGCGGTACTTAAAGCTAACGGTAGGAGATGAGGGAGAGGGAAACAAGATGGCAGACAGAATTGAACAGGTGCAGGAAGCGCTGAATATATTACAGTCGCTGCGTGTCAAAGAAGAAGTGCAGCGTTTCTTGAAGAACCATCGGCGTCATTATTCTGGTGACTGGGACAAGGTAAAGGACTGGGTAATTGAGGCCGTTTTAGACGGAAAGATATCCGCAAGGAATGTCATTCTATTTCTTGATGATATTGAGTCGTTCGGCCAGCAACGAGTGTATCTGTATACGGCCAGTCAGGACCAGATTGCATCACTTTTTGATAGACAATTCATACTAGAAACCTTGCGTGGAGCCGGAAAAGAAAGTCTCCTCGACGAGCCGGAAGTAGTTGAGAATCCGGTGCTGACGGAGCTGGCAACTGTACGCGCCGGAGCAAGGGAGTTTCGTTCCAAATGGGTGTCCTTGCGAACGTGGTGGAAGACGCTTGAACCTCAAGAGATTATCGAAGATGGAGTGACATATCGAATCCGAAAATACGAGAAGGTCGATTCGAGGGCATCCACCGTGCTCAACGTGGACAGAGAATCGGGGAACGTGGAACTTCGCATCCACAAGCTGCAACAAGGGGATGATTACACAAAGGAATTCAACCGCTGTGCGACGTTTGTCAGAATGTTCCTTGATGTGACACAGTTAAGACCACTTAATCTCAATAATGCTGTGAAAACTCTCATGCAGGGCAACGAGACAAGGAATCGAAGAGGTGCGATCAGGGCCCAGGATGGCACGATAATTGGCTTCATCTCTGCAAACAAGGACGAGGATTTCACCAAAAGCGAATTTTACTCAGGTGGCATCGAGAAGACAGGCGGGCGGTTCAATGGTGATTCTCTAAATTGTTACTGGACGGTGGAGGGGTCCGATGGTAACTTGGGCAGAGATGTACGGACGGTCATTTATGCGAATAACGATATAGCATTTCCGAGCGCCGTGATAAGAAGGGAGTTCGAGTATGTACTGCGACGAGTTAGGTACCTTGCTCAAGCAACACCCTAAGCTAGAAAACGAACTACGTGCGGTAGACGAATTCTTTGCGAACGGCGTCGCGCACTCGGATATGAATGTTACGGTTTCGTATGTTGCTACTGCGATAGATATATCGATAGCGGAGGCAGCATTCGTACTAGAGAAATTCGTTGAAAACGCCTGCCTGGTGAAAAGGCTGGCTACTTTCTGCCTACGTGAGAATGCAGGTATTCAGTACTACGAAAGTAGGGAGCAGATTCCTGAATCGGAGGAATGCGATCTGTGTTCCGAGATTCATGATGATGACGAATTTTCGATCGTCGTGGTTTATGTCGCAAAAAGACTGAGTGGTAATGTCCCTTTTGCAGGAGCGGGGGGATCCGGGGGGAGGAGTCCCTCTGCAGCGAACTGTAGTTTCGACGAGTCTGCTGATTCGCCGGAGGCGAACGAGAAACTGATTTCGAGTATCGCCACTGATCCCAAATTTCAAATAGGGGGGTAGACGGTTAGCGCCTCCACCCCCTACATGTTGTGGTCACCACTCGT